>DFMR01000007.1 GCA_002376325.1 Proteobacteria bacterium UBA3588 | reverse complement strand
GGGTAATGCCGATCAGTTAAGTGAAAAGGGTGGTTGACTGAGTCGGAAATGAGATCAAAATCCGGTGATCGAAACGATCACCGGATTTTTTTATGTTCCTCAGCCAAGCCCTCGACCGCCTCCAAGGTTTTTCGCCAGAGCATTTCGGGACCCTCTCGGAAGTCCTCAGCCCGGAGTTGTTGACCGAATGCCTGCAAAAGAGCGGCGCGGTCACAGTGCGCAAGCGTCGTCTGCCGCTGGAGATGATGGTCTGGAGCGTGGTGGGGATGGCGCTCTATCGGCATCTGCCGATGAGCCACATCGTCAATCAGCTGGATATCCTGCTGCCCGGCAAGCGGCCGTTCGTGGCGCCCAGTGCCGTGGTCCAGGCCCGCCAGCGATTGGGCGAGGCGCCGGTGCGGGAAGTGTTCGAGCAGACGCAGAGCCCCTTTGGCATGGGGCGACGCCGCATCCGCACTGGCACAGCCTGCGGCTGCTGGGGGTCGATGGGGTGGTATGGCGCACGCCGGATACGCCGGAGAATAATGCCGCCTTCGCCCGTACCGCCAACAAGCAGGGGGAGGCGTCTTATCCCCAAGTGCGCATGGTCTGCCAGATGGAGTTGACCAGTCACCTGCTCACCGCCGCCGCCCTCGACAGCGTGGCCGAAAACGAGATGACCCTGGCCCCCCAGCTTATCGACGAAACCCCCGACCACTCCCTGACGCGGTTCGACAAGGGCTTCTACTCCCTGGGGTTGCTGCACCAATGGCAGGGCACAGGCACCGAGCGCCACTGGCTGCTGCCGTTGAAGAAGGGAACCCAGTACCGGGTGGTCGAAAAATTGTGTGCCGGCAATGCGTTGGTAGAGTTGACCACCTCGCCCCAGGCGCGCAAGAAGTGGCCGGGGCTACCGCACACCCTTCAGGCCCGGCTGCTGAGCAAGACCGTCAAGGGCAAACAGGTGCAGATCCTGACCTCGATGACCGACATCCGACGCTACCCGTCCGCCGATATCGTCGACCTGTATACCTACCGCTGGGAGATTGAGCTGGGCTATCGGGAGATGAAGCAGCATCCGCTGCACAACCGCCTGACCCTGCGCAGCAAGTTGCCCGGGATGGTGCGCCAGGAGCTGTGGGGCGTACTGCTGGCCTACAATCTGTTGCGCTTGCAGATGGCGCAGATGGCCTATTCCCTCAAGGGCATCGAACCCAACGAATTGAGTTTTACCCAGGCTGCCGCTTTTCTCATCAAGGAGTTAACCCTCATGCCCGCAGTCTCCCCAGGCCGCATTCCTGAGGTGATTAAACACATGACGGCGATGGCTCCGGCCTTTGTCTTGCCTCACCGGCGCGAACGCTCTTATCCCCGCGCCGTCAAACGCCGTCCACAGAAATATCCATACCTGAAATCCAAAAATGAAAATGCCAGTCAGCTTAACTGACTGGCATTACACCCTCGCGGGTGGCTTCTACTTTCCAAAAATGCAGCCGCAACTACACGCGGTAGTTGGGCGCCTCCTTGGTGATCTGCACGTCGTGCACGTGGCTCTCGCGGATGCCGGCGCCGGTGATGCGCACGAACTCGGGCTTGGTGCGCATTTCGTCGATGGTGGCGCAGCCGGTGTAGCCCATGGAGGAGCGCAGGCCGCCCATCAGCTGGTGGATGACCGGCGACAGCGGACCCTTGAACGGCACCCGGCCTTCGATGCCTTCCGGCACCAGCTTGTCGGCATCGTTGCCTTCCTGGAAGTAACGGTCGGACGAACCCTGCGACGAGGCCATGGCGCCCAGAGAACCCATGCCGCGATAGGATTTGTAGGAACGGCCCTGGAATAGCTCGACCTCGCCGGGGGCCTCTTCGGTGCCGGCGAACATACCGCCGAGCATCACCGAGTAGGCGCCGGCCACGATGGACTTGGAGAGGTCGCCGGAGTAGCGGATGCCGCCGTCGGCGATCAGTGGTATTCCGGTCCCTTCCAGCGCCTCGGCCACGTTGGCCACCGCGGTGATCTGCGGCACGCCGACGCCGGCGACGATACGGGTGGTGCAGATGGAGCCGGGGCCGATGCCGACCTTGACGCCGTCCGCACCTGCCTCGACCAGGGCCAGGGCCGCCGCGGCGGTGGCGATGTTGCCGCCGATGACCTGCAGGTCGGGGAAGTTGGTCTTGGCCCAGCGCACGCGATCGAGCACGCCCTGGGAGTGACCGTGGGCGGTGTCGACCACGACGACGTCGACTCCGGCCTCGACCAGGGCGGCGATGCGCTCGTCGGTGCCGGCACCGACGCCGACGGCGGCGCCGACGCGCAGCCGGCCGTGTTCGTCCTTGCAGGCGTTGGGTTTGTCGGTGGCCTTCTGGATGTCCTTGACGGTGATCATCCCCTTGAGGCGGAAGGCGTCGTCCACCACCAGCACCTTCTCGATGCGGTGTTCGTGCAGTACGCGCTTCACCTCGTCCTTGTCGGCGCCCTCTTTCACCGTCACCAGCTTGCTCTTCGGCGTCATGATGGTGGAGACGGGGGCGTCATGACGGGTCTCGAAGCGCAGGTCGCGATGCGTGACGATGCCGACCAGGCCGCTGGCGTCCACTACCGGCACGCCGGAGATGCCGTAGGACTTGGTCAGTTGCAGCACTTCGCTGATACTGGTGTCGGGCGTCACGGTGATCGGGTCTTTGATCACGCCGCTCTCGAACTTCTTGACCTTGCGTACTTCGGTGGCCTGCTGCTCCACGGTCATGTTCTTGTGGATGATGCCGATGCCGCCCTCCTGGGCCATGGCGATGGCGAGACGCGCCTCGGTCACCGTATCCATCGCGGCGGAGACCAGAGGGAGGTTCAGGGTAATGCCGCGGGTCAGTTTGGTCCTGAGATCCACCTCTTTCGGCAGGACGCGGGAGTGCGCCGGGACCAGCAAAACGTCGTCAAAGGTGAGGGCTTCCTGAACAATACGCATGGGCGATCCACCTTAAGGAGTGCGGGAAAGTTAAACGGGCCATTATACGTTCCATGCCGATGGCGGTAAACAGGACGCAACGGATTGTCGCCGAGATGGAACAATTGTGCGTCCCGAAAACACTATAGAATAGTAGACGTCAGCGCTTACCCCGAAGGAGGAGAGAATAATGAAGAAATCGTTACTGACCCTGTTTGCATCCACCCTGGTCGCCGTCGGCTGCGCCAGTCAGCCCCCGGCCAAGGAGGCAACCGCCAGTCAGGCGGCGGCCACCATCAGCGCCGCCGAACACAGCACAGCCCAGGCCGCCGCGGTCGGTTATGAATGGCGCGACACCGGCAAGCTGATCAAGGAGGCCAAGGCGGCGGAGAAGACCGAGGACTACGCCCAGGCCATAAAGCTCGCCGAGAAGGCGGACCAGCAGGGCCAGGTTGCCGTGGCGCAGCACGCCCACGAGGTCGAGTACTACCAAAAGACCCACGGAGAATTAAGGTAATTCCCGCGCACACAGGCCGGCCCGGTGCCGGCCTGTGTCTATCCCATTGCGGCTCGGACCCGTGCGCCCCTTGGGTATGAGCCCGGCGGTTGCGGCAACTCGGGCAGCGCTGTCGGACTGAAGTCCGCCCCACAGGCGCGTTGCCGGTTGGCGTGTAGACCCATTCAGAACTCTTTTGGTCCAATGCCCCCGGCATATCCCGCCTCTCCCGCGGTTAATTCTTTTTGTATTTTCGCGATAAGCTCTAGAATAGCCGCATGTCCGATTACACCCTGGCCACAACACCCGACAAACCGGGCCGCGACATCTTCACCGTTTCGCGCCTCAATCGCGAGGCGCGGGCAGTGCTGGAAGGCAGTTTCCCGCTGCTGTGGATCGAGGGCGAGCTATCCAATCTGGCACGCCCTGCATCGGGCCACCTCTACTTCTCACTCAAGGACCCGGCGGCGCAGGTGCGTTGCGCCATGTTCCGCCAGCGCAACATGCACCTGCCATTCCGTCCCCAGGACGGCATGCACGTATTGTTGCGGGCGCGGGTCTCGCTGTACGAAGGGCGCGGCGAATTCCAACTCATCGCCGAGCACATGGAGGAGGCCGGCGACGGCGCGCTGCGCCGCGCCTTCGATCAACTGAAGCAGCGCCTCGCCGCCGAGGGACTGTTCGACGCCGCGCGCAAACGCGAGGTGCCGGCGCTGCCGCGCTGCATCGGTGTCGTCACCTCGCCCACCGGCGCGGTGATCCGCGACATCCTAACGGTACTGAAGCGCCGCTTCCCGTCCATCCCGGTGGTGATCTACCCGGTGGCGGTCCAGGGCAGCGACGCCGCCGCACAGATCGCCGCCGCCATCCGCCGCGCCGGCGAGCGCGGCGATTGCGACGTGCTCATCGTCGGCCGCGGCGGCGGCTCATTGGAGGACCTGTGGGCGTTCAACGAGGAACCGGTGGCGCGCGCCATTTACGCGGCACCCATCCCGGTGGTCAGCGCCGTAGGGCATGAAATCGACTTCACCATCGCCGACTTCGTCGCCGATGTGCGTGCGCCGACACCATCGGCAGCCGCCGAACTGCTGAGTCCCGACCGTGAGGAGTGGCTGCTGCGCCTGGCGCGTCTGCGGCAACGGCTGCAACGGGGGATGCACAAGCAGTTGCAGCAGATGGCGCGCAACACCCAATGGCTGGCCAAGCGGCTCAAGCATCCGGGCCGTCGGCTGCAGGATATAGCGCAGCGGGTCGACGGGCTGGAGCAGCGCCTGCACCAGTCGCAGCACAACGAGCTCCGTCACGCCGCCGCTCGCCTGGCGACGCTGCGGGCGCGGCTGGAACGGCAGACGCCCGCTCATCGCCTGACACTGTTACAGGCGCGCCGCAGCGACCTGATGCGACGCCTGCAAACTGCCATGGACCATGCGTTCCATCGTTTCTATCGCCGTTTGGGCGAAGCGGCACACGCATTGGACACGGTAAGCCCGTTGGCGACGCTGGGCCGCGGTTATGCCATTATCACCGCGGCCGACGGCCGCATCCTGCGCAGTACCAGCGACACTGCGCCAAATCAGCGAATTCAGGCGCGTTTGGGCCATGGCCGCCTGTCGTGCCGAGTGGAATATCTACATGATGAATAAAGTGCTGCAAACCATCGTCGGGGGCGTGCTGTGTTGCCTGAGCGCCACTCTTTGGGCCGCCGAGCTGCCGCAAACGGAAGCGGTTCCCGGCGGTATCGCCATCGTTCCTCTGCCGCTGCACGGCGACCGGCGGCCGGTAGTCCGCTACTGGGGCAAACGCGTCATGGTGGTACGGCAGGAGGGGCAATGGCAGGCGGTGGTCGGTATTCCCCTCAGTGCCCGCAGCGGCCACTACAACCTGCACATCGACGGCGGCAAACACGATCGGATCGTCACCTTCGTGGTCCGCCCCAAGCAGTACCCGGTACAGCGCCTGACCCTGTCCAATAAATTACTGGTCAACCCCGACGCCGAGGAGCTCAAGCGCATCTTCCGCGAGCAGCGTCTGTCCAAGCGGGTCTTCACCACCTTCCGCCCGGTGGACGACGTCGCGACCCGCTTCACGTTGCCCGTGGTGGGACCCGTCTCCAGCGCCTTCGGACTCCGCCGCTTCTTTAACGGCGAACCGCGCAACCCGCACAGCGGCATCGACCTGGCCGTCCCCGCCGGTACGCCGGTGCATGCGCCGGCGGCGGGCCGCGTGGCGGCAACGGGCGATTTCTTCTTCGACGGCAACGTGGTGTTTATCGACCACGGCCAGGGCCTGGTCACCATGTACTGCCATCTCAGCAAGATCGAGGTGAAGCCGGGACAGCAGGTGAGACAGGGGCAGGTCATCGGCGAGGTGGGCATGACCGGACGGGCCACCGGACCGAATCTGCACTGGGGCGTCAGCCTCAATAACGACCGCGTCGACCCGATGCTGTTCCTGAGCCGGGAGAGCATCGCCAGCATCACCCACTGAAAATCAAAACCCAAAAAGCCAACCACGGAGGACACAGGGATATCAGGAATGCATAGGCTGTATCGCCTGCAGCTTTGACAGCAGATTCCCCTGTTCCCCGCGCCCCGCGGTTAACTTCTTCCTCTTTGGGCTATCGCCGCCCCCACCGCCTCAATCGGCCTCGCGCTCGACCGTGCAGCAGTGCGAAACCTCGGCGCCTTCCAGCACGGCGCCGGTGGTGGCGTTGGGCCGGAAGGTGGTGCATCCCTTGAGACCGCTGCGATAGGCATCCTGATAGATATCCTGAAACCGTTCGAAGGGATAGTCGACGGGCACGTTGATGGTCTTGGAGATGGCGTTGTCCACGAACGGCTGCAACGCCGACTGCATCGCCAGGTGCTGCGCCGGTTCCAGCTGCTTTGCCGTCACGAACCACGGCGGCAACGGCTCGTCGCCCTGCAACTGGCGCCACAGGCGGTAGGCGAAGTCCTCCACTTCATACTCTGCATAGCCGCCGTCGCGTTCCAATACCCTGCGCCGATAGGTCTGTTCGAACACCGGTTCCAGGCCGCTGGAGACATTGTCGGCCAGCAGGCTGATGGTGCCGGTCGGTGCGATGGCGGTGAGGTGGCTGTTGCGGATGCCGTAGGCCGCGACGGCGTTGCGGATATCGTCCGGCAGGCGCTGCACGAAGGGGCGTTGCAGATAACGGTCGCGCTCGAAAAACGGAAACGGCCCCTTCTGCCGCGCCAGCTCCGCCGATGCCCGATAAGCGCCGTCGCGCACGGTAGCCATGATGCGCGCCGCCGTCTCTCGCCCCGCGTCGCTGCCGTAATGCAATCCNNATGACGTTGTCCATCAGTCGCACCGCCACTTGCACCGTTTCCCGGATGCCGTCCAGATCCACGCGGGCCTGCGCCGAATACGGCTCCTGCACGAAACAGGTGAGATTGACCGATCCGAGGTTGCAGGCACCGTAAGGCGGCAAGGGTATCTCGCCGCACGGATTGGTGGCGCTTATCTGTTCACGATAGGCAAGATTGTTGCTGGCATTGATGCGGTCGACGAACAGTATCCCCGGCTCGGCATAGTCGTAAGCGGCGTGCATGATGCGCTGCCACAGTCCCCGCGCCGACACGCGCCGCATCACCCGGCACGGCACCTCGCCGTCGTGTCCCGGCCAGCGGCGCATCAGCGTCTCACCCTCATCCGGTGCCAGTGCAGCGGCGGGAAACAGCAGCGGCCACGGTGCATCCTCCTCGACCGCCTGCATGAATGCGTCGTCGGCCAGCACCGACAGATTGAAATGACGCAGTTCGTGCGCCTCGCGCTTGGCGTCGATGAAGCGCTCGATGTCGGGATGATCGCAGCGCAGGGTCGCCATCATCGCACCGCGCCGCGCGCCGGTGGAGAGCAGCGTGGCGCACATACTGTCCCAGATACGCATGAACGACACCGGACCCGAGGCGATGGTGCCAGCATGGCGCGCCACCACGCCGGCCGGCCGCAGGGTGGAAAAATCGTAACCGACCCCGCCGCCCTGTTGCATGGTCAGCGCCCCTTCCTTCAGGGCGTCGAAGATACCGTCCATCGAGTCCTCGATGGTCCCCATGACGAAGCAGTTGAACAGCGTGACGTTGCGGCCACTGCCCGCCCCGGCCAGGATGCGGCCGCCCGGCAGAAAACGGAAATTTTCCAGGATGTTGTAGAAACGCTGTTCCCACGCATGGATATCGTGGCTCTCCTGGCGCGCCAGAAACAGCGCAACGCGGCGCCAGGTGTCGATCACCGTCTGGTCGCGCTCCGTCGCACCATCGTGTAGACGGTACTTGGTGTCCCATATGTGACGCGCGATATCGGTGCTGAAATAGCTCATAGATCGCTCCCGTCCCTGTTCGCGTGGCATGCGCGGCCGCGGTTTGCAGCCCCCGCCGCCCGCAACCACGCGGGGACGGATCATCTATCGGACAAGCATAGCTGCTGTCACACTACTTTTTGATGAACCGACAATAGACGAAACGCTGCTCCTTCTGCGCCGGCGTCTGATGGGTTTCCGTCGCCGTTTCGGCCAGCACAAAACCTTCACCCAACTCGGCGCTGAGCGCCTCCGGGCTGTAGCGCCGAACCGGCAGACCGCTGCACGTGTCGGGACCGTCGGGGGCAAAGGTGGCGATGATGAGATGGCCGCCCGAACACAGGCCGGCGTCCAGCGCCTTGCGGTAAGCGCTGCGATCGGCCGGGTCGGTGAGAAAATGGAATACGGCCCGATCATGCCACAGCGCGTATTGCTGCGGCGGCGTAAAAGCGGTGGCGTCCGCCTCCAGCCAGTTAACCTGGGCCGCCCGTCCGGCAAGACGCTCGCGGCTGTGCGCCATGGCAGCCGCGGCGATGTCGAGCACGGAGACATCGCGATAGCCGGCGTCGAGCAGACTATCCACCAGCCGTGACGCGCCACCGCCGACGTCGATAACCGGATCCGCCGGCGCGATACCGCTGGCCTTGATCAAGGCGATGGAAATTTCCGCTTTGGGTTGAAACCAGCTCACCTCGTTAGGCTGCTTCTGCCGGTAGACATCTTCCCAGTGCTGCTTGCGATCCATGGACACCTCCACCTGTAGTTGCCGTAAAAAAATTTACCACGGAGGACACGGGGCGCACGGGGCGCACGGGGGGTTAAATCAGGGTGTGGAGTTTTTCGGATGATCTCTGAAACAAGTCCCCCGTGCCCCGTGGTTAGTCTTGTCTTGTCTTGTTTTGTTTTTCTATCGCTTTTGCGTCTTGCGCCGTTCCGACTTTTTGATGTGTTTGACCAGGCGCTGGCGTTTATGAATTTGACGTGGCGTCAACAAATTCTTCTTGTCGGCGTAAGGATTAACGCCGCCCTTGAATTCGACGCGTACCGGCGTTCCTTCCAGTCGCAACTGCTCGCGGAAGAAGTTGATCAAATAGCGTTGATAGCTGCCCTGGATCTCATCGGTCCGATTGCCGTGGATGACGATAATAGGCGGATTCTTGCCGCCCTGGTGGGCATAGCGCAGCTTGATGCGACGCCCACCTGCCAGCGGCGGTTGATGCGCCATCAGAGCCGACTCCAACAGACGCGTCAGCTCCGGAGTGGAAAATTTGCGCATGGCAGAGGCATAGGCGCGTTTCACCGAACCGAACAGATCACCGACGCCGGTACCGTGCAGCGCCGAGATGTAGTGCAGCTTGGCGAAATCCAGGAACGGCAACTTCAGATCCAGCTCCCGGCGCACGTTGTCGCGCTGATCCTGGGATAGACCGTCCCATTTATTCACCGCCAGTACCAGCGCCCGGCCGGCATCGAGAACGAAACCGAGCAGGCTGGCATCCTGTTCGCTGATCCCTTCGCGTGCGTCCAACACCATGATCACCACATTCGCCTCTTCGATGGCCTGCAGTGTTTTGATCACGCTGAATTTCTCGATCGCCTCGTCGATCCGCGCACGGCGCCGCACGCCTGCCGTGTCGATCAGCGTATAGAGCTGGCTATCGCGCTCGAACGGGATAAAGATGCTGTCGCGTGTGGTGCCCGGCATGTCGAACACCACCACCCGCTCTTCACCGAGGATACGGTTGACCAGAGTTGACTTGCCGACGTTGGGCCGACCGATCACCGCCACCTTGATGCGATCATCCGCAGCCTCCGCCCCTTCGAGCTCCGCTTCCGGCTCCGGCAACAGCACCATGACCCGCTCCAGCAGCGAACGGACGCCACGGCCGTGAACGGCGGCAATCGGAGCCGGCTCTCCCAAGCCCAGGGCGAAGAACTCGGCGCTGAGCAGCGCCGGGTCGCCGGTATCGGTCTTGTTCACCACCAGCATCACGTTCTTGCCGTGCTGCCGCAGCCAACGCGCGATGGCTTCGTCGGAGGCGGTCAGGCCGTCGCGGCCGTCCACCATGAACAGCACCACGTGCGCCTCGTCCACCGCCTGCTGCACCTGACGCACCATCAGCGATTCGACGCCCTCCTCGTTGCCGGAGAGGCCGCCGGTGTCCACTACGATGTAGGGGCGATCACCGACCTTGCCGATGCCATACTGGCGATCGCGGGTCAGACCCGGCATATCCGCGACCAAGGCGTCACGGGAACGCGTGAGATAGTTGAACAGCGTGGACTTGCCGACGTTGGGCCGGCCGACCAGGGCGATGACGGGTTTCATGATGCTATTCGCTCAATGTTGCAGCGGGCTCACCCGGAACGCATTGAGCACACCCTCTTTATCCATGGCATAGACATAAGCGTCGACGACACGCGGCGCGGCCATCACGGCGCGATCACGTTGGTAACCGTTGGAGGGATATTCCGACGGCACCGGGTACCATTCCTGCCAACTCTTGACGCGCACGCGCGCCATCAAATGACCGTCCTCGCGAGCCAACCAGTGCAGATAGCCCTGGTAGTCGGCGACAATGACCGCGTCGCCCTGCAGCGCCGGCGCCGAAAGCTCGCGACCGTGCAGCGCGCCCTGCTTCCACAAGGTGCCGCCGTCGCTGCGCGCCAAGGCCCACACATTGCCGTCGGAATCGGTCACATAGAGTTCATTCTGCGACGCGGCAATGCCGGTATAGGAAGAGAAGTTGCGCGTCCATATCAGTTGGCCGCTGTCGAGCGAAAAGGCCGAAATACGGCCCTGGTAACTCACGGCATAGACCATCCCGTCGGCGACCACCAATCTTCCGTCCACGTCGTCCATGCGCTCCAGCTCGGTGCGCCCATGCGGCACGGCCAGCACCTGGTCCCAGATGACGCTGCCGTCGGTCACCGACAATGCGACCACATGACCATCGGCAAAACCGGCAACGACGATGTTGCCTTCAATCTGCGGCTCACCGACGCCGCGCAGCGACAACAGCGGCACATCCTGACTGTAGCGCCACAACTGGTGCCCATCGCCGGCATCCAGGCCATACAGCACGCCGTCCACCGTGTGCGCCACCACCACGTTGCCGCGCCGCACCGGGGCCGACAATACCTCGCTGCTCAACGGTGTGCGCCACATAATGCTGCCATCAGATTTACGCACTGCGATGACCTCGGCATTGCCCCCGAACAGCAGCAGGTCGCTGCCGTCGCCCGGACCGGCGTTGATCAGCGCATGAATGTCGCTACGCCATACGCGCTTGCCGTCGGCGGTCGCGAACGCATCGATCACACCGTGACGATCGGCGGCATAAATATACTCACGCTGCACCAGCGGCGCGAGCTTGATATATTGCCGTCCGACCCCTGCGCCGACCTGGCGCGCCCATACCTCGTCGACCTGAAGTTGCGGCTTATAGCTGGTCAGCGCAGCCGGTGCCTCAATCGTCACCAGGCTGGGATTGCCGCTGCATGCCGCCAACAACGATGCCGCGACGATGAATGTAATATGGCGTAAATAGCGCATCACTTTTTCGGGGTCCCCGCATCGGCCAGATCATCCAGTTTCATACGCAGCAACTGTTGTTTACCAGGCACTTTCGCGTAGCCGCTCAGCGCCTTGCTATAGGCGCGATAGGCATCCGCACGTTTGCCCAGCGCAAGATAGGCATCGCCTTTAACCTCTTCCACCATGGCGGCAAAGCTTGCCGCGTCGCCGTTGAGCTGTTGCAGCGCCTGTTGGGGCTTTCCCTGGGCGACCAACACCCGAGCCAGACGTACCCGCGCCAGCTCCTTGAGCTCCGGCAGTTTGCTGTGCTCCATCGCCCACTGCAACTGCGCCGCAGCGCCGTCAAGATCGGTGCGGTCCACCGCCTGCTGCGCCAAGGTCAGCGAAGTCAACACCGCATAGGTCGTGGTGGGATAGCGGCCGATAATCTCGCGGCCGATCTCCGCCACCTGTTTGGTCTCTCCGGCATTCATCTGATTCAGCAACAGCTGGTATGCCATGGATGCGCCATTGGCCTGTGAACGCTGGTGGCTGACCCAGGTGCGCCAACCAAAGGCCACCGCCACCGCCAACACCACGCCGACCACGACGGCACGGCCGTTCTCGCCCCACCATCGTCTGATGGCATCAAGCTGTTCTTCTTCGGTTTCGTAGACCACCGCAATCTCCTCTTTATGCTACTGCCGCGCCGTCACGAAATCGCGCATGAACGGCACGATTTCATCCAGCGCCACCGCCTGTTGTTCCGCCTGGTCGCGCAAGTGCTTCACGCCGACCGTACCCGCGATGGCCTCATCCTCGCCCAAGATCAAGGCCAGAGGCGCGCCGCTCTTGTCCGCTCGTTTCAACTGGTTCTTGAAACTGCCGCCGCCGTGGTGCAGTTGCAGACGCACACCCGCCACTTCGTCGCGCAACCGCTCCGCCAGCAACATCGCGTGCTGCTGCGCCATGTCGCCGACCCGCACGATATAGGCATGCGGCAGGTAACGCTGGAACGGCACGCGGCCCTCCTCCAACAACGCCGTCAACCGTTCCAGACCGATCGCAAAACCGATGGCCGGTGTCGCCTTGCCGCCGAGTTGCTCGACCAGCCCGTCGAAGCGTCCGCCGGCACACACCGTGCCCTGCGCCCCCAATTGGTCGGTTACCCATTCGAACACGGTACGTCCATAATAATCGAGGCCGCGCACCAGACAAGGATTGATCGTATAACGCACCCCCGCCGCGTCCAATTGTGCGCACAGCGCCGTAAAATGCGCGCGCGACTCGTCGTCCAGATGTTCGGTCAATTTCGGCGCAGCGGCAATCAGCTGTGCCAATGCCGGGTTCTTGCTGTCGAGAATACGCAGCGGATTGCTGAGCAGACGCCGCCGGCTGTCGTCATCGAGTTCCGTTTCGCGCTGCGTGAAATAGGCCACCAGCTTCTCGCGGTACATGGCACGCGCATAGGCCGAACCAAGGGAGTTCAACTGCAAGCTGACCGCGTCGCTCAAACCCAGTTCGCGCCACAAGCGCGCGCTCATCAGGATCAGCTCCGCATCGACATCCGGCCCTTCCAACCCGAACGCCTCGACGCCCAGTTGGTGAAACTGACGATAGCGCCCCTTCTGCGGCCGCTCGTGGCGAAACATCGGACCGATATACCACAGCTTCTGCGTCTGGTTGTGCAGCATCCCGTTTTCGATCGCGGCGCGCACACATCCCGCCGTCCCTTCCGGCCGCAACGTCAGCGAATCGCCGTTGCGATCGGCGAAGGTGTACATCTCTTTCTCGACGATGTCCGTCACCTCGCCGATGGAGCGTTTGAACAGCTCGGTCTTCTCCAGCAACGGCATGCGCATCTCGTTATAGCCGTACGCAGCCAACAGCCGCCGCAGCGTCTCCTCCAGAAACTGCCAAGTGGGGGTCTGCTCCGGCAGGATGTCGTTCATCCCGCGGATCGCCTGAATATTACCGCTCAATGCTTACTCTCCAACCAAAATAAAAATTGAACCACGGGGAACACGGGGATTTAGGGCCTCACGATTCACAACTCGTTCGCCTTGAATACTTTTCCCCGTGCCCCCTGTACCCAACGGGCATAAATGTTCCCCGTGGTTAATTGTTCTCGTTCTTCCGCCGCGCCAGTTCGGCGCGGATCTGCTTTTCCAACTCGTCCACCAGGTTGGCGTTGTCTACCTTGTGGTCCGGCTTGCCGCCGACATACATCAAATTGGGCTGACCGCCGGCCAAGCCGACATCGGCCTCGCGCGCCTCGCCGGGGCCGTTGACCACACAGCCGATCACCGCGACGTCGAGCGGCTCCAGGATATCCTCGAGCCGTTGCTCCAGTGCGTTGACGGTGGCGATGACGTCGAAGTTCTGGCGCGAGCATGACGGACAGGCCACCAGATTGATCCCCTTGCTGCGCAAATGCAGGCTCTTGAGGATATCGAAACCGACGCGGATCTCCTCCACCGGGTCCGCCGCCAGCGAGACGCGGATGGTATCGCCGATGCCGTCGGCCAGCAGCATGCCGAGGCCGATGGCCGATTTCACGGCGCCGGCGCGGAAACCGCCGGCCTCGGTGATCCCCAGGTGCAGCGGTTGGTCGATCTGGCTGGCCAGCCGGCGGTAAGCCGCCACCGTCATGAAGATCTCCGACGCCTTCAGGCTGACTTTGAAATTGTGAAAATCCAGCTTATCGAGGATGTCGATGTGGCGCAGCGCCGACTCCACCAGGGCGTCGGCGGTAGGTTCGCCGTATTTCTTCTGCAGTTCCTTCTCCAGTGAACCGGCATTGACGCCGATACGGATCGGGATATTGCGCTCGTGCGCCGCGTCCACCACCGCCCGCACCCGATCGTCCCGGCCGATGTTGCCGGGGTTGATGCGCAGGCAGTCGGCGCCCAACTCCGCCACCCGCAGGGCGATCTTGTAGTCGAAGTGGATATCGGTGACCAGCGGCGCCTGCACCTGCTTCTTGATCTCGCCGAACGCCTCGGCCGCCGCCATATCCGGCACCGAGACGCGCACGATATCCGCCCCGACCGCCTCCAGCGCGCGGATCTGGCGCACCGTCGCCGCCACGTCGTGGGTATCGGTGTTGGTCATGCTCTGCACCGAGATCGGCGCATCACCGCCGACGGCCACGTTGCCGACCATGATCTGCCGCGACTTGCGGCGCTGAATCGTTGAGGAGTGTTGCATCGGCTTACTCGTCAAGCACCGCGTTATCGCTCGCTTTTCCCAGATGGAAATGCGCTTTGTTGCCGTGTTCGTAGGGCGACATATCGAATGCCTTGCCCTGATAGTAAATCGTCACCCCCGGCGCATACCCGAGAAACACGTCAAACGGTGCCTTGCCGAGTACCGTACTGTTGGTGCCCCCCTTGAGCAGTTCAAAAGCCACCCGCTGGCCCGTGGCGTCGGTTATTTCGACCCAGCAATCGGCCTTCGCTTCCAGTTGAATCTCCGCCTGCGCCGACGGCGCTATCGCGGCGGGAGGGGTCGCGCTCGGCGCGGCAACGGCGGGCGCCGGCGCTCGACTCTTGCGGGCAGCCGCCGTCGGCGGGCTCGCCGTCGACGCTTGCGCCGGCGTCGTATTTCCCGCCGCCGGCGCAGCGCCGGACGGCGGCGGCAAGGTCAACTCGACGGTCCCGCCGTGCTTGAGCACGGCCGGCGCTTCGTCGTGGTGGACGGTTGCCGACGGTCGCCGCGCGGCCCACCACGCCATCGCCAAGATCACCAGCAGCGCGATGATCAGGTAGGTCACCAGTTTCACCGGCAGATCGCCGCTGCGGCGCTGCCGTGGCGGCATTACGGGTGAAACCAGCGGCGGCTCCGCTGACGGACGCACATAAGCGGCAACGATATCCTCCGCCGGCAAATCCAGCAGACGGGCATAGCTGCGCAGGTAACCGCTGACGAAGGCGGCAGACGGCAGCTGCTTGTAATCGTCTTCTTCCAGGGCGCGAACCAACTCCAAGCGCAGGCGTAGCCGGGCGGCGACCTCTTCAAGCGTCAACCCGGCACTCTCCCGCGCCTCGCGCAGGCGCATCCCCGGCCCGCGTGATACGACGGGTTCGGTGATTTCCTGCTCGTTTGTTTCCATAGAATATTCGCTCACTGCTTGATGGAGTTCAGGTACAACTGGGTCTGTTCCGAATTGGGGAACTGGTTTTTCAACGACAACTCGTAACTGGCCAATGCATTTTGATCGCCTAGGATGCGTTCGATACGGATTCCGAGCCAGAGGCTGGCCGGGGTATCGGGGGCCACCGCACGATAGCGTTGCAGGAATGCCCGGGCCGAGATGTAATTCTTTTTGTCGTAGCTCAAGTGGGCCATCTCGAGCAGCGGTCCGGGCATAGTCGGATCGACTTGCAGGGCACCGCGATAATATTTCTCCGCCGCCGTAAGATCGCCCTTGTCCCGCATGCAGTGCCCCAGATTGTCGTAGACCTGGCCGCGATCAGAATAGACTGGGTTGTCGAGCGCCTTCAGCATATGCGTCGCGCCGTCATCGTAGCGTTTCTGTTGACACAGGAACACGCCGTAGTTGTTCTGCACCGACGAATCATCGGGCGCCAAATCCACCGCCTTGCGGAAATAGTGATCGGCGTCCTTGGGTTGCTTCAATCTGCGGTACAGCTCACCCAGGTAATGATTCGCCGCCGGCGAGTCCGAATTGTATTTCAGCGCTGTTTGCAGTTTATCCATCGCCAGCGCGTAACGGCCCTGCGCCATATAGTGCGCACCGAGTTCGGCATTCAGTTCCGCCGCCTTCTGCGGGTCAACGCCGTTCTCGGGCTGGCTCGCGCAGCCTGCAAATACCACTACCATCAACGCAACGATAACTGTACGTATACGCATCATATGGCCATCCTCTGAATCGTGGACACCTTTTGACTACGGCGGGTCCGGTCCTGCACCTCGCCGACCAATTGGCCGCATGCGGCCGCGATGTCGTCGCCGCGGGTCTTGCGGGTGACGGTCATCAGGTTGCCCGCCATCAGGATGTCGCGGAAACGATCAATAGTTTCCTGACTGGAACGGCGGTAATTAGTTCCAGGGAACGGGTTGAACGGGATCAGGTTGACCTTGGAAGGCGTACCCCGCAGCACCTTGAGCAGGGCGCGGGCATGTTCCGGCGTGTCGTTGACGCCGGCCAGCATCGCGTACTCGAAGGTGATGCGGCGGTGCGGCGCGTCGACGCAGTAGCGGCGGCAGGCCGCCAGCAGCTCGGCGATGGGATACTTGCGGTTAAGCGGCACCAGCTCGTTGCGCAGCGCGTCGTCCGGGGCGTGCAGCGACACCGCCAGGCTGACGTCGATCGCCGCGCGCAGCTGGTCGATGGCCGGCACTACACCGGCGGTGCTGACCGTGACGCGGCGTTTGGAGATGCCGAAGGCGTAGTCGTCCTGCATCAGCTCCATCGCCTTCACCACGGCATCGAAGTTGAGCAGCGGCTCGCCCATGCCCATCAGCACCACGTTGCTGATCACTCGCTCGCCTTTATTTTGCGGCAGGCCGATAAGCCGGCTGGCCAGCACCACCTGGCCGATGATCTCGGCGGTGGTGAGGTTGCGGTTGTAGCCCTGGCGCGCGGTAGAGCAAAAACTGCAGTTGAGGGCGCAGCCCACCTGGGACGAGACGCACAGGGTGGAGCGATCCGTCTCGGGGATGTAGACCATCTCGATGGAATTGCCGTCGGCCAGACGCAGCATCCACTTGCGGGTGCCGTCGCGCGAGGGCTTGTCCACTGCCACTTCGGGCAGGCGGATCTCCGCCAGCTCTTTGAGCCGGTCGCGCAGCGCCTTGCTCAGGTTGCTCATGGCATCGAAATCGTCGACGCCATGGTGGTAGATCCACTTCATCACCTGAGAAGCGCGGAAGGCCTTCTCGCCCAGCGCGGCGAAGAAGGCCTCCATTGCCTGCCGGTTCTGGTCCAGCAGATTGATCGTCATAGAGTGTCGACTCCCACGCGCCCTTAACGGGTGCGCGGGCAGATCTCCTCGGGCTTGAAGAAGTAGGCGATCTCGGTCTTGGCGGTATCGGGACCGTCGGAACCGTGTACCGCGTTCTCGGTGAGCGAACCGGCGAAATCGGCGCGGATGGTGCCGGGAGCCGCGTCCTTCGGGTTGGTGGCGCCCATCACCTCGCGGTTCTTGGCGATGGCGTTCTCGCCCTCCAGCACCTGCACCATCACCGGGCCGGAGGTCATGAAGGCGACCAGGTCATTGAAGAAGGGACGCTCCTTATGCACCGCATAAAAGCCCTCGGCCCGTTCCTTGCTCAGGTGCAGCATCCTGGCGGCGACGATCTTGAGGCCAGCCTTCTCGAAGCGGGCGTAGATCTCGCCGATGACGTTCTTGGCCACGGCGTCGGGCTTGATGATGGAAATGGTGCGTTCGACTGCCATCGAGGGGCTCCGTTACAAATGCAGGTAAATAGCGGGATCCAGATACGTCAAACCCGCGATTATACGCGGGCTCAACAGGCCGTACCAGCGCCGCGGCTGGGAACGGAGAACTACATCANNCGCTCGGGGTCGTCATCGAAGCCCTCCAGGGAGCAGACCCAGCCGTGCAGGTCGGTAAAGCGCACGTATTGCGGGTCGACGTCGGAGTGCGCCTCGTCCAGGGCGATGGCAATATCGAAGGTGTCGTTCCACTTCATGGTTTTCCTCCGGAAAACAGGTACGAGGGCCGAGGTACAAGGGACGGCGTTCGCTGCGTTCACAACCATATATTCGGTGCGCTAAGCGCACACATTCCCTCGCCCATCGCCCCTCGTGCCTCGTGCCTCTGTTTAGTGCTTTTCAGACACCATGTTGATGGTGTACTTGGGGATCTCGACCACCAGATCCCGATCCGTCACCACCGCCTGGCAGGAGAGGCGCGAATCGGGCTCCAGCCCCCACGCCTTGTCCAGCAAATCCTCCTCCAGCTCCTCGGCCTCCTTGAGGGCGTCGCCGCCTTCGCGCACGTAGACGTGGCAGGTGGTGCAGGCACAGGACTTCTCGCAGGCATGCTCGATCTCGATGCCGTTGGCCAGCGCCGCGTCGCAAATGGTAGTGCCCGGTTCGACCTGGATCACCGCCCCGTCCGGGCAGATCTCCTCGTGGGGCAGAAAAATTATCTGGGGCACGGCAGAGGTTTCCTCACTCGGACAACGAAAGAAAATTCAGTACGCAAATGGGCGCGAATCAGGGTATTGGCTACCGGGCATGCCATGGCGGCATACACCCTTACTTCGTAAGCCAAAGAACTTTTGCCTGCATTTGCGTTCATCTGCGCACCATTCAACTTATTGATCTTAAAGCTCGTCGACGCGGTGACCGGCCAGGGCGCGCCGGATGCCGGCGTCCATACGCCGCTGCGCGAACTCGGCGCTGGCACGGTCGGTGGCCTCGATGGCCTGTTTGATGGCACGGTGGTCGCTGCCGTCGCGGCGGCGGCGCAGTTCGTCCATAGCCTGATCTATGGCGGCCCGCTCGGCCGGATTCAACAGCGCGTCGCCGTCGGCGGCCAGCGCGGCGTCCAGCGCCTCCAGCACCCGGTCCGCCTCCACCTGCTGTTCGCGCAGGTTGCGCGCCGCTACATCCTCCTCGGCGTGGGAGAGGGAATCGCGCAGCATGGTCTCGATCTCGCCGTCGGTGAGGCCGTAGGAGGGCTTCACCTGGACGCTGCTCTCGACCCCGGAGGTCATCTCGCGGGCCGAGACCGACAGCAGGCCGTCGGCATCCACCTGGAAGGTAACGCGAATGCGGGCGGCGCCGGCCGCCATCGGCGGGATACCGTGCAGTTCGAAGCGGGCCAGGGAACGGCAGTCGGAGACCAGCTCGCGCTCCCCCTGCACCACATGGACGGCCATCGCGGTCTGGCCGTCCTTGAAGGTGGTGAACTCCTGGGCGCGCGCCGCGGGAATGGTGGTATTGCGCG
>DFMR01000049.1 GCA_002376325.1 Proteobacteria bacterium UBA3588 | reverse complement strand
GGAGCGCCTCTGGCGCGATGGATGTCCGAGCAGCGCGGGGAAGGCGTTCGCCGCCGCGAATGGCTCTACGGGGCCAGATTATTTAACGTTTAAATCGTGCGGTTATTTCTTATTCAATGCCCAATATAGGGTTATTACACGGCGGCGGTATGTGCCCGCCGGTCATGGGTGGATCGGGAGGATCGTTACCGAATGTTGTTCGCGGCGGGGGTTAGGGGTTGAAGTATATTAGCGTTTAATAATATTCTAATTAACAACAGCCTTGAGCATGCCGTTAAACCATATTTATGGTAAGGATTATCGGTGTATTTATTGCGGACTGCCGAGAGTGTTGCATACTCGATCGGTAGCCCAAAGGACATGCCCTATACATGAGAGCCATGAAGAAGCGATTGAGAATAAAACCAATAATACCTGCGGCCTTGGCACTGCTCGCCGCAATCCCTTACGCGCGGGCCGCCGACGCCCCGCTGACGCCGCTGAGCGCCTATCAGATGGCCCTGCAACAGACGCCGGAGATGATGCAAAGCCGCGCCCAGGTGGCCGAGGCCCAGGGTGCGGTCAAGTCGGCCAAGGGCTACCTGCTGCCCAGCCTGAGCGCCTCCATCACCGGCAGCGGCACCGATAATGCGCTGAACGTGTTCGGCATGAAGCTGCAGCAGCGCCGGGCGACCTTCAACGACTTCGGCGCCAANNACGGCGGCCAGATCATCGGCGGCCTGCACCAGGCCGAGGCGATGCTGAGCGCCGCCCGCTCCGGCGAGACGATGGCGCGGCAGCAGTTGCTGTTTCAGGTGCTGCGGTTCTATGAGGGGATGCGTACCGCCGACGGTTACGTCAACGCCGCGCAGCAGGGGATCCAGGCGGCACAATCCTACGTCGACCTCACCAACAAGCTGCTGGCCCGCGGCGTGGTGGCCAAGACCGACGTGTTGCAGGCGCGCATCCATCTGGACGACGCCCGTCTCGGCCTGGCCGAGGCACAGAAACAGAAGGCGATGGCGATGGCGGGTCTGCGCATCATCACGGGCACGCCCGACGACCAGCCGATGCAGCTGGCCGCACAACACATTGCACTGACACTGCCCGCGACTGACCTCAAACAGCTGAAGGACGAGGCGATGGCCGGCAATCCGGGGTTGCAGGCGCTCGACTCTCAGGTGCGCGCGGCCCAGGCCGGCGTCACCCAGGCGCGCGCCGCCTACCTGCCCCACTTCAACGTGATGCTCTCCCACGAATGGGACGACAACAAGATGGACTTCGCCGCCAACTCCTACACCGTCGCCGGCGTATTGAGCTGGGACGTGTTCGACTTCGGCACCCGCAACGGCGCGCTGGACCGCGCCCAGGCCGGCGTCATCCGCGGCCGCGGCGCGCTGCGTCAGGCGCAGGATCAGCTGCGGCTCAAGCTCGAAGAGGCGTGGCAGGAGGTGCACCTGGCCGAGACGCGGCTGCAACTCAAGCATGATGCCGTCGCCGATGCCACCGAGGCGGCGCGCCTGGCCAAGCTGCGCTATGCGCAGGGTGTCGAAACCTTCACCCAGTTGATCGCGACCCAGGCCGCCCTCGACAAGGCGCGCGCCGACGTGATTGCCGCCCGCTATCAACAAGTAATGGCACAAGCCGGTCTGCTGCTGGCCGTGGGACAACTGGAACCCGCGGCCGTTCAGCTGACCTCTGCCCTCCCCGTGACCCCGTGAGGAATCCGTTTATGTGGAAGTATCGACTGCCCATCGTGGCACTGTTTTTGGCGAGTGTTGCGCCGGCCTACGCAAGCGACGCCGTCTCGGCCGAGGTACGGGTCGTGAAATCGCAGCCGATCGATATCTATGCGGCCTACTCCGGCACGGTGATGCCGACCGAGTACGTGCAGGTGGCATCGCGCATGAGCGGTTATGTGAAAAACATCCGCGTCCATGAGGGCGAAGCGGTGAAGAAAGGCGACCTGCTGCTGTCGGTGAACCCCACCGACGTGGCGGCCGGCGTCACCCAGGCGCGCGCCCAGGTGGCCAAGGCCAAGGCGGCACTGGCCACCGCCGAGGAGAACTACAAGCGCTTCAAGGATCTGTATGCCGAGCAGGCGATCCCGAAACAGCAGTTCGAACAGGTCGAGCTCGGTTACACCGCGGCCAAGAACGACTACACCGCGGCCCAGGCCGGGCTGCGCCAGGCGCTGAACCAGGTGGGCTACGCCGATGTGCGCGCGCCGTTCGACGGCATCATCTTCTCCAAGAAGGTGAGCAACGGCCAGCTGGTGGGACCGGGTCAGGCGCTGATGGTGTTCTACAACCCCGGCCAGCTGGAGGTCGACGTACAGGTGGACGACCTCGCCTACTACCAGCTCAAACTCGGCGAGCAGGTGCCGGTGCAGTACGCCGGCCCCAACCGCGTGCCGCAGCAGACCGACGCGACGGTGGAGAGTTTGGTGGTGGCCTCCGACCCCCATACCCACACCCATACCGTGAAGCTGCTGCTGCCGGCCACCAGCCAGGTGGAAGGCGGCGCCTATGCGCGGGTGATGGTCCCGGTGCAGCAGCAACAGGCGATCCTGGTGCCGCAGTCGGCGATCCAGGTACGCGCCGGCATCACCGGGGTGTTCGCGGTGAATGGGGACGGCAATGCCGAGTTCCGCATGGTGACCCTGGGCGAACAGCGCGGCAATGACGTGGTGGTGTTGAGCGGCCTGGCCGACGGCGACCGTCTGATCGTCAAAGCGCAGGGCGCACTGGCCAACGGCACCAAGATCGAGGCCACCGCAGGGAGCGCTTCATGAGCGAACGCAGTGATCAAAAGATGAACTCCGGCGGCAAGCTGGCCAAGGCGTTCCTGCACACCAAGATCACGCCGCTGATCATGCTGGCGATCACGCTGTTCGGTCTGATGGCCGTCATCGTGACGCCGCGTCTGTACAACCCCGAGATCGTGGTACCGGCGGCAGAGATCATCGTCGCCCGTCCCGGCAATGCACCGGAACAGATCCAGACCCAGGTGGTGCAGCCGCTGGAGCAGCTGATGTCGTCGCTGCGGGGAGTCAAGCACGTCTATGGCTATGCCGGCGACGACGTCGGCATGGTGACGGTGGAGTTCGAGGTGGGGGCCAACGAAACCTCCAGCCTGATGTATCTCTACAACGAACTGCAGCGCAATATCGACCGGCTGCCGCCGGGATCGATGCAGCCGATGGTGAAGAGCATCGGCATCAACGACGTGCCGATCATGGCCGTCACGCTCAGTTCGAAACAGATGACCGGCCCGCAACTGCGCGAAGTGGCGCAGCATTTCCTCGCGGCGTTGCATACGGTGCCCGACGTCGGCCTCAGCAACGTCATCGGCGCGGAACCGCAGGCGGTGAAGATCCTGGTCGACCCGCAGCGCCTGGCCAGCAGCGGCGTCTCCCTCAATCAGCTGCTCCAGGTACTCAAGGGATCGAACGTCATCGTCCCCGGCGGCCAACTGGAGCAGGACAACAGGGAGATCCCGCTGCGCGTCAGCGCCACCTTCGGTTCGGTGCGCGACCTGGGCGGCATCATCATCGGCG
>DFMR01000164.1 GCA_002376325.1 Proteobacteria bacterium UBA3588 | reverse complement strand
TGGGCGCTGAAGATCACGGTGGCGCCGTCGGGGATATGTTCCAGTTCGTCGACGAACACCGCGCCTTTGGCCCGCAGGTCTTCCACCACGTAGCGGTTGTGCACCACCTCGTGGCGCACGTAGATCGGTGCGCCGAACACTTCGAGGGCGCGCTCAACGATCTCGATGGCGCGTTCGACGCCGGCACAAAAGCCGCGGGGATTGGCCAGGATGATCTTCATCATAAGGGAACCTGTAACTTATGCGTCGGCGCCGTGTACGGCGATGACCTCGACATCGAACTGCAGGGTGTGCCCCGCCAACGGGTGATTGAAATCGACCTGTACCCGCGCCTCGTCCAGGGCCAATACCGTTCCCGGGATCTCCTCGCCGGAAGGGGCGGCAAAGCTGAGGACCAGACCCGGTTCCAGCGGGATTTCCAGCGGAAAGTCGTCGCGCGGCAGGTCGTGGACATTGGCCGGGTCGGGATAGCCGAACACCTGTTCCGGCGCAATCCGGAAGCTCTGCACCTCGCCGCTGCCCAGACCGAGCAGGAAGGTTTCCAACCCGGCGACCAAGGTGCCGTCGCCGACGGTGAACACCATCGCCTCGCCGTCACGGCTGCTGTCCACCTCGCGGCCGTTTTCCAGCGCCAGGGTGAAGTGGAGGGTAACCCGGCTACCCGGGGAGATTACCGCAGTGGTCATACATCGCTCCTCCCATTGCGTATGGTTCACAACCCAATATGGGCGGAAACGGGCGACGGCAATGGGCGCAGGAAATTTTACCACATCAGTCGGATTCTCTCCGCCGCCCCCAGAAGGCGTCGAACAGCAATAAGACCGCACCAATGGTAATGGCCGAATCGGCCACATTGAAGGCCGGCCAGTGCCACTGGCCGTAATAGACGTCGATAAAGTCGACCACATAGCCGAGGACGATGCGGTCCAAGACGTTACCCAGGGCACCGCCCAGCACCAGGGCCAGCGCCGCCGCCAGCCAGGTNNTGGGCGCTGGCCAGGGCCTTGGTCAGCTGATCCAGCGCGATGACCACCACCGACAGCCACAACCATTTCAGCATCGATACGCTCCCCGCCGCCATTTAGGCAAACTGCCGCGGTTCGCCGTCGCCGTCGACGTTGCTGACGCAACGGCCGCACAGTTCAGGATGTTTGGCGTGGCTGCCCACGTCCTCGCGCAGGTGCCAGCAACGCGCGCACTTATGGTGGGCAGACGGCGTCACCTGTACCCACATTTCGTCCTTGCTGCCGAGGGTGAAATGGACGGCGTCCTGCGGCGGCTCGCCCACCAAGTGGATGCGGGCATAGGAGGTGATCAGCACGAAGCGCAGCTCGTCGCCGAGCCGGGCCAGCAGGTCGTACAATTCGCGACCGCAGTGCAGGTCCACCTCCGCCTCCAGCCCGGAGCCGATGCCGCCGGCGACGCGCACCCGTTCCAGCTCCTTGTAGACCAGCTCGCGCACCTCCATCACCTGCGTCCAGTATGCCAGTCCCATGCCCTCGGCATCGCCCAGCGGCGGGAACCGGTACCAGGTCTGAAGGAACACCGACTCGTCGCGCGGCCCCGGGATCAGGCCGTAGATCTCCTCGGCGGTGAAGCTGAGGATCGGCGCCAGCCAGCGCGCCAGCGCCTCGATGATGTGGTAGAGCGCGGTCTGGGCCGAACGGCGCGCCTTGGAGTCGCTCTGGGTGGTGTACTGGCGATCCTTGATCACGTCGAGATAAAAGGCGCCCATGTCCACCGAGCAGAAGTTGTGCACCTTTTGGTAGATCTGGTGGAACTCATAGACGTCGTAGGCCTGGACGATCTCCTCCTGCAACTGCTGGGTGCGGGCCACTGCCCAGCGATCGAGGGACAACAATTCCGCTACCGGCACGCTGTCCTGGGCCGGGTCGAAACCGGCCAGGTTGGCGAGCAGGAAGCGCGCGGTGTTGCGGATGCGGCGGTAGGCGTCGGCGGTGCGCTTGAGCACCTCGTCCGCGTAGGTCATCTCGCCGCGGTAATCGGTGGCCGCGATCCACAGGCGCAGGATGTCGGCGCCGAGGGTGCCCGCCACCTTCTGCGGCTCCACGCCGTTGCCGCGCGACTTGGACATCTTGTGTCCCTTGGCGTCGACGGTGAAACCGTGAGTGAGCACCTGCTTATACGGAGCGCGGCCGTGGATCGCCACCGAGGTGAGCAGCGACGACTGGAACCAGCCGCGGTGCTGGTCGGAGCCCTCCAGATAGAGGTCGGCCGGCCAGCGCAGTTCGTCGCGCCGCTCCAGCACGCAGGCGTGGGTGACGCCGGAGTCGAACCAGACGTCCAGGGTGTCGCCCACCTTGTCGTAATCGGCCGCCTCGGCTCCCAGCAGTTCGGCCGCATCGAGCTCGAACCAGGCGTCGATCCCCTGCTGTTCGACGCGGACCGCCACCTCTTCGATCAGGCGCGCGGTCTGCGGATGCAGCTCGCCGCTCTGCTTGTGCACGAACAGGGCGATGGGCACGCCCCAGGTGCGCTGGCGCGAGATGCACCAGTCGGGGCGCTTCTCCACCATTCCCTCGATGCGCGCCTGGCCCCAGTTGGGGATCCACTGCACGCCGTGGCGGATGGCGTCCAGGGCGGCGCGGCGCAGACCGTTCTGGTCCATGTTGATGCCCCCGCTTCCGTTCCCTACGGAGCGGGGATACCCCCCGTCCATGGGGATAAACCATTGCGGCGTGGCGCGGAAGATGATCGGGGTCTTGTGGCGCCAGCAGTGGGGATAGCTGTGACGCAGCGCCTGCGCATGCACCAGGGCGCCGCGCGCCTTGAGTACTTCCAGCACCGAGTCGTTGGCCTTGAACACATGCTGCCCCTCGAACAGCGGCGTGCCGGGCAGGAACTTGCCGTCGCCGCCCACCGGGTTGTCCACCTTGAGGCCGTAGCGCGAACCGACCACGTAGTCCTCCTGGCCGTGGCCGGGGGCGGTGTGCACCGCGCCGGTGCCCGCCTCCAGGGTGACGTGTTCGCCGAGGATCACCGGCACCTCGCGCGGGTAGAAGGGGTGCTGCAACATCAGCCCCTCCAGCGCCGACCCCTTGCAGTAGGCCACCACGCGGTACTGCTCCACCCCGTAGCGCGCCATGGCGTCCTTCACCATCGGCTCGGCCAGCACCAGGCGCTCGGCGCCGTGGTCACCGACGCCGTCGCACTGCACCACCGCATAATCGAACTCCGCGTTGAGCGCCACCGCCTGGTTGGCCGGCAGGGTCCACGGGGTGGTGGTCCAGATCACCACAGAGATCGACCCGTTGCCTTCATGGTCGACCACGTGATGGCAGCGCGCCATCAACGCCGGCTCCTCCAGCACGGTGAAGCGCACGTCGATGGCCGGCGAGGTCTTGTCTTCGTACTCCACCTCCGCCTCCGCCAGCGCCGAACCGCAGTCGGTACACCAGTGCACCGGCTTGGCTCCCTTGTGCAGGTGGCCGCGCTCCACGATGCGGCCGAGGGTACGGATGATGTCGGCCTCAAACCTGAAATCCATGGTGAGATAGGGGTGTTCCCAGTCGCCGAACACGCCGAGCCGCTTGAAGCCGGCACGCTGACCGTCGACCTGGGCCATGGCGTAGTCGCGGCAGGCGGCACGGAACTGCGCCGGCGTCACCGCCGCCCCCGCCTTGCCGATGCGCTTCTCCACCTGCAATTCGATGGGCAGGCCGTGGCAGTCCCAGCCCGGCACGTAGGGGGCATCGAAACCGCTCAGGGTGCGCGCCTTGACGATGATGTCCTTGAGCACCTTGTTGACCGCGTGGCCCAGGTGGATCTCGCCGTTGGCGTAGGGCGGCCCGTCGTGCAGGATGAACTTCTCGCGTCCGGCACCGAGCTGGCGCAGCTTGCCGTAGAGATCCATCGCCTCCCAGCGCTGCAACATCGCCGGCTCGCGCTTGGCGAGATCGCCGCGCATCGGGAAGTCGGTCTGGGGCAGATTCAAAGTGTGCTTGTAGTCGCTCACGGTTATTCACCACATCCAAATAGTTGACCACGGGGCACCAAGGGAATGCCACGGATGATGTCTGAACCCGGTCCGGTATTCACGGGGTTTCCTGCGCGCCCCGTGCCTTCCGTGGTTCAGGCCTTTTCCAATGCCTGCGCAAAACATTCGCGGGCCTGCTGCGCGTCCAGCAGTATCTGGCTTTTCAGCGCTTCAAACGAGTCGAAACGACGCTCCTCGCGCAGTTTGTGAATAAAATCCACGCACACATGACGTCCGTAAAGGTCGCCGCTGAAATCGAACAGATGCACCTCCAGCAGCGGCCGCAACCCCGCCACGGTCGGCCGCACACCGACGTTGGCGACACCGCGCCAAGGCGCGCCGGCGACGCCGAACAGTTCCACCGCGAACACGCCGCTAATGGGCGAGGCCTTGCGGTGCAGACGGATGTTGGCGGTGGGAAAGCCGATGGTACGCCCGCGCTTGTCGCCGTGGGCGACGCGGCCGCACATGCGATAGGGCCGGCCCAGCAACTGCCCTGCCTGACTCAGCGCGCCGCGGCCCAGCGCCTCGCGAATGCGGGTGCTCGACACCCGTGCACCGTCAACGGCAAAGGTGTGCATGTTCGCCACCTCGAAGCCGTAGCGGGCGCCCGCCGCCTGCAACAGGGCGAAATCGCCGTGACGTCCGGCACCGAAACGGAAATCGTCCCCCACCACCAGATAACGGATACCCAGCCCGTCCACCAGGATGCGGCGGATGAACTCGTCCGCGGGCATCTGCGCCAGACTCCGATTGAACGACAAACACAGCACCCGATCCACCGAAAAGCGGCGCAGCGCCAGCAGCTTCTCGCGCAGGCGCGTCAGGCGCGGTACCGCATTGTCCGGCGCGAAGTACTCCTGCGGCTGCGGCTCGAAGGTGATCACCGTGGTCGGCAGGCAAAATTCGTCCGCTTTCTCCGCCAACTGTCCGAGCACCGCCTGGTGCCCCAGATGGACGCCGTCGAAATTGCCGATGGTGGCGACACAGCCATGATGGCGTGCCGAGATATTGTGCAGGCCGCGAATCAGTTCCATAACTACCGGAAGAGGTCAAAAGGGGTTGATTATAAAGGAAGTGGAGCCGCCGGATCACTTACCGTGCAACAGCAGGCGCCGCGGCTTGACGCCAACGGCCATTAATACGGCGAAATAGACGACGCCTCCTAACGGTATCCACAGCAGCAACCGCGCCAAACGTTCCAGACGGTGCATGGCAAACCACGAGTCCAGATCGCCCAGACCCCACCATAACACCGCGGCCATGACCGCGGCCGCCAGCGCCACCTGAGCCAGGAATCGCCCCCAGCCCGGCTGGGCCTGATAGACGCCGTCCCGGCGCAGTGCGCGAAACAGCAGACCGGCATTGAGGCAGGCCGCCAGCGACGTGGCCAACGCCAGACCCGCATGGGGTCCCTGCCAACCGGCCAGCGCCATCGGCACCACAAACAGCAGATTCAGCAGCATATTGGTCACCATGGCGTAGACCCCGATGCGCACCGGCGTCTTGGTATCCTGGCGCGCGTAAAACCCGGGAGCCAGCACCTTTACCAGGATGAAGCCCGGCAGCCCGACGGAGAAGGCCATCAGACTCAACGCCGACATGCGCACGTCGTGCTGGTCGAAACGGCCGTGTTCAAACAGGGCCGACAACAGCGGTCCCGCCACCATGATCAGCCCGACCGTGGCCGCCGCACCGACCAGCGCCACCACGCGCAGCGCCCAGTCGAGGGTGCGCGAGAAGGCCTCGGGATCGGCCTCGGCATGCTTCTGCGACAGGCTGGGCAGGATCACCGTGCTCAGTGCGACCCCGAACACGCCGAGGGGGAATTGCACCAGACGGTCGGAGTAATAGAGCCACGACACGCTGCCGCTCACCAGGAACGAGGCAATGATGGTATCGAGCAGCAGGTTGATCTGCGTCACCGAGGAGCCGAAGATGGCCGGCATCATCAACTTCATGATGCGTTTGACGTCCGGGTCGTGCCACCCCCAGCGTGGCCAGGTCAGCAGCCCTAAGCGCGCCAGGAACGGCAGCTGAAAAGCCAGTTGCACCACGCCGGCGAGCAACACGCCCCAGGCCAGCGCGGTGATGTGCGGTTCGAAAAAACGGCTGCCCCACCAAGCCGCCGCGATCAGACAGACGTTGAGCCATACCGGGGTAAATGCCGGCACCGCGAAGCGGCCGTAGGTATTGAGGATGCCGCCGGACAGCGCCGTCAGCGCAATCAGCAGCAAGTAGGGGAAGGTGACGCGCAACATCTCCCGGGTCAGGGCAAACTTGTGCGGATCGGCGAGGAAGCCCGGCGCGAACAGCGCCACCAGTCCGGAGGCCCCCAATAAGGCTACCAGCGTCACCAACAACAGTGTCGTACCGAGCACGCCCGAGACATCACCCACCAACAGGCGCACCGCATCCGGACTGCGCCGGGTCTTTACCTCCGTCAATATCGGCACGAAGGCCTGCGAGAAGGAGCCTTCGGCGAACAGACGACGCAGAAAGTTGGGGATCTTGAAGGCGACGAAGAAGGCGTCGGTACCCGCCCCGGCGCCGAACACGTTGGCCAACACGATGTCGCGCAGCAAGCCGAGAATCCGCGACAGCAGGGTCATTCCCCCGACGGTAGCGGTAGATTTCAGCAGCTTGGCGCTCATGACGGCAACTCTCGGCGAACGGGCCCGTAAAAGCGATGAATATTACCGCGCCAAGGCCCGCTGCGCCCAGCGCTTTCGGAAAACGGCCGACCACCGAAGAGACCGGAAACCGCCCGGCAGATACAGGGTCTTTGCCGCGCCCCCGGCATCTGCAGTGGTTGCTTCTAAGCCGTGACGGGAGCCCCGGCAGGCATGCCGGGGCTCCCGTCACGGCGCGCAGGACAAATTCGCCCCGCTACGTCATTGACAGCGGGGGGCAAAACACGCATATTATGCGCCCTTCGACTTTGCAGACTGTTTTTTTAGGGAGTTCGAGTCTTGGCTAACACCGCACAAGCAAAGAAGCGCGCGCGACAGGCTGAAAAGCACCGCGAGCAAAACACCGCACAGCGTTCCCACATGCGCACCTTCGTCAAAAAGGTGGTGAAGGCTATCGCTGCCGGTGACAAGGCACAGGCCGAGGTTGCCTACAAGGAAGCCATGCCGATAGTGGACAAGATGGTTGGCAAGGGCTTGATCCACAAGAACAAGGCCGCCCGCCACAAGAGCCGTTTGAACGCCCGTATCCGCGCTCTGTCGTAGCCGCTTCAGCGTATCCGATAAGAAGGCCGGTCCGAGACCGGCTTTTTTATTGCCCGCGCGCAGGCGGGCGATTTTGCTTCGCAGCCGCGGCGGCCGGCCTTATACCAACACCAGATTGTCACGGTGGATAAGCTCGGGCTCATCCACATAGCCCAGCAGTTCCTGAATCCGGGTGCTGGGTTGGCCCATCAGGCGGCGTGTCTCCTCCGCACTGTAATTCACCAGACCGCGCGCCACCTCGCACCCCTGCTCGTCGATGCAGGCAACCATCTCGCCGCGCAGGAAACGTCCCTCCACCCCCTTGACCCCGACCGCCAGCAGGCTTTTGCCCGAATCGCGCAATACCCGAACCGCGCCGGCGTCCAAGGCCAGGCGTCCGCGCACCTGCAGGTGTCCCGCCAGCCAGTGTTTGCGCGCAACCATCGATTCCAGGTCCGGCCGGAACAGCGTGCCCAGTTCCTCTCCGCCCAGCAGGCGTTCCAACACGTCCTGCTCGTGGCCGTAAGCGATGACAGTGGCGGCGCCGGAGCGAGCGGCCAGCCGCGCGGCGCGCACCTTGGTCAGCATCCCTCCGCGACCGATGCCCCCGGCGCTGCCGCCGGCCATCGACTCCAGTCGTGCATCGCTCGCCTCGACCTGGTGCAGCAACACCGCATCGGCATGGCTGCGCGGGTCCTTGTCGTACATGCCGGACTGGTCGGTCAGGATCACCAGCAGGTCCGCCTCCACCAGATTGGCCACCAGCGCCGCCAGCGCGTCGTTTTCACCAAAGCGGATCTCTTCCGTGACCACCGTATCGTTTTCGTTCACCACCGGCACCACCCCCAGCTCCAACAGCGTGCGCAGCGTGCTGCGCGCATTGAGATAGCGCATGCGGTTGGAGAGGTCGTCGTGGGTCAACAGGATCTGCGCGGTGTGCAGGCCGAACTGCTTGAAACGTGATTCGTAGGCCTGTACCAGGCCCATCTGCCCGACGGCGGCGGCCGCCTGCTGCTCGTGCAGCGCCTGCGGCCGCTTCTTCCAGCCCAGACGGCTCATTCCCTCCGCGATCGCGCCGGAGGAGACCAGCACCACATCGATGCCACGTTGGCGCAGGGCGGCCATCTGTGCCACCCAGGTGTCGATACCGTCCAGGTTGAGGCCGCGCCCGTCGTTGGTCAGCAGCGCGCTGCCGATCTTCACGACACAGCGCCTGGTCAGGCCAAGGGGCTGCCGTTTGCTCATGAGGGATAGTAAGTTCTTACTCAGGTTGCGGCGGTGCCGCGTCCGCTTCGGATGCCGCGGCCGGCAGTTGTTCCTCCAATGCCGCCCGCTGCTGTTCCAGATGCTCCATGATGGCGTAGGTTAATTCACGGGTACCCTCGCCGGCAATGGCCGCAATACGGAACACCGGCCCGCTCCAGTCGAGCCGCCGCACGATGTCCGCGCAATACTCGTCGCGCAATTCGTCGGGGACCAAGTCGATCTTGTTGATCACCAGCCAGCGCTCGCGCGCCGCCAGTTCCGCGCTGAACTTCTCCAGCTCACGCTCGATCACCTGTACCGCCGCCACCGGATCGGCGTCGTCGGGCGGCAGCACGTCCACCAGATGGAGCAGCAGGTTGGTGCGTGCCAGATGTTTGAGAAACTGCACGCCGAGACCGGCGCCCTCCGCCGCCCCCTCGATGAGACCGGGGATATCAGCGATGACAAAACTGCGATGGGGACCGACCCGTACCACGCCGAGATTGGGATAAAGAGTGGTAAAGGGGTAGTCGGCCACTTTGGGACGGGCGGCCGAAACGGAGCGGATCAGGGTCGACTTGCCTGCGTTGGGCAGACCCAGCAGCCCGACGTCGGCCAGCACCTTGAGCTCCAGGCGCAGGTTACGCACCTCACCGGGGGTGCCGGGTTTGGATTCGCGCGGCGCGCGGTTGACGCTGCTCTTGTAGCGCAGGTTACCGAGACCGTGAAAGCCGCCTTGGGCCACCTTGAGCCGCTGGCCGTTCTCCACCAGGTCACCCAGCAACTCGTCGGTATCCTGGTCGTAAACTTCCGTGCCCACCGGCACGGTGATGGTCAGGTCGGCGCCGCTCTTGCCGGTACAGTTGGCACCGGCGCCGGGCTGGCCGCTTTCGGCCTTGAAACGGCGTTCGAAGCGAAAGTCGGCCAGGGTATTGAGGTTGGCATCGGCCAGCAAAAATAGGCTGCCGCCGTCACCGCCGTCACCGCCGTCCGGCCCACCGAACGGGATGTATTTTTCGCGACGGAAGCTGACGCAGCCATTGCCGCCCTTGCCGGCCTCAACGCGAATGGTAGCTTCGTCAACGAATTTCATGGGACGACCGTTCCAAGTGACAAGTGACCCGTTGCAAGGAATACGCAGGGAGGTGCGCCGGCTTTTCTTACTTGATACCTGTCACTTGCAACTTGCCACTTCGGAAAACAAAAAAACCCCGTCCTGACAGACGGGGCTCTTTGGTCCGCCGGCGCTGCACCGATTATTCGGCGATAACGCTGACGAACTTGCGGTTCTTCGGACCCTTCACCTGGAACACCACGCGACCGGCGCTGGTGGCAAACAGGGTGTGGTCCTTGCCGATGCCGACATTCAGACCCGGATGGAACTGGGTGCCGCGCTGACGCACGATGATGTTGCCGGCGTCGACCTGCTGGTCGCCGAAACGCTTGACGCCCAGACGCTTGGAAACGGAATCGCGGCCGTTACGGGTGGAGCCGCCTGCTTTTTTATGTGCCATGGCTTATCTACTCCCGATCTCAACCGGCCTGAATGCCGGTGATCTGCAGTTCAGTGTAATGCTGGCGATGCCCCTGCTGCTTGCGGTGGTGCTTGCGGCGACGGAACTTGATGATCATCACCTTATCGTCGCGCCCCTGGGACTTGACGGTGGCGGTGACCTTGCCGCCGGCCACGTAGGGGGCGCCCACTTTGATGTCGTCGCCGTCGGCAACCATCAGCACCGAGTCGAACTCGACGTTGCCGCCCGCATCGACGGGGAGCTTCTCAACCTTCAGGGTCTGACCTTCGATGACCCGATACTGCTTGCCGCCGGTTACAAATACCGCGTACATGACCAATTCTCCACACGACTTGCCCGAACACGGGCAAAGAGCTAACCGAAAGACCGGCGATTTTAGCGACTCGGCCGCCCCAGGTCAAACCTTTGTGGGGACGGCAGCGCCGGGCCGGAGATTATAGCGGGAAGCGGCGTCACTTGACACTACCGCGCCCCTTACCTAGCATGCTCCCTTTTGCACCGAGTGACCGCTCAGACCGCGCAATAGATGGACATCGAACAGGTTCTAGACCTCATCACCGACGACAAACAGGCCGTCGACCGCCTGATCCAGGAGCGCCTCGCCTCCAACGTGGTCCTCATCAACCAGATCAGCCACTACATCATCAACAATGGCGGCAAACGGCTACGCCCCATCCTGGTGTTACTCTCCGCCCGTGCCGTGGGTTATAGGGAGAATCGCCACCTGGATCTGGCCGCGGTCATCGAATTCATCCATACCGCTACCCTGTTGCACGACGATGTGGTCGATGCCTCGGATATGCGGCGTGGCAAGCAGAGCGCCAACGCCGTGTTCGGCAACGAGGCCAGCGTACTGGTGGGCGATTTCCTCTACTCCCGCGCCTTCCAGATGATGGTGGACGTCGGCAACATGCGGGTGATGGAGATCCTCTCCAACGCCACCAACACCATCGCCGAGGGCGAAGTGTTGCAGCTGCTCAACTGCCACGATCCGGAAACGACCGAAGAGCGCTATATGGACGTCATCCGCTATAAGACGGCCAAGCTGTTCGAGGCTGCCAGCCAGCTCGGCGCGGTACTCGCCGGTCGCCCGGCGGAAGAAGAGACCGCCATGGCCCGCTACGGCATGCATCTGGGCACAGCCTTCCAGCTCATCGACGACGTGCTGGACTACAGCGCCTCCTCCGAACAGTTGGGCAAGAACATCGGCGACGACTTGGCCGAGGGCAAGCCGACTCTGCCGTTGCTCTACGCCATGCACCACGGCTCGCCGGAGCAGGCGGCGCTGATCCGCCACGCTATCGAAAATGGCGGAAAGGAAAATATGGCGGAAATTACCGCCGCCATTGAATCCACCGGCGCCATCGCGTACACTTCGCGCTCCGCACGGGTCGAAGCGGATCGCGCCCTGGCCGAACTGGCGAATTTCCCGAATTCGCCGTATAAAGAGGCACTCATGGCGCTGGCCGAATTCTCGGTCGCCCGCGCGTACTGATTCAAATTTACGGGGTGTAGCTCAGCCTGGTAGAGCACTGCGTTCGGGACGCAGGGGCCGTAGGTTCAAATCCTATCACCCCGACCAAACAAAAAAAGCCGACCCAGTGTCGGCTTTTTCATCGCCGCAACGCACGGCAAACGATGTTTCACTCACGGTTGTCGCGCATTGCTCCCGCGCCCCGCTCCGCTACCCGGCCGCAGCTTGGCTGCACTCAGGAAAACACCTCCGCGTCTGCGAATGCCACACCCTGTCGATCCTTATCGGACAACGTCGGCTCGCCATCGAACGGCCAAGCGATATTGAGCGTCGGATCGTCCCACCGGATGCAGCGTTCGTGCTGCGGCGACCAATAGTCGCTGGTCTTATAAAGAACCTCCGCGACATCCGACAACACCACGAATCCGTGGGCGAATCCGGCCGGGATCCAGAGCTGGTTCTTGTTCTCCGCGGAAAGAACGTCGGCCACCCACTGTCCGAACGTCGGCGAGCCCTTGCGCAAATCCACGGCGACATCGAATACTTCGCCGACAACGACACGCACCAGTTTCCCCTGTGCATGCTGTATCTGATAGTGCAAGCCGCGCAACACCCCCTTCATCGAACGCGAATGGTTGTCTTGTACGAACGCTGTCTCAATGCCGGCCGCGTCGCTGAAGGCACGGTGATTGTAACTTTCGAAAAAAAACCCCCGTGCATCGCCGAACACTCGCGGCTGCAACAGCAGGACATCAGGAATGGCGAGCGGCGTGATATTCATCGGCATCAATAAACGGCGTCGTGCAGAAGATTAAGAAGATACTGTCCATAGCCGTTCTTCGACAACGCGGCGGCAAGCTGTTCCAGTTGCGCCGCATCGATCCACTTTTGGCGGTAGGCAATCTCTTCCGGACAGGCAATTTTCAGCCCCTGTCGGCGTTCGATCGTATGTACGAACTCGCTCGCCGCCAGCATCGACTCGTGGGTGCCGGTATCCAACCACGCGTAACCGCGTCCCATGATTTCAACCGACAGCGCACCCTGTTCGAGGTAGAGCCGATTGATGTCCGAAATCTCAAGCTCGCCACGCGCCGATGGCGCCAGACTTTTCGCCATGTCCACCACTTGTCGGTCATAAAAGTAGAGCCCTGTGACGGCATAGTTCGATCTTGGACGCTCCGGTTTTTCTTCGATGCTCACTGCCTTGCCGGCGGGGTCGAACTGCACGACCCCATAACGCTGCGGATCGCTTACGTGATAGGCGAATACCGATGCGCCGTCGATACGTTGCGCCGCATGAGCAAGCAATCGATCGAAATCATGGCCATAGAAGATGTTATCGCCCAGTACCAGCGTCGCCAGACCGTCATCAATGAAGGATTCGCCGATCAGGAACGCCTGTGCAAGCCCGCCCGGTGACGGCTGTACCGCGTACGAAAGATTCAGCCCCCATTGTTCACCGCTGCCCAAAAGCTGTTCAAAACGGGGGGTATCCAACGGCGTAGAGATGATAAGGATATCGCGAATCCCGGCCAGCATCAGGGTGGACAGCGGGTAGTAGATCATCGGCTTGTCGAAGATCGGCAACAGCTGCTTCGAGACCGATAACGTGGCCGGGTAGAGGCGTGTGCCGGAACCGCCGGCGAGGATTATGCCCTTTCTTTTCATTGCTCGCGTTTCCCACTCACCATTCGGCCGGCGCCGGCATCACTGCGACTGTCCACGGACCATCCCCAACGACATACTCCGGCGCCACGCGCCACCGCGTCTAAGCGTATTGTGTTGCAACCCAGTCACGGTAACTACCGTTGGTGACGCTATCAACCCAATCCTGATGGTCTAGATACCAGCGCACGGTCGTCTCAATGCCGCTGGCAAAGGTTTGCTGCGGACGCCAACCCAGTTCACGCTCGATCTTGGTGGCATCTATAGCGTAACGCTGATCGTGGCCGGGCCGATCCTTGACGAAAGTGACTTGGGTCCGGTAGCTGCCGCCCGCGGCCTTGGGACACGCCCGGTCGAGGATATCGCACACGGCATGCACGACATCGATATTCGCCATCTCGTTCCAGCCGCCGATGTTATAGGTTTCGCCACTGCGCCCGGCCTCCAACACGCGCTGGATTCCGGTGCAGTGATCGCCGACGTAGAGCCAGTCGCGCACATTTCGGCCATCGCCGTATATCGGCAGCGCTCTGCCCGCCAAGGCATTGTGGATCACCAGCGGGATCAGTTTCTCCGGAAACTGGTAGGGACCGTAGTTATTGGAGCAGTTGGTGGTGAGCACTGGCAAACCGTAGGTGTGGTGATAAGCACGGACAAGATGATCGGAAGCGGCTTTCGATGCCGAGTAGGGACTGTTGGGTTCGTAGCGATTGGTCTCCTTGAACGCCGGCTCATCGCTAGCGAGCGAACCATAGACCTCGTCGGTAGAGACATGGAGAAAGCGAAAGGCGTCCCGTTCCGCTTCGGGCAACTCGTTCCAATAACCGCGCACAGACTCCAGCAGACGAAATGTCCCGACTATATTGGTCTGAATGAAATCTTCCGGGCCGTGAATGGAACGATCGACATGGGATTCGGCGGCAAAATTGACGATGGCGCGCGGACGGTGCGTCTTGAGCAGCGAACCGACCAACGCATCATCTGCAATGTCGCCCCGCACGAAAATATGACGCGCGTCGTCGGCCACCGAGGCCAGATTCGCCAGGTTGCCTGCGTAAGTCAATCGATCGAGATTGACCACTGGCTCGTCGGAACCGGCCAGCCAGCCAAGCACGAAATTCGAGCCGATAAAGCCCGCCCCACCCGTTACTACGATTGTCATGTGTCGTTGTACTCTTTCCGTCGTGCGTCGCGCTGCAAAAAAACGTCTGTTTATCCGCGCCCGCCCGTTGCCCCCCAATCGACCGACATACGAGCGGTGCACATAGCGATAAGATGCCATATTTTTACGGGTAAAAGCAAAAACCCCAGTAGAAACAATAACTACCGGGGTCTTATTTACACTATTATTGCTGCTATACGATGTTCGTCAGAACGGAATATCGTCGTCGAAATCATCAAAATTGCCGCCACCGCCAGTACTGCCGCCGGCAGCGCGCTGACCGCCGCCCGCATTAGCGGCGGCACCGGTGTTGGCACCAGCGTTGGCACCGGCGTTGTAGTTTTGATTAAACTCGGCGGTACCGCCGGCCGCCGCGCCGCTGCCACCGCGGCCGCCCAGCATCTGCATCTCGTTGGCGATGATCTCGGTGGTATAGCGATCATTGCCGCTCTTATCCTGCCACTTGCGCGTACGCAAGCTGCCTTCCACGTAGACCTGCGAACCCTTACGCAAATACTCGCCGACGATCTCCGCCAAACGGTTATAGAACACCACGTTGTGCCATTCCGTCCGTTCCTGGGTCTGGCCGGACTGCTTGTCCTTCCACTGTTCGCTGGTGGCGATGGTAATGTTGGCGACCGCCGTACCGCTTGAGGTATAGCGCACCTCCGGGTCCTTGCCCAGATTGCCTACCAGTATGACCTTGTTGATCCCCCTCGCCATGGAACTCTCCCGTTAACTTGTGTCCGCGTGATAACAGCTCGCCGCCCCGCGGCACCCGGTTGGGCGCCGGACCGCAGGGCGGGTTCCGAATATCATACCACGCGTGGATCAGGCGTGAACGGTCGATCCGTTGGCGTCGCCGGCGCTCTCCTCGTCCTTGTAGACGGAGTAGGACTCCAGGCGCTCGCGGTCCAGGGTCTTGAGGTCGACCTTGAGATAGGCCACGCCGTCCTCGGGCAGGACCACGGCCTCGGCCACGCCCTGGATCTGGGTCAGCTCCGCGTCCAACTGCCGGGCGCGAGCCGCGTCGACGTCGCCGACGTTGAGCAGGAAGGTGCTCAGATAGCGCGGATTGCGCATGGTCAGCGCGGCCAGCAGCCAAATGCCGATCGCAGCGGCGCAGAACAGGAACACGCCGCTGAAGCCGTGGTGCTGGAACATCCAGCCGCCGGCCCAGCCGCCGACGAATATCCCCAGAAACTGGGAGCTGGAATAGACGCCCATGGCGGTACCCTTGGACTGGGTCGGGGCCAGCTTGGAGATCAGCGAAGGCAGACTGGCCTCCAGCAGGTTAAAGGCGCCGAAGAACAGCCACAGGGCGATGACGATGCCGACGATGGAGCCATGGAACTCGTAGAGGCCGAGGGTGGCCATCCCCAGCACGGCAATGGCGCCGGTGAATATCTGCTTCATGCGCCGCTTTTTCTCCGCAATGATGATGAACGGCACCATGGAGAGAAAGCCCAGGACCATGACCGGCAGGTAGACATACCAGTGATGCTCCTCCGGCAGACCGGCGACGTCGCGCAGCGCCACCGGCAGCGCCACGAACAAGGCGGTGAGCACCAGATGCATGGTGAAGATGCCGAGGTCCAGGCGCAGCAGCTGGGTATCGGCCAGTACGTTCTTGAACTGGGCCGGCACGGCTTCGGTGTCACGATGCAGGCGCGAATGTTTCGGCGTCGGCACCCAGAATTGCAGCACGACGATGCCGCCCAGACCCAGGATGGTGGTCAGCCAGAAGATCCCCGACAGGCCAATCCAACCGTTGAGCAGCGGCCCGCCGACCATGGCGACGGAGAACGACACGCCGATGGTCATGCCGATAATGGCCATTACTTTGAGGCGGTGTTCTTCGCGCGAGAGATCCGCCGCCGTGGCCAGCACCGCCGCGCCCACCGCGCCGCCGCCCTGCAGGGCGCGGCCGATGATGATGCCGTGCATATTGTTGGCCGAGGTCGCCAGCGCGGCCACGGCGCTGCCGATGGCGAAGATGAGCAGGCCGAAGGTGATTACCGGCTTGCGCCCGATGCGATCAGAGAGCATGCCGAAGGGGATCTGGAAAATGGCCTGGGTCAAACCGTAAATACCGAGTGCCAGACCGATCATGGTCGGGGTCACGCCCTTGATCCCGTGCGCGTAGAGGGCGAAGACCGGCATGATCATAAACAGGCCGAGCATCCGAAAGGAGTAGATGCTGGCCAGTGAGAAGGCCGAACGACGCTCCAGCGCCGTCATACTTATGTCATTCATCAGATGTAACCCCGCAGAAAATCAGGAAATATTTTGCGTTGCAGTTCACGTCCGGCGTATATTAGCAAGTTGAGTTTAAGACTGTGTCAATATTACGCATGGACACCATCCACATTCGCGGTGCGCGCACGCACAACCTGCAAAACATCGACCTCGACCTGCCACGCGACCAGCTGATCGTCTTCACCGGCCTGTCGGGCTCAGGTAAATCGTCCCTGGCGTTCGACACCATTTACGCCGAAGGACAGCGCCGCTACGTCGAGTCGCTGTCAGCCTACGCCCGTCAGTTCCTCAGCATCATGGAGAAACCGGACGTCGACCACATCGAGGGGCTATCGCCGGCGATCTCCATCGAGCAGAAATCGACTTCGCACAATCCGCGCTCCACCGTCGGCACAGTCACCGAAATATACGACTACCTGCGCCTGCTCTACGCCCGCGCCGGCGAGCCGCGCTGCCCGGACCACGACACCGTGCTCGAGGCGCAAACCGTCAGTCAGATGGTGGACCACGTACTGAGCTTGTCCGAAGGCACCAGACTCATGCTGCTGGCCCCCATCGTGCAGGACCGTAAGGGCGAACATTTGCAGCTGTTGGACGAACTGCGCGCCCAAGGGTTCATTCGCGCCCGCATCAACGGCGAGGTGGTCGAACTGGATGCGGCACCGAAACTCGATCTACGCCGCAAACACACCATAGAGGCCGTCATCGACCGCTTTAAGGTGCGCACCGATATCGCTCAACGCTTGGCGGACTCGTTCGAAACTGCATTGAAACTTGCAGACGGCGTCGCACGTATCGTGTTCATGGACGGCGAGCAGGAGGAGATACTGTTCTCGGCGCGGTTCGCCTGCCCCGTGTGCGGTTACTCTTTGTCGGAACTGGAGCCGCGACTGTTTTCGTTTAACAACCCCGCCGGCGCCTGCCCCACCTGCGACGGCCTCGGCGTGAAACAGTTTTTCGACTCGACGCGCGTCGTCGTCCATCCCGAATTGAGCCTTGCCGCAGGAGCCATTCGCGGCTGGGACCGCCGTACCGTCTATTATTTCCAGCTGCTAACCTCCCTTGCCGCCCACTACGGGTTCGACATCGACACGCCTTTCGTAGAGCTTCCGGCCAAGGTGCAGCACGTGATCCTCTACGGCAGCGGCGACGAGGAGATCGAGTTCAGCTATTTCTCCGAGCGTGGCCTGGGCCGCCGTCGCTGTGAACCCTTTGAAGGCGTGCTGCCCAACATGGAACGACGCTATCGCGAATCCGACTCCAACGTGGTGCGGGAGGAGCTGACTAAATATCTCAGCCAGCAATCGTGTCCCAACTGTCACGGCTCCCGTCTGAACCTTACTGCACGCCATGTCTATGTCGCCGGCAAGAACCTGCCGGAGGTAACCGCGATGGCAGTGGGCCGGGCTCAGGAGTTTTTTGCCGCCATGAAACTGCCGGGGCGACGCGGCAAGATCGCGGTAAAGATCCTCAACGAGATCGGTCAGCGCCTCAGTTTCCTGATCAACGTCGGCCTCGACTATCTGTCGCTCGACCGCAGCGCCGATACGCTGTCCGGCGGCGAGGCGCAACGCATTCGGCTGGCAAGCCAGATTGGCGCAGGTCTGGTCGGCGTGATGTACGTCCTCGACGAACCGTCCATCGGACTGCACCAGCGTGACAATGCACGGCTGCTGGAAACGTTGACGCACCTGCGCGACCTCGGCAACACGGTTATCGTGGTGGAACACGACGAAGATGCCATTCGCGCGGCCGACTACGTGGTCGATATCGGCCCCGGCGCCGGCATCCACGGCGGACGCATCGTCTCACAGGGCACCCCAAAACAGGTCATAGCCGACGCACAATCACTTACCGGCCTCTATCTATCGGGCAAGAAGCGCATCGAACTGCCGCTACAGCGCACGCCGGCCGACGCTGAACGCCAACTCTCGCTGCGCGGGGCCAGCGGCAACAATCTCAAGGGCGTCAACGTCGATATCCCGGTCGGTCTATTCACCTGCATCACCGGCGTCTCCGGCTCCGGCAAGTCGACCCTGATCATCGACACGTTGTTCCGCCACGCAGCACTCGCGCTGAATGGCAGCGGCGATGATCCGGCGCCATGCGCGGAGATTGTCGGCCTCGACCAGTTCGATAAGGTGGTCGACATCGACCAGAGTCCCATCGGCCGCACGCCGCGTTCCAACCCGGCCACTTATACCGGCCTGTTTACTCCAATCCGTGATCTGTTCGCGGGTACCCAAGAGGCACGTACCCGTGGCTACAATCCGGGCCGCTTCTCCTTCAACGTCAAAGGCGGCCGCTGCGAGGCGTGCCAGGGCGACGGCCTGATCAAGGTGGAGATGCACTTTCTGCCGGACATCTATGTGCCATGCGACGTGTGCAGGGGCAAGCGCTATAACCGAGAAACTCTCGAGGTGCGCTACAAAGGCAAGAATATCTACGAAGTGCTGGAGATGACGGTGGAAGAGGCACGCACCTTCTTCGATGCCGTGCCGCCCATCGCCCGCAAGTTGCAGACATTGATGGATGTAGGGCTTTCCTACATCACGCTGGGGCAGAGCGCCACTACCCTCTCCGGCGGTGAGGCGCAGCGCGTCAAGCTGGCGCGCGAGCTGTCGAAGCGCGATACCGGCAGTACTCTCTACATCCTCGACGAACCGACCACCGGCCTGCACTTCCACGACATCCAGCAGCTGCTCGATGTGCTACACCGGCTGCGCGACCACGGCAACACCATTATCGTGATCGAGCACAACCTGGATGTAATCAAAACCGCAGATTGGATAGTCGATATGGGACCGGAGGGCGGCGACAAGGGTGGCACCGTGGTCACCGTCGGCACGCCGGAGCAGGTAGCGGCCGCACCTAACTCCTATACCGGCCAATTCCTCAAACCGCTGCTGGAACGCCAGCGGAAAAACGAGCGACACAGCAAATCGTCGAACAGCCCGCACAACAGCTAGGCCGTGAAGCTAGTGGACAAGGTGGGGGCAGAACCGCCAGGCCTGTTTCCCCTTACCTCTATGCAACTGGCGGCAATTCCTATCCGGTCGTGATAAACCGAACGAAGCCACGATAATAAAACCTGCCGACAGTAATCTACCAATGCGTCTGGTACTTCCTTCAAGGATTGCCGACCTGCAGGCTAGGATATGGAGTGTCCGACGAGCGCGATGGTCTCACCAATGGCCAGCCCCAATTGAGTAGCTGCACTCCCTTGATTGACTGCCAGTTCGATCAGGCCATTGGCGTTCCGATACCAAAATGCCATCCCCTGTTCAGCCGCTCCAAATGTCGGTGCATAGGCCAATTTATGCGTACCGACCTGAATATGATCGGTCGGTGTTAACTTATCGGCGCGCATCCCCGTAAGCGCATTGCCAAAGTGATCGATATAAATGATCTCCGGCAGATCGTCCGGCCAGTCCACTTGCGGGGTAACGATGACGCTTCCTGGAGGCGGTTCGCCCNNACAAACCAGCGACCATCGGCCTCCACCGCCACCGGACGTCTTGCTTCGGTGCCGACACCAGGGTCGACCACCCCGAGAAACACGCTACCGGCGGGAAATTCCATGGCATAGGCGGACAGGAGGTAGGCGGTCGCCCTGGGGTTACAGGTGGGCGCATCGGAAAACAGGTCCACTACCGGTACGCCCGGTGCGTCCCGATACAATACCGCCTTCATTTGCCCCAGGTAGGGACCGGCTACGCCGAAATCCGTTACCAACACCAGCATTGAAACCCCACCCGCTGCACCCTAGTGCTATCAGAATAGCCGCGCCCCCAGAAAAGAAAAAGCCGGGCATCGCCCGGCTTCTTCTTTTCGCAAGACAATGATGACTCGCTTATTCGTCTGCAGCCGCAGGCCCGCTATCTGGGCGATCGACCAGCTCAACGATGGCCATCGGTGCGGCATCGCCGGCACGGAAACCGCACTTAAGAATGCGCAGATAACCGCCCGGACGCGCCTTGTAGCGCGGTCCCAACTCGTTAAACAACTTGGTGACAACGTCACGATCACGCAGGCGGGAGAAAGCCAGGCGGCGCTTGGACACCGAGTCCTCCTTCGCCAAGGTGATCAGCGGCTCCGCCACACGACGCAATTCTTTCGCTTTCGGCAACGTAGTCTTGATCATTTCATGTTGCAACAGAGACGCCGCCATATTCTTCAGCATGGCCTTGCGATGACTGCTGTTGCGGCTTAGTTGCCGTCCGATATTACGGTGACGCATTGGTCTTTCCTTACAATCAGATACGTATGTAGTCTTATGATATCGACGTCGTGGCTACACGCCGACCTTGTCTTCGTCTTTGTTCTTCAGGCTTGCAGGCGGCCAGTTTTCCAGACGCATACCGAGTGAGAGTCCACGCGATGCCAAAACATCCTTAATCTCGGTCAACGACTTCTTACCGAGGTTCGGCGTCTTCAGTAGTTCCACTTCGGTACGTTGAATCAGGTCACCGATATAGTAAATGTTTTCAGCTTTCAGACAATTGGCGGAACGAACCGTGAGTTCCAGATCATCGACTGGACGCAACAAGATCGGATCGATCGCCGGTTCCGTCGACTCTTGCTTCGACTCACGCTTGCCTTGCAGGTCAACAAACGCGGACAACTGCTCCTGCAGGATTGTCGCCGCGCGGCGAATTGCCTCGTCGGGGTCGATCGTGCCATTGGTTTCGAGCTCGATAATCAGCTTATCGAGGTTGGTACGCTGCTCCACGCGCGCACTTTCAACCGTGTAAGAGATTCGGCGCACCGGGCTAAACGAAGCATCGATCTGCAACCGGCCGATCGGGCGCGTCTCTTCCTCACCGACAAAGCGTAGATTAGCCGGCTGATAACCACGACCTTTAGCCACTTTGAGCGTCATATTAAGCTCGCCGGACTTGGTCAGATGCGCGATGACGTGCTCAGGATTCAGCACCTCGACGCTATGCTCCAATGTGATGTCACCGGCCGTAACCGGCCCCAAACCCTTTTTACTCAAGGTCAGCGTCGCTTCGTCGCGACCTTCCATGCGCAATGCGATACCCTTTAGATTCAGCAGAATCTCGATAACGTCTTCCTGCACACCTTCAATAGTGGTGTATTCGTGCAGCACGCCCTCGATTTCCACCTCCACGATCGCGGAACCGACCATGGACGACAATAGGATACGACGTAACGCGTTACCCAGCGTGTGGCCAAACCCGCGCTCCAACGGTTCCAGAGTAACCTTGGCGCACGTATCGCTGACCTTTTCCACGCCGACCAATCGCGGCTTAAGTAATTCTGCTACTGAGCCCTGCATGTACAGTCCTCTCTCGTATCTGCTGGACCGAAACCCGCTCGAACACACCGCGCGTCACGCCCGGTGACGCCGCGCATCCATTCTTACTTGGAGTACAGTTCGACTACCAACTGTTCCTGAATCTCCGCGGGTAGCTCACTGCGCTCCGGGATCGATTTGTACACACCCTGAAGCTTGCTGGAGTCCACCTCAATCCACTCTGGCAGTCCACGCTGCTGCGCCATCTCCAACGAGGCCTTGACACGCAGCTGCTCCTTGGCGCCCTCGGCAATCGACACCACATCGCCCGGCTTGACCACGTAGGATGGCACATTTACTTTCCTGCCGTTCACCTGCACGCCGTTATGACGAACCAGCTGGCGTGACTCCGTACGCGACACGCCGAACCCCATGCGGTAAATCACATTATCCAGGCGCGATTCCAGCAGCTGCAACAGCGTTTCACCGGTGTTGCCTTTGACGCGATCCGCCTCGGCATAATAGCTACGGAATTGACGCTCTAAAATGCCGTAAATACGGCGCAACTTCTGCTTCTCACGCAACTGCCGCGCATAGTCCGAAAGGCGCGTACGACGCTGGCCATGCTGCCCAGGAGGAAACGGGCGACTTTCGATAGCGCATTTGCTACCGAAGCATTTCTCACCCTTAAGGAACAACTTTCCGCCTTCACGACGGCACTGGCGACACTTGGAACCGATATAACGAGCCAATTTGGGTCTCCTGCTTACACGCGACGCTTTTTCGGCGGACGGCAGCCGTTATGCGGAATAGGCGTCACGTCGGAAATACTGAGAATCTTAAAACCTTTAGCATTAAGCGCACGCACAGCCGATTCACGACCCGGGCCAGGCCCCTGCACCCGGACCTCAAGATTCTTCATGCCGTACTCCTGTGCCTTCGCGCCCGCTGCCTCGGCGGCAACCTGCGCCGCAAACGGGGTGCTCTTGCGCGAGCCGCGGAAGCCCGAACCACCGGAGGTCGCCCACGAAAGCGTGTTGCCCTGACGATCGGTAATGGTCACGATAGTGTTGTTGAAGGAGGCGTGAACGTGGGCGATACCGTCCACCACATTCTTCTTCACCTTCTTGCGAGTGCGTGTAGCCGCTGCTTTTGCCATGTGTAAATTCCTAGTTTATAGCCGATATCCCGCACACGGCGGGGTATTGTCGGTTACTTCCTGATCGCTCGGCGTGGCCCTTTGCGGGTGCGCGCGTTGGTGCGCGTGCGCTGACCACGCACCGGCAAACCGCGCCGATGACGCAGACCACGATAGCAGCCCAAATCCATCAACCTCTTGATATTCATAGAAATTTCCCGGCGTAAGTCGCCCTCGACCGAGAATTTCGCGACTTCCGTGCGCAGCCCTTCTATCTCCGCTTCGCTCAGATCCTTAACCTTCACTTCCGGACGCACACCAGCTGCCGAGCAAATCTGCCGGGCGCGGGTGTTTCCGACACCGTAGATCGCGGTCAACGCGATGACGGTATGCTTCTGCACCGGGATGTTAATGCCTGCAATACGGGCCATCGAGCCTTTCCTCAAATATCAAACGCCGCTACCACCCAAAGGCGGTAAAACGAGCAATGTTACTGTTGAACCATTCTTTGGTCAAGCTCCGTCCGTCGCCAAACGGAGCCGCGTCATCAACCCTGGCGCTGCTTGTGGCGCGCGTCGGACGAACAGATCACCCGCACGACGCCCTTACGGCGAACAATCTTGCAATTGCGGCAAATCTTTTTGACAGATGCCTGGACTTTCATCGTCTTTCTCCCAAAATTCCTATACTGGGTGCGGGCGCTAGCGGATCAAAGACCCACGCGGCCGTGCCCTTTCAAATTCGCCTTCTTCATCAACCCTTCGTACTGGTGCGACATGAGATGAGCCTGAACCTGCGCCATAAAATCCATCACCACCAC
>DFMR01000162.1 GCA_002376325.1 Proteobacteria bacterium UBA3588 | reverse complement strand
GCTCAACATGATCGGCTGCCTGGATCATCCTACCAGCGGCAGGCTGACCGTCCTCGATACCGACATCGCCAACCTCAGCAGGCGTGCTGCGGCAGAGTTCCGCGGTAGGCACCTCGGTTTCGTGTTTCAGGATTTCAATCTGATACCGGTACTCAGCGCCTACGAAAACATCGAATATCCTCTGCTCATGGTGCAGAGCTGGCCGGCCGAAAAGCGTCGCCAGCGCATCGTGACCCTGCTCGACGCGGTCGGCATGAAGGACCAGTTGGACAAGCGGCCCGATCAGCTTTCTGGCGGTCAGAAACAGCGGATTGCGGTGGCGCGGGCGTTGGTGACCAATCCGGAACTGGTACTCGCCGACGAACCGACGGCGAACCTGGATCATGCAACGGCCTTGCGCATTATCGCGCTGATGAAGAGCATGCGTGACGAGTTCGGCACCACCTTCATCTTTTCCACCCACGACCCCAAAATAATGGCCGAAGCCGAGGTGACCTTCACCCTCGAAGACGGCCGGCTCCAGGCGGGTGATAGTGTGGCGGAGGTGGGCCATGCTTAACGTGCTCAAGATGGCAGGCCGCAATCTGTTGCGCTACCAACGGCGTACCGCGCTGACTTCGTTGCTGATTGTCATTGGAATCGTCGCGGTGCTGCTGTTTATTTCCATTACCGGCTCATTCAAGAGCGTGATGATCGGGCAATTCACCGATTCCGTGCTTGGCGACATGGAGATTCACCACAAGGGTTATGTCGCCTCCATCGACAACCTGCCGCTCAATCTGAACATGAGTGGAGGCGTGGCACGCAAGGTAGGCGACATCCTGGCCCATGACCCCGCGGTCGAGGCCTATTCGCCGCGCGTCAAATTCGCCGCGATGTTCAGCAACTTCACCGAGACCACGGGCGTCCGCGTGAACGGCGTCGACCCGCGGATGGAAGACGCCACCTGTCCGCTGCTGCGCGACCGGCTGGTGAAGGGCGCGGAAAACGGGCCGTTGTTGAAGCGCGGCGAAATCCTGATCCCGGTCCTGCTTGCCGAGGGTATGAAGATAAAGGTGGGAGACACCATCGTCCTGGTCGCGACCAACCTTGAGGGGTCGGTCAACGGAAAAACTTTCGTGGTGGGCGGCGTGCTGGACAGTATTTCAGGGCCAGGCGGGCGCGATGGCTATATCGACATCGAAGATGCGCGGGAGCTCCTGAGAATGAACACACCGGAGGTGAGCGAGATCGCCATTCGGCTCAAGAGCCTCGCGCAACTCAGTCCGGCCTATTCCCGGCTGAAGCGCGACCTTTCGGGAATCACCAACAAGGACGGAAAGCCCATCCTTGAGGTGCATACCTGGGCGGCCCTGTCTCCATTCGCCAATCTGGCCAGGATGATCGACGTGATGACCCTGTTTATCAAGATTACGCTTGTCGCCATCGTTCTGGTGAGCGTCATGAACGTGATGATGATGGCGGTATACGAACGGATTCGGGAAATCGGCGCCATTTCCGCCATAGGTACGCCGCCGGCCCGCATTCTTGCCCTGTTCTTGAGCGAAGGGCTGTTGCTCGGATTGGCCGGTACCCTGTTAGGTACAGCGATCAGCCTGATAGCGATCTATGCGCTGAACGTATGGAAGATCACCTTTACCTTCGGTCAACAGCAACACATCGTATTGGCGCCCTGGATCGGCGTCGGCGACATCGTGACGATTGCCGTTCTTGTCGTTGCAGTGGCCGTCTTGGCGAGCCTCCAGCCGGCCTGGAAGGCGGCGCGGATGGACCCGATCGGAGCCCTGCGCCATGTCTAGACGGAGTTGCCGGACGTTCATAACCGCGGTGCTCTGCCTCCTGCTGGGGGCAGCCGCCCCCGCGTGGGCAATCGACGGTACCGAGATACTGCGGCAGGTGGACCACAATCTGGAACCACAATCCTATGAGCAGTACCGCAAACTCACCAATATCGAACCCGACGGCAGCCGTAAGGAATATTTGCTTTACATGGTAAAAAAGGGCCGTGACAGGATCGTCGCACTCTTTCTCTCGCCGGCGAGCGACAAGGGCCGCGCCACCCTGCGTCTCGGCGAAAACATGTGGCTATATATTCCCAATGTCGGCAGGCCGATACGCATCACCAGCCTCCAGTCCGTGGTGGGCGGCGTGTTCAACAATGCCGATATCCTGCGCGTCGACTACTCGGCCGAATACAATGTCGCTTCCGTCAAAGAGCAGCCCGATGCCTACATCCTCTCCCTCAAGGCCAAGAGCAACGAAGTGGCCTATGACCGGTTGCGGATGACGGTGAGCAAGAAGACCCTTCTGCCGCGGACGGTCGAGGCCTATGCCGCATCCGGCCTCCTGATCAAGACGCTGCACTATAGCGGAGTCAAGGATTTCGGAGGCGGTATCGTGCGCCCGTCAATCCTGGAAACCGACAGTCCGCTGTACAAGGGGTACAAGTCCGTGATGGTGGATGTGCAGGTACGGAAGCGGGCGTTTCCGGATGAAGTATTTACCCTCAACTATCTGTCACGGGTCCAAGATTTGCGTCGATGAAAGCAGCCGGCATTCGAGCGTTTTTGTGTTGCGCGTTGTTGGTGATGCACGGGACGGCGCAGGGCGCGCCCCCGATAGCGGAAGCGGACAGCATCACAATCCCGGGAATCGAAAAGCAGCCGTTCGAGCTCGGCGGCTACGTCGAGTTCCGGCAGGAGGATTCGATACTGAACCGCGGTGCACCATCTTACGAACTCAACTATCCTGCCCCGTCCGGCCCGGATAGGCTGGATCGCAGCACCGGCACATTGCAACTCAAGGGCAAGTACAGTCACGGCATTGTGTCCTTCAACTTCCTGACCAATTCGTACGTTGCCCAGGACCAGACATCGTACCAACGCGACAACAAATTTTTCGAGGCATACCTCTCCTTAAAGCCCGATCCGGATTTCACCCTGGAGGCGGGCAAGAAGACCCTCGACTGGGGCAAGGGCTATGCCTGGAACCCGGTAGGCTTCGTCCAGCGACCCAAGGATCCAAACGACCCGACCCTTGCCCGTGAGGGTTACACCTTCGTTGCCGCGGATTTCATCCGCAGTTTCAATGGGCCGCTCCAGACCGTCGCCTTTACGCCCGTGTTGTTGCCGGTCAATGCGGACGTGAATAGCGATTTTGGCAAGCCGGGCTATCTCAATGTTGCCGGAAAACTCTATCTCCTTTATCGCGATACCGACATCGATCTGGTGTACTTGAGCGGCGGCAGCAAGACTGCCCGTTTCGGCTTGGATTTTTCGCGCAACGTCGGTTCCAACATGGAGGTGCATGGTGAATGGGCCTACCTGTCCAACATGCAGCAGCAGGTGGTGAACACGGCAGGCCAAGTGAACTTGCAGCAAGAAAACGTTGAAAGCTATCTGTTCGGCCTCCGCTATCTCACCGAAGAGCAAACCACCTATATCGCCGAGTACTATCACAATGGCTCTGGCTTCTCGGGTTCGGAAGCGACCAATTTCTATCGCCTCGTCGATAACGCGGTCGCCCGGTACCAAGCAACGGGTGATACCTCTCTCCTCCAGAATGCCCAGGCCCTAAGTCAAAGCGCATACGGCGGCCCGACCCCGATGCGCAATTACTTGTACTTCAGGGCGAGCCGGCAAGACGCCTTCGGCGTCGTCTATTTCACGCCCGCCGTTACCTTGATGGCCGACATAGAGGACAAGAGCTTTTCGCTGACGCCGGAATTGCTCTATACCGGAATCAATAATATTGAGTTGCGGGCGCGGCTCTATTTGCTTTATGGCGATCACTTTAGCGACTTCGGGTCCAAGCAGAACAGCGCGAAATTCGAGGTGTATGCCAGATATTATTTCTGAACAGTTGCGATACCTGCTGAGTATTTGATGCGAGCCAACAAGTGCTGCGCACGCATCGTGCCTGTCATGGGCAAGCGAGCCAGCCAAAGGTGAATTTCTCGATCGCACAGCCAACAACCCGCCGTTGCTCCAAATAGCCGTTCCGAAATGATGTCCACCGCTTTCTCCTTCTCCCTCAGGGAGAAGGCCGGGATGAGGGGTGATATGGCCAGTATTTCGGCACACCTATTTAGCCGTCACTGCATTGCCAATGATACGGATGCCGCCAGGATATTGGCATGCTGCCGGTGAGGGAATTTCTGCGCAACCATGGGGTGGCCGCCGATGTCCGCTGCTGGCAGCTTTGCGTCCGGAGCGTCATCCGGCGCTATCTGACCCATTCCGGCTATTCCGACTCATAAGAAAGCGGAACTTGCGTGTGTCTATGCCTTTGCACTGGAACGCAGAGCACATTTCCTTCCAGAGTGTGCGGCTACGGCACGCACACCGGTGCCGTCCCGCTGCTGTGGCCGTCTTCGGAGAAGGCACTAAGGTTCGTCCGCCTTGCGGCCCTGTATATTGCATCCCAGCGCACAAGCGCCTCTTGTTGGTGCTGGTGGTTTTCATCTTTGTTTCACAATTGTGTCTTCCGCATGTAATAAACAAGCGACATCATGCCTCCCACTTTTGTTTCACACATCGTTGTTTTTTTCGCTCATTTTGGGAGGAGTTATGGATAAGAAGGTACTTGCATTGGCAGTGAGTGCAGCTTTGGTAATGCCGGGTCTTGCCAGTGCAGTCGAGGTGGCAGGCAAGGCACTGGAAATCTACGGCCAGGTGCATGTCAGCGTGGATTCGGCCAGTGGTTATCAAGCCACTAATAACAAGGTTGGAAATCTGAGTATATCCAGTAACTCCTCACGCTTGGGCTTCAAAGGTGAGGGCGCTATCGGTTCCATGACCGGCTTTTACAAAATTGAAGGTTCTATCAGCGCCGATAATTCTGGCGGCGTGATTGACCATCGTGCCGCCTACGTCGGTCTTAAGGGCACCGGCGGGAGCCTGACGGTCGGTTACCGCGATACCATTTACAAGGATATCTTCGGCAAATTCGATATCATGGGAAATTCCGTTGGCGATTCCCGGAATATCTTAGGTACAACGAGCAGTGGAAGTGGCCACTTTGATACGCGTGCCAAGAATAGCCTTATCTATTCTACGCCGAAGATGGGTGGAGTTCAGGCGAATCTTGAGTACGCTACGGCCTTTCAAGCGAATACAACTGGCCAAGCCGGTCAGGACAACAACAATAACGCCTTGACCGCTGTCAATGTGGTTTATGCAGCCAATGGCTTGAGCCTGGCGGCCGCTTGGGAGCAGCAGGATTACCCCAATACTGCTGGTGATGCAGTGCTTTACAAACTCACCGGTACCCGTTTGTATGGCGGTTACAAGGTGGGCGCCATTGATGGCCGGCTGATCTATGAGCAATTGGACGATAGCGCGGCCAGCCCCGGCGTTAATAAGCGCAATGCATACGGCGCCGCTTTTGTGTTCAACACGGGTGGCCCAGGCGCGATCAAGTTGCAGTACATGAAAGCCGAGGCATCTTCCTTAGGTAATGACGGCGCGAACCAAATCACGGTCGGTTACGCTTACAAACTGGCCAAGAACGCTTCGGCCTACATCATGTACGACAAAGTGAGCAATGACACCAACGCTCAGTACTTCATCGGTGCCGGTCACGACCAGAAATACACGACAGTCGCCGGTAAGGACGTCAGCGCCATCTCCGTCGGTTACGTCTTCAAGTTCTAAGTTAACGAAATTTCAGGGACGAAAATTATTCAAAGCAGGTTGTTGGCCCGGTGAATTGCCGGGCCAATTTTTTTGCCCGCCGGAAACGGCCATTACCGGCTACCGTTTCGCTGCGCTATTACCGTCGCCGTCTCCGTGCGCCACATGTCCCATAGGCGGCTTCAACTCTTTCTGCCCGCTACTCGGGAAACGTATAGCCTTTCTCTCGAAACAGGTGCAGGCAGGTATCCACCGCAGTGGGATCGAGTTTGTCGCCGCGCAGTCGCGCGATCTCTTCGAGCGCCGGCTCGACGCCGCGAGCAGGTCGGTAGGGACGGTGCGAGGACATCGCCTCGACCACGTCGGCGACGGCGAGGATCTTCGACTCCTCCAGCATCTGATCGCCGGTGAGATGGCGCGGGTAGCCGCTGCCGTCGAGATGTTCGTGGTGCTGCCACACCATGTCGGCAATGGGCCAGGGGAAGTCGATGTCCTTGAGGATGTCGTGTCCTGCCTCGGCGTGCATCTTGATCAGTTCGAACTCCACCGGCGTCAGCTTGGAGGGTTTGCTCAACAGTTCCGACGGGATCTGCACCTTACCGATATCGTGGATGTGGCCTGCCAGCCGCAGGCCGTGCAACCGCTGCTCGTCGAGGCCGAGGTCGCGGCCGATGGCAACGGCGAGGTCGGCGACACGCCGTTCGTGCCCGGCGGTGTAGGGATCGCGCTTCTCCAGGGTGGCGCTGAGCGCGCCGATGGTCTGTTCCAGGGTTTCGCGCAGCTTTTCGGCGTAGCGTTCGCGTTCCAGCAGCGAAGCGCGATAGGCGTCCTGGGTCTTGCGGCTGTCGATGCCGAAGCCCATGTCGTCGGCCAGTTCTTCGAATAGGCGGATTTCGTCGGTGTCGAAGGCGTTGCTCACCGTTGCGTAGACCGACAATACGCCGATCATGCGCCCGTCACTGCGTAGCGGAACGACCAGGTTGGAGGCGATGCCGTATTGGCGGGCGCGCTCCTGCCAAGGGGCGAACGCATCGTTGTTGAGTACGTCGTTGAACACCACGGCAGCATTGCTGCGCACTGCACGCCCGACCGGTCCCTGGCTGTGTGGTCCGTCGTCCCACGTCACTTCTATGCCATCCAGATAGCCCAGCGCGTCACCGGCACTGGCGGTGATTTCGACGCGCTTGGCGGCTGCGTCGCCGAGCATGCCGATATAGGCCAGGGCATAGCCGTCCTGATCGGTAATGGCGCTGCAGGTCGCGTCCAACATCTCTTCGATGGTGAGCGCATGCACCAAGGCGGCGTTGCCGCGGCTGAGGGCGGAAAGCGCCCAGTTGAGATGACGCAGGTGCTCTTCCGATTTTTTCCGCTCAACGATGTCGCGCACCGACAGCAGGATGCGATCGGCGCCGGCGATGGTGGCGCTGCGCATGGTGATCTCGACCCAGAATCTGCTGCCGTCGTGAGCGCGCGCCAGCCACTCGAAGGTTTGTGCTTCGCCGGCGGCGGCCCCGTCCATGTAGTCGGAAGAGTGTTGCCGGTCGTAAGGCGCGAAGCCGACGGAGAGTCGGTCGATATCCATCCGCAACAATTCCATTTGCTCGTAGCCGTACATCTCGCAGACGCGACGGTTGACGTCGACGATGGTTCCGTCGTCTTTATCGAGAACGATGATGCCGTCGTTGATCGAATGGTAGATGGCGTGAAAGCGCTCTTCGCTGTCGCGCAGTGCAGTCTCTGCGCGACGTCGGTTGGTGATGTCGTGGGCGACCAGCAGAAAGCCTTGCGGGGCGCCGTAGTTATCGCGCAGCAGCGACCACTGGGTTTCGATAAAGCGGATCCCGCGCGGGGTGTGACGGGTGAATTCGCTTTGGTAGTGATCGCTGAGCGTCAGCGTCTCCAGGACCTGCGTCAGGTCGTGGTCTGTTTGTCGTTCACCCAGCACGCCGTCCAGTTGGCGTCCGATCATGGCCTCCGGTGCGAGGCCGAACATGACGTAGACCGAGGCGCTGGCGAAGCGGATGCGCCCAAACAGGTCGGCGGCGACGAGCGCGGTGGAGCCGCTCATATGCAGCACGTTGTCGACGAACGCCTTTTCGTCGAGTCCGAGCTGCTGTCGTTGCAGGTCTTCACGCTGGCGATCGACCAGTTGCCGCAGGAAAACGGTATAGCGGCTCTCCAGCCCGCGGGTGATGTCATGATAGCTGAGCAGGCCGACGGCACGTCCCGCTGTGTCGATTACGACCAGCCGGCGCATATGGGCTTCGTGCATGCGCGCCACCGCCTCGTGCAGCGGATCGGCGGCGGTGATGGTGGCAACGGGGTGGCTCATTATCTGCTGCAACGGAATATGGTTCGGCGCGCTCGCGTCGAGCCCGACCCGGACCATGTCGCGTTCGGTGACGATGCCCTGCGGTACGTGGTCATCGCCGGCGATAATCACGCAGCTGTGCCGTTCGAGATCCATCATCCGTACTGCGTCGCCGACACTGCCGCTGGGCGGCAGGAGGGCGATGTGCGCCGACATCGCTTTGCCGACGTCGCGAAACTGGAGGTAGTATTCGACGCCCAAGGCATCGATCAGATTGCTTTCGGAGAGCATGCCTACCACGGCGCCGTCGCTGTTGATCACCGCCAGGTGGCGGATATCGTGTTCCCGCATCATGTGGTAGGCCTCAAGGTGACCGCATTGGCTGTCGACCGTGATCACCGGCGCCTGCATCAGATCGGCGCAGGTCCGCTGCGGCTGCGGTTCACCGATGCTGAGGATGTGCAGCAGGTCGCGCTCGGTGATGATTCCCACGGGCCGGTTATCCGTTACTACCAGCACCGAGCTGATCTTCCTCTCGCGCATCAGCTGCATGGCCTTGTGCAGCGGCGTATCGGTGCCGACATGGGCAATATCCCTGTTCATCAGGGTTGCCACGGGTTTGTTGGTAACGGTTTGCATAGCGCGGGTATCTGATTCTTCTTGTCGTTTATGGCAGTCGATTCATCTGACCATCGCAATCCGGCCGGCAGATTATCATCCCGCCTACGGCGTTCCGCTCTCGCGGCGCGGTAAGCGGGCGATATCCACCTCGTCGATCTGTTCCGGCGAAAGATACTGGTCGGCGTATTGCCGGTAGACCTCCTCGCGCAGGAAGACCTCGAACAGGGCCGGATCGATGTGACCGTCCAATACCATGTGGGCCATGATGTGCAAGGTCTCCGACAATGTCTTGCCGGGCTTGTAGGGGCGATCCTTGGCGGTCAGCGCCTCGAACACGTCGGCGATGGCCATGATGCGCGCCTGGACCGACATCTGCGGCCCAGTCAGGCCGCGCGGATAGCCGCGGCCGTCCATGCGTTCGTGGTGGCCGCCGGCGAACTCGGGCACGCGCTTGAGGTGTTTGGGAAACGGCAGGGATTCCAGCATGTTGATGGTGGCGACGATGTGGTTGTTGATGATGTGCCGCTCCTGTTCGTTCAGCGTGCCTTTGGCGACGCGCAGATTGGCGACCTCGTTTTCGTTCAGCAGCGGTTGCAGGCGTCCGTGCTCGTCGACCCAGGTACGGCCGGCGATCGCCTCGACGCGCGCTTGATCCTCGTCGGACATGAATTCCCCGCCGATGTTGATGCGATGGATAAAGTCGGCGTCGGCCTGCAACTGACGGACGAGCTTGTGGTACTCGTCCGTGGATGGGGATACGTCGCCACCGTCGCCGACCGCCTGCAGGCGACGGCGCAGCATGGCGATCTCCGCGTCGCGGCGCAGGATCTCGAAACGGGCGTCCACCTCATGGATGCGGTCGTAGATGGTCTCCAGCTTGGTGGCCTTGTCCACCACATGCTCCGGCGTGGTGATCTTGCCGCAGTCGTGCAGCCACGCCGCTACCTCCAGTTCGTAGCGATCTTCCTCGCTCATCCGGAACGGGCCGAGCGGGCCCTCGCTGACCCGTGCGGCGGCATCGGCCAGCATCATGGTGACGACCGGCAGGCGGCGGCAGTGACCGCCGGTATAAGGCGATTTTTCGTCGATGGCGTCGGCGATCAGCTTGATCAGCGATTCGAACAGATGCTCCAGGTCGTCCATCAGCCGGCTGTTGGTCAGCGCCACGGCGGCCTGCGATGCCAGCGCCTCGGCCAGCCGCTGCGATTCCCGGCTGAAGGGGATGACGGCCCCGCTTTCGGGATCCCGGGCGTTGAGCAGTTGCAGGATGCCGATGATATCCCCCTCGTGGTTCTTCATCGGTATCGTAAGGAAGGAGATGGAGCGGTAGCCGGTGTTGCGATCGAACTCGCGGGTGCCGGAGAAGTCGAAACCCTCGGCGCCATAGGCGTCGGGGATATTGATGGTGCAGTCGTTGAGCACGGCGTAGGTTGCCACGTTGCTGTGGTTGGGGCCGCCGTCCGCGTGGTACAGCGGGATAGGCGCGAACGGGATCGGCTTGCCGGTGGTGCCGCCCATGGCGAAATCGAGGGAGTCGGTGCGGATGATCTCCATCTTCACCGTCGCCCGCTCCTGAACCGAATAGAGCGTGCCGCCATCGGCGTTGGTGATGGTCTTGGCGCCGACCAGGATCAGCTCCAGCAGCCGGTCGATGTTCCGCTCCGCCGACAGCGCGATGCCGATCTCGATCAGTTTTTCGATGCGTTCGAGGAGATGTGGGCTGCTCATGGCGGCGTGGTTCCGGCGGCTGCACTATGGCCATTGTACGGTTTTCGGGAGGTTTGCGTGTGCATGCACGTCACTCCATGACATGGGGCGCGGTCCTGATATAATCAGCGCAGTTTCGCGTGTATCAAGCTCTGCAATTCAAACAAAAGGATAGCCGATGAAGCCGAGGCTGAAGGCCTTGCTGGGGGTCGTTTTACTGGCGGCCGGTCATGCCTATGCCGCTGACCTGCTGACCGCCGCCGGCGATGCAGTGGCTACCGGCGACTATTCCACCGCCTTGGCGGAGCTGAATAAACTGCATAGTCCCCGGGCCGACCAGGCCGAGGCGCGCTTCCTGCGGGGCACCGCCCTGGCGGGCGACGGCAAGCTGGATGCGGCGGCGGCGATATTTCGCAAGCTGATTGCCGACTATCCGCGGCAGCCCGAACCCTACAACAATCTGGCGGCGATATACGCGCGCGAAGGGCGCCTGGCTGACGCCAAGAAGGTGCTTGAGCATGGGCTGAGTACCGATGATCGCTATGCCGCGCTCTACCGGAACCTCAGCGACATCTATGTGCAGATGGCGCGCGCCTCCTACGCCAAGGCCCTGCGCATCCGGTCGGCGAGCCCGCCGCCTGGGCTGCAGGTGCTGACGGCCCTCAAGACCACGCCCGAGGCGCCGGCGCCGATCATGGTCGCCAGCGCGGAGCCGGTTGCCGCGGCGTTGCCCGCCAAAGCGGCGGACGCGGTTCCTGCGGCCAAGCCGGCACCGGCTCCTGCGGCGGCCAACCGCAGGCCGATTTCGGCACCCAAACCCGTAGCTGCACCCGCGGCGGCGCCCAAGCCGATACCCGCGCCCGCAGCGGCCGCCAAACCGAAGCCTGCGCCGACACCGGTTGCCAAACCGAGCCCCGCACCGGCCCCGACTCCCAAGCCCGTTCCGGCACCGGCACCGGTAGCCAAGCAGGCGCTCGCGCCGGCCCCGGCCTCAAAACCCGCGCCCGTTCCGGTCCCGCAACCCGGATCGATCACTGCTCCGGCCCCGACCCCGACGCCCGTTCCGGCCCCGGAGCCCAAGCCGATACCCGCACCAGTGCCCACGCCGGCACCGGCCCCGGCCCCGTCGGTCCCTGTCGCGGTCGCCCAGATTGCCCCGGCCGCCGCCAAGACCCCGGTCGGCGAGGCTGCCGGGAGCGAGCGCCTGGCGGTCGTTGACACCCTCAACGGCTGGGCCAAGGCTTGGTCGCAGCAAGATATCGGCGCCTATCTCGCTCATTACGAGGCCGGCTACGCCCCGCCGGGCACCAGCCGCAGCGCCTGGGAAAGGGAGCGGCGCCTGCACCTGACCCGGCCGGCCTGGATCAAGGTGTCGCTGTCCGACATCGAAGTCCGTGCGACCACGCCCGACCAGGCGACCGTCACCCTGACCCAACACTACTCGGCCACAGGCTACAAGGATGTGACGATTAAGCGCTTTGTTCTTGTATTGCGCGGCGGAAACTGGATGATCGCTTCGGAACAGTCGCTCAAGGTAATGCACTAGCCGATGCGTAAGCGGGTCAGAAAATTGTTGGTCACGGGGGGGCTGCTGGCGCTATCGGTGACCCTGTTCGGTGCCCATCGATATGAAAAGGACGAGGTCACGGCGACGCCGACGCTGGCCGACCTCTCGCACGTCGATCTATCGCCCGCCGGCAGCAACGAAGGCCGCATGCTGCTCTATTCCCACGCCCTGGCGCGTCTCAACGAGCGACTGGCCCACTATCCGGACGACTACGAAGCGAGCCTGCTCAAGGGGATCATCGACTTCAAGTCGGGACGCCTGCGCGAGGCGCGCCGGCAACTGGCTTCGCTGATCAGGCGTGTTCCAAAGTTCCACCTGGCCTATTTGGTGCAGGGCGACCTGCTGCTGGCCCAGACCCAGACCGTCACCGATTTCGGCGGCACCCCGCTGCTGGCAGGGCTGGAGAAGCCGGACGACAAGGCGCTGGAACAGCTACGCGCCGAAGCCGAGGCGCGTCTCAACGCCTATCTCGACACCTTGCCGCAGAATCGCATCCCCCGCGCCCTGCTGGCCCTGGGCCGCACGGTGAAGACGGCGCTGGTGGTGGACAAGCAGAGCCACCGGCTCTATGTCTATCGGCGCGAAGGCGACGGCCAGCCGCCGCATCTGGTGCGCGACTTCTACGTCAGCACCGGCAAATTGAGCGGCGACAAGAGCAGCAGCGGTGACATGCGGACCCCCGAGGGGGTCTACTTCCTCACCCGCCATATACCCAACAGCGCGTTGCCGGAAAAGTACGGCTCCGGCGCCTATCCGCTCGACTATCCCAATGAGTTGGACGCTCACGAGGGCAAGACCGGCGAGGGGATCTGGCTGCACGGTACCGACAACGCCTTCTACAGCCGCCCGCCGCAGGACAGCGAGGGATGCGTGGTGCTGCCCAATATCGACCTCGACCACGTGGGCGCCTACATCCATCCCGGCGTTACCCCGCTGGTGATCACCGCGAAGGTGGATTGGATCGATAAGGCCGTGTGGCTCAAACAGCGCGACAGTCTGGAGGCGGCGCTCCAGTCATGGGCCAGGGACTGGGCCAGCGGCGACGTCGACAAGTACCTCAGTCACTATGCTCCGGGCTTCTGGAGCCCCGGCTACGACTACCAACGCTGGGTGGCGCGCAAGCGCGCGGTGGCCCAGGCCAAGCACTACCAGCAGGTGAAGCTGTCGGATATCTCGTTGCTGGCCTATCCCAAGGCGGCGGCCGGCGGACGCGATATGGTGGTGGTCGATCTGGAACAGCACTACCGCTCCAACAACTTCAGCAGCGATATCGACAAGCGGCTCTATCTGGTCAATGAAGACGGCCGCTGGCGCGTGCTGTACGAAGGCAATCAGTAGCGCAGGCGATACCACAGCGCGCCGAGCGACTCGTGCAGCGCCAGGCGGCAGTGGAGCAGGGCGTCGGCGCTTGGCAGCAGCCGCAACGGCAGCGCTACATCGCGGCGGGCAAATCCGGTCGGTGCGGCGACGATCTCCAAACCGGTCCCTTGGAACGCGGCAACGGCGCGCGCCATGTGCCAGGCGTGGGTCACCAGCAGAATGCGGTGGATATGCCGCGCCCTCAGCAGCCGGGCGCTGTACAACGCGTTCTCCTCGGTATTGCGGCTTCCCCGCTCCATCCACACCTGTTCGATCCCGAATGCCTGCCGCAGCGTCGCCGCCATCAACGTGGCCTCAGCAACTTTTTCGTCGAGCGGGGCGCCGCCACTGACCAGAATCGGCACGCCGGTGAGGCGGTGCAGGTAGGTGGCGTAGCGCAGCCGTTGCAGGCTGTAGGCGGAGGGAACCGGACCGCCGTACTCCGGGCCGCTGGTGCGGCCCGCGCCCAGCACCACGATGGCCTCGGCGCCGCTGGCGCGGACCTGGGCCGCGGTCTGGGCCGGATAGCGTTCCGTGGCGCGCAGCAAGGCGTCGCCCACCAGCGGAGTGGCGCATAGATAGAGCAGCGCGAGACCCGCCGCCGCCAGCCAGCGGGCGCGCAGCCAGCCGCGCCATGACAACGCAACTCCCGCAGCGGCCAGCAGCAGCGGTCCGCCCGGCGGCAGCAGCAAGGTTTCCAGCGTGCGGGTGAGCAGTATGCTCACGCTTGTTCGGCCCACGGCGATGTCATCGCTCTAGGCTACCAGCAATGCCGTTGCCATGCAGCGGGCGCGGGTATCGGCGGATTCAAAGCGCATGCGATGTCAGCGGAAAAAGGCCCGCCCCGGGGCAATCAGTACCGCCCCCTAGTCACGACGATTTGATTCAGTAGTGTGAGTTGTCGCGTGAATCATGATAATAGGCATGAATGCGCGCGAAAAAACGTACCGGACGTAGACACCGGCGGCACGTCCATCGTACCCTCGAACGGATAGCTTAAATTTAAGATGCAGCGGCAATACGCAGTGAACGACGCGGGTAAGGAATGAGGACGAACACGTTGCCATGTGTGGCGTGGCACCGCATGATATTGGCGCGGCGGACTTCATTATCCATGGCGCTATTGTGTTTAACGTAAAGCGAACGCCAAATTCACCTTGTGATCACCGATGAAAAGGAGCGTGTCTCGTCTGCAGTCAATGTCAGATTGCACAACGAGCCGCATCAACATGTGGACCGGCGGGTATGGCACCAAGGTTTCGGCTCCGTCTGTGCCTATGAGTGACACGGGGAACGTGCTGAAGCCGTTCCCATGCAGTTGTAATCCATGGAACGATTCGGCGATGTTCCCATGCCGCAATCATCTACAAGATGGCCGCTGACTTTTCGGGCTATATTTCGGATATGCGGCGCCATCTGCAGTTCGATGATCGCCTCGCGCGGTTCGGCGCCGGGCGAGAGGTCTTTTCTGCGATTATGGTTTTACGGTGGTATGCCACGACACTTTCATACGTCCGGCCCCCATCGGCGGATACTGTTTCACCGTCAGGTGTTGCGTCCAGGGAATGCTCGCGCGTAATTGATGACGGATGCAAAGCGAGTTGCCTGAGGATCGTTGTCGGCTTCACGGCAGGCGGTACATGCATCCATGGTGGAGAAATCGCTCAATGAGCAATGTGCATGCCGCTCGGCATCTGTCCATGCAGGTCAAAATAAATCTGGCATTATTGCTGGTTTTTGCCTTGGCGATGGTCGCAGCGCTCTACTCTTCGATGACCGATGAGAGGCGCCTGGTTCTGCAAGTCGTCAAACAGCAGACGAAAGCTGCGGCGGATTCCTATTTCGACAGCCTCAACACCATGATGCTTACCGGGACCATGAGCCAACGCGAAGTATTGCGCAAAAAAATGCGCGATCGGCCGGGTGTGTTGGACGCAAGAATCATTCGCGGCGAACCGGTGATCAAACAGTTCGGCCCGGGCTTTGCGGACGAGAAACCGGTCGATGATCTCGATGAGCGCGCCTTGGCCGGCGAACCTATTATGCAGGTGACCGATAACGGTGAGGTACTGACCGTTATAAACCCGATGCGTGCCGAGAAGGACTATCGCGGCACCAACTGCCTGATGTGCCATCAGGTGCCCGTCGGTACGGTGAATGGCGCTGTTCGTATCAGCTATTCGCTAAGGTCCCTGCACCGACAGATAGCACACAATGTGTGGATGGAAGCGGTCAGGTATCTGGCGCTGTTTGCGGTCGGTATGGCGCTGATGATGTATATGGTGCGCCGCGTCGTCATTCGTCGTATCAACGCTCTTCGCAGCACCATTGAGGATGTGGAGCGGGACGAGGATCTGAGTCATAGTATCGCAGTCGAAGCGCATGACGAGTTGGGCGCCGTGGGGCACGCATTCAACAGCATGATTCAGAAATTCCGCAATAGCCTGCAAGGCGTGGCGAATTCCACCCATCAGTTGACCCAAGTGTCGCAACGCATCGCCACGCTGGCGGACGAAACCCTGACGACAGTGATGGAGCAGCGCAGCGAAACCGACATGGTGGCCACTGCCATGAACGAAATGAGCAGCACGGTGCAGGAGGTTGCGCGAAATTCGTCTCAGACGGCTGCCAACTCAAATAATGCGGACGGTGAAGCGAAGAATGGAGCCTTGGTGGCAACCGAGGCGATCGGTGCGATCATGGTGCTGATCGACGAGATCGAGAACGCCAGCAAGGTGATCGCCAAAGTCGAAAGCGACAGCGCCGGTATCGGCATTGTGCTGGATGTAATCAAAGGGATCGCCGAGCAGACCAATCTGCTGGCGCTCAACGCGGCAATCGAGGCGGCGCGGGCAGGCGAACAGGGCCGCGGTTTTGCCGTGGTGGCCGACGAGGTGCGGACCCTGGCGTCCCGTACCCAGCAGTCGACGGCCGAGATTCAATCGATGATCGAGCAGTTGCAGAGTGGCGCCCGCGATGCGGTTCGCGCTATGGATGCGGCGCGCAGCCGAGCTCAGGTCGGTTCGGATCAGGTGGAGAATGCAGCCGAAAATCTGGCGATGATCGCCGGCGAAGTCGCCACCATCAACCAGATGAATGCCCAGATTGCGACTGCCGCCGAGGAACAGAGCGCCGTGGCCGAAGAGATCGACCGCAACATCACCAATATCAGCCAAATTGCCGACACCACATCCGAAGGGGCCAAGCAGACGGCCCAAATCAGCGAAGAGCTCGTGCGCCTGGCGGATGAGTTGAATCGTCTGGTCAACCGCTTCAAGCTTTGAACGTCAGCATTGGAGCGTGCAACCAAACCGGTACGCCTGATTCATATACTCGAACCTTGAAACGTCTGCGCCGGGCAGGTCCAACGACAATCGGCGTTCTCGCGTGTCAGCTCGCGTCGGCACGGTAGCCGATACGGAACCCTCCCCAGTGCCTTCCCTGTACGTAGATCGGCACTGAGATATCGTGCATCACCTCTCCCGTGTCGCGCTTGTAGGTCTGCAATAGGAATTCTCTGGTATGGCTGCCGCAGCGGGAGCCGGTGCGATCGTCGAAGATGCGCTTGGTGCGATTGTTGATCAGGTCCTTCGCGTAGTCGCCGGTGAGGGGGTGCGAGTAGCGCCGGTTGTGGGTCGGGAAATAGCCTCCGGTATCGATCGCGCCGGCATAGGCGACCTCGGGCCATCGTTCCAGGATCGGTTCCTGTATCGCGGGCAGCATCTTATCGGTGAAGTCGTCGAAGCGGGTCTTGTACTTGGGCGGATTGGTGCCGGGGATCGGTTGATAATTGCGGTCGAACAGATCGTCCAGGCTGATTTGGCCCTGCATCACCGCCTGCTCGAACACTGCGCTAATTGCCGTGGCCGCGTCGCCGGCCGCTTTGCGCATCCGGTCATGCGTCGTATCGAGTTCCAGGCCGCCGAGGAGTTCGTGAATAAACTCCGCCGACTCTGCCAGACTGAGTGCCTGGTCGGCGGCACCTGCCACCTGTTCTTCCGTCGTGCGCAGATCCGTGCCGAGCGTTGAGAGCGCCTGCGAGATCTGTTCGACCTCCGCCGCATTCTCCTCGGCACCGGCGCTGATGCCGCGGATCTGCAGCTCGACGTTTTCCGAATGTCCGCCGATGCCGCGTAGACGCTCGCGCACCGCGTCGGCCTGCGTCACGCCGAGCGCGATCTCGGCCGCCAGTTCCTGCATGTTGCCCACCACGCCGGTGATGGCGTCGGTGATGTGGTTGATGGTGGCGCCGATCTCGGCGGTGGCGTCGGAAGTCTTGCTTGCCAGCTGCCGCACCTCGTCGGCCACCACGGCAAAGCCGCGGCCATGTTCGCCGGCGCGCGCCGCCTCGATGGCGGCGTTGAGCGCCAGCAGATTGGTCTGGGCGGCGATGTGGCCGATCACCTCGCTGATGCGGCGAATCTCCGTGGACTGGGTGGCCAGACCGGCAATCAGTTCCGAGCTCTGGTCCGCTTTGGCGCGCGTATGGTCAAGCTGCGTCGTGGTTTCACCGACGGCCTCCTGGCCGCCGAGCGTCGCGTTGCGGGTCTGCTCTGCCGATTCGGCGGCGCTGCCGGTGCGCTGTGCCACGTCGTCCACCGTATGGGCAATACGGCCGGTCGACTCGGCGATACTGTTGATCCCGCTGACCTCATGGTGCAGCTTTTCCTTCAGGCGATCGGCGGTAAACGACACCTCGGCGGCGGCGACGGCGATACCGCTACCCTTAGCCGACAGTTGCAGGCTCAACGTATGGAAGCGCTTCAGGACATCGGCAACCGCGGCATAATCGGACCCCGCCGGATCGTGCCGGCGCCATTGGTCGTCATCGCCCGGCGTGGTCCCGGCCGCGATTTGGCGTAGCCGTCTCAGCATCGCCCGCAGGGGGCGCTGCCGCGCTGACAGCAGCGGTATCGCTGTCAAGGCGGCCAGCAGGGCCACCGCTGCGGCCGACCAAATTGGCGGGAATTCCGGCCAGAGCATGTTAATCCCTGCGCCGCCTGCTGTGCCCACCATCCCTGGCAGTAGCACCCCGGGAATGACCCATGTAAGGTGTCTGCCGATAGTCATGATAACCCTCGCAAGTGTGTTGCTGCCCGGATAGCGCGCCCGACGGCTCTTTGCTGGAGCCGGTCCATAACAACAGGTCACTAAGCCCTGGGTTTTGAGCCGGCCACTTCATGGCCGGTTCGAAACGCGACGTCATTCAGTACTGCGCAACGCTCGTTGTTGGAGTTCAGGCGCATGCATACCGGGCAAGTCTGCGTCATCACCAAAGTATGGCTGTTAGACGCAGCTCCTTGCTCAGGAATATGCTGCATTTCGAATAATGGCTAAGCGGTCCGGCTCATCACGAACGATGGCGCGACCGCAATCGGCACTCCCATACCGCTTTACTGCTTTAATTGTTATCTCGCCTGCGTGGGCGGAATTTTATTGTCCATACGATTTATACCATATTTTCACTACGCGTCTGCTGTTCGGCGTGATAAGTCCAGCGCATCACCGGGGCCGCCGGCGATATCGACAAGTACCTTGGTCACTATGCACGGGCTTCCGGATACTACCAACGCTGGGTGGCGCAAGCGTGCGGTGGCCCAAGCCAAGCGCCACCAGCAGGTGAGGCTGTCGGATATCTCGCTGCCGGCCTATCCCGAGGAGTACGTTTATCGGAGCCTGTCGCGCGCTAAGGATAGTAGCTTCCGCCTAACAGATGAACGCATGTCCCTTGCAATGACCCGATCGATCGACGGATTCCATCATCTGCGTTTGGAATGCAAACGGCGTCGGTTACGGATGCCTTCACTCTTCCCGTGCTTGCGCGACCAGCAGGGTGCAGGGCAACAGATCCAGCAGTTTGACGCCGACTGAATCGTGGAACCAGCGCGGCAACACGCCCTTACCGCTGTGGCCGAGCACGACGAGGTCGATCGCCATTTCGCGCGCATAGGTCGCGAGTTCGGTGGCCGGATCGCCTTCGCGCACGCAGATGAGCATGGTCAAACCCTGGCTGTGAAGTTCCCGTGCAGTCGTTTCCAGGATCTGCCGAAGCGTGTCGTGTTCCATCCCCCATACATCGCTGGTACCGACCGACTCGGCGATACCGAGACTGCCGCTGGTGGTCACGACGCCGAGCAGGTGCAGTTCGGCGTTGCACAGCCGCGCCAGTCCCGCGCTCTGTAGCAACGCGGCGGCGGTGTAGGGTGCGCCATCGTAGGCCAGTAGTATCTTCCGGTACATACCTTGGTCCTTCAATTGCCGCGCTTGGTTATGTCGGCGGAAGCGGATGCCACTTCCTGCGGTCCGGACCCGCCCAGTGCCAGGAACAGCTGCGCCGTGTCGATATAGCGCTGGGCGCGCGCCTGAACGTAACCGAGGCTCGCCTGTTGATAATGACGCTCCGCGTCGAGCACTTGCAACACCCCTGCATTGCCTTCGCGATAACTCTTTCGCGTCAGTTCGAGATTGTCGCCCGCCGCCTGCCGGGCACGGCTTTGGGCATCGAGCGCTTCCGCGTCGTGCTCCAGCGCCTGCAGCGAATCGGCGACCTGGCCGAATGCGGTCAATACCGTCTGCTGATATCTGGCCGCACTGGCCAGCATAGCATCGACCGCGGCTGTGCGCTCCGCGCGCAAGCGGCCGCCGTCGAATATCGGCGCGACCAGTCCGCCGATAAGGCTCCAGCCGTTACTGTTCGCCGCAAAAAATTGACTGGTTTCGGTCGACTGCTGTACGAACGACGCACTGAGGTTGATCTGCGGATAGAGGTTCGCCGTAGCAACGCCGATCGCCGCGGTTGCCGCATGCAATTGCGCCTCAGCGGCAAGTATGTCGGGGCGCCGATGCGCCAGTTCGGAGGGCACCGCGACCGGCAACCGCATCGGCAAGGTCAGTTGTTCCAGATCGAACAAGGGCAGTTCGGCGTCGGCCGGCGCCTGGCCAAGGATGATCGCCAACGCGTGTCGCGCGACGCTCAGTTTTTGGCGCAGCGGCGGCAACAGCGTCGCGTCGCTGGCGTACTGGCTCTCGGCACTGACGATGTCCAGGCGCGATACCGATCCGGCGGCGAACGCCTCATGCACCAGTCTTTGGTTGTTCCTATCCTGATCGAGCATGGCCTCGACCGCGGCGATCTGCGCGCGCAGCGAGGCGATACGGAACGATTCCATGACGGCGTTGCCGGTGACGGCGAGATAGGCGGCGTTAAGCTGCTCGCGCTGATAATCCACCAGCGCATTTTGTTGCTCGATGGAACGGGCTACGCCGCCGGTGTAGTCGAGCGTATAGCTGATGGTCGGGCCGACGGCGTAGTAGGTGAACGGGGGCGGCTTGGGCGAGGTGCCGAGAAATTCGGCGCCATATTTTTCGCGCCCGACTCCCGCCGTGATGTCGACCTGGGGATCGACAGCGCCGCTTTGCGCCGCGGCAAGCTCCTGCTCCTGCGCAAGCGTGTAGCCCGCAGCGGCGATGGTGCGGTTGTGTGCCAGCGCTTGTTTGACCACCTTGTCGATCGCATCCGATTGGAACAACTTCCACCACGCCTGATTGAGGCGTTTGCCCAGGACGATTTGTTGCGCCGACGTATCGTTCGCGTGGTTGGCTGCGGGGGCGGCGTAGCGTGTCTCCTTAGGCGCATCGGGGCGCTGGAAATCCGGACCCACAGTGCATCCGGCGAACAGTGCCGATACGGCTATCGCTATCATTCGCTTCATTCGATCACCATCGGTTCTTCTTTATTCGCGGTCTTGGCATTTCGCAGCAGCAGGATCAGCGGGATGGCGCAGACGGTCAGTACCATCATCAATTTGAAGTCGTTGTTGTAGGCAATCATCGCCGCCTGCTGCGTAATCAGTGCGTTGACCTGCGCCAGCCCGTTGGTTGTCGACAGCAGCGCATGCGGAAATCCATGCAGCCCGGAACCGAACGGCGTGACCTGTTCCGCCAGGCGCGCGTGCATCACCTGCGTGCCGCGCGTCAGGACCGTCTCCACCGCCGAGATGCCGATGCTGCTGCCGACGTTGCGGATCAGGCTGAACATGGCGGTGCCTTCGTTGCGGTACTGCGGCGCCAGCGTGGCGAAGGTGACGGCGGCGAGCGGCACATAGACGAAGCCGGTGCCGATGCCCTGTACGATGCCTGAGGAGACTACCAGCGCTTCGTTCATCTGCAGGTAGAAGCCGGTCATCTGCCACAGCGAATAGGCGGTAAGCGCGAAACCCACTGCGATGATCATTCGGGTATCGATCTTGCCCACGATCTTGCCGACGATGAATACGGCGACCAGCGTGCCGATGCCGCGCGGCGCGGTCAGTATGCCGGTGAGTTCCACCGGGTAGTGCATCAGATCCTGCAGCAGCGGTGGCAGCAGCGCCAGCGTGGCGAACAGCACCACGCCGA
>DFMR01000059.1 GCA_002376325.1 Proteobacteria bacterium UBA3588 | reverse complement strand
ACCAAGGAGCCGGGCAGCGCCGGCGAGCCGCTCTATCAGGACGTGGTCACCGCCCTGGCCGAGGCCCTCGGCGACGGCCGCATTCCGGCCATGCCCAAGGTGATTGGCGGCCGCTACGGCCTCTCCTCCAAGGAGTTCACCCCGGCCATGGCCAAGGGGGTGTTCGACAACCTGGCGGGCGCCAAACCGAAGAACCATTTCACAGTCGGCATCAACGACGATGTGAGCCACACCAGCATCGGCTATGACGAGGGCTTCGACATCGAGCCGGCCAGCGTCACCCGCGCGATGTTTTTCGGCCTCGGTTCAGACGGCACGGTATCGGCCAACAAGAACTCGATCAAGATCATCGGCGAGAGCACCGATCTCAACTGCCAGGGCTACTTCGTCTACGACTCCAAGAAGGCCGGTTCGCAGACCACCTCGCACCTGCGCTTCGGTCCCGAGCCGATCCGCGCGCCTTATCTGATCACCTCGGCCAACTTCATCGCCTGCCACAAGGCCAACTTCATCAACCAAGTGGAGATGCTGGACAAGGCGGCCAAGGGGGCGGTGTTCCTGCTCAACAGTCCGGTCGGTCCCGACCAGGTGTGGGACGAGCTGCCGCAGCCGGTGCAGCAGATCATCATCGACAAACAACTCAAGTTCTATGTCATCGACGCCACCACCGTGGCACGTAACGCGGGTATGGGGCGGCGCATCAACACCATCATGCAGACCTGCTTCTTCGCCCTCTCCGGTGTGTTGCCGCGCGCGGCGGCGATCGCCAAGATCAAGCAGGCGATCGAGAAGACCTACCTGCGCAAGGGCGCCGAGATCGTACAGCTCAACTTCAAGGCGGTGGATGCCGCGCTGGATCACCTGTACCCAGTGAAGGTTCCGGGCAAGGTGACCTCGAAGAGCGCGATGAAGCCGGCGGTATCGCCGCTGGCGCCCAAGTTCGTGCGGGAGGTGACCGCGCCGATGCTGGCCGGCCATGGCGACGACCTGCCGGTCTCCATGATCCCGGTGGATGGCACCTATCCCAGCGGCACCGCGCGTTGGGAGAAGCGCAACATCGCCGACTTCATCCCCAAGTGGGAGCCGGGCGTCTGCATCCAGTGCGGCAACTGCTCCTTCGTCTGTCCGCACAGCGTGATTCGTGCCCGCTTCTATCACGAGGATACCCTGAAGAGCGCGCCGGCCGGTTTCGAGTCGGCGCCGGTGACTGCGCGCGGCTTCCCGGAGACGCGCTACACGCTGCAGATTTACGTCGAGGATTGCACCGGCTGCGGCCTGTGCGTCGAGGCGTGCCCTGCGTTCGATCAGAAAGATCAATCGCGCAAGGCGATCAACATGACCGACAAGACGCCGCTGCTGGAAAGCGGCAAGCAGAACGTCGAGTTCTTCGACACCATTCCGGTCAATCGTCGCGCCACGGTCAATTTTGCCTCGGTGCGCGGCGCCCAGTACCTGGAGCCGCTGTTCGAGTTCTCCGGCGCCTGCGCCGGCTGCGGCGAGACGCCCTATGTACGGCTGCTCACCCAGCTGTTCGGACCGCGCCTGCTGGTGGCCAACGCCACCGGCTGCTCGTCGATCTACGGCGGCAACCTGCCGGCGACACCGTGGTCGGTGAACAAGGAAGGCCGCGGTCCAGCCTGGTCCAACTCGCTGTTCGAGGACAATGCCGAGTTTGGCCTCGGCATGCGCGTCGCCGTCGATCAGCACACCCTACTGGCCAAGGAACTGCTGGCACGGATGACCGATCACTTCGACCAGTCGTTCATCGACTCGCTGCTGGACACCAGTCAGGAGATCGGCGCGCAGATGAGCCGCCAGCGCGATCGCGTGCAGGAGCTGAAGCGCCGCTTGAGCGAGATCGATGACCCACGCGCCAAGTCGCTGCTTACCGTTGCCGACCATCTGGTGCGTCGTTCGGTGTGGCTGGTGGGTGGCGACGGCTGGGCCTACGACATCGGTTCCTCCGGCCTCGACCATGCGCTCGCCTCGGGTCGCAACATCAATGTGCTGGTACTCGACACCGAGGTCTACTCCAACACCGGCGGCCAGGCCTCCAAGTCGACGCCGATCGCGGCAACCGCCAAGTTTGCCGCCGCCGGCAAGGCGGTGACCAAGAAGGACTTGGCGTTGCAGGCCATCTCCTACGGCAACGTCTACGTCGCCCGTGTGGCGATGGGCGCCAACCCGCAGCAGACCCTGCAGGCGATGCGCGAGGCGGAGGCCTATCCGGGCCCATCGCTGATCCTTGCCTACAGCCCCTGCATCGCCCACGGCATCGACCTGCGCAACGGCCTGTCGCAGCAGGTGAAAGCGGTGGACTCCGGCTACTGGCCGCTGCTGCGCTACAACCCGCAGCTGCGCGCTGCCGGCCACAAGCCGTTCATCCTCGACTCGACCCGGCCGACCCTCAAGCTGGAGGCGTTCGCCTACAACGAGCAGCGCTACAAGTTGTTGCAGAAGAACAACCCGGAGGTGGCCGCGCGCCTGATGCGCCTGGCCCAGGAGTCGCTGGACTTGCGCTGGCAGACCTATGAGCATCTGGCCAAACAGGATCCATCGGAGTTCCAGCCGGTGAGTCACTGACGAAGGGGGGCGTAAGCCCCCTTTCTCTTTTTCGGGAGGGTATCGTTCGGCGCGAACGTCTGTGAGCGAAACGCCAGGCACGTACCCATGTAATAGGGCTCCATTGAATCCACCATAGGGAAAGAGCAAGCATTGGCCCTTCTCTGGTCTCAACAAGACAGCGATACTCGTTACGAGGTGCGCACCGCAGGCAACAGCCGGCGGCTCTATACCAACGGCGTCTTGCACAGTCAGTACAATCCGCGGCAACCAGTAACCGGTAGCGTATGGGATCTGCTGACGTTGCCCGCCTTCTTCGCACCGCAGTCGGCGCATCGGATATTGATGTTGGGTGTCGGCGGCGGCGCGGTAATCAGGCAGCTGAACCATTTCCTCATGCCGCAATGCATCATCGGGGTGGAGCGCGATCGCGTTCATTTGGATGT
>DFMR01000008.1 GCA_002376325.1 Proteobacteria bacterium UBA3588 | reverse complement strand
TGCTCCAACGCCTTCCCTAAGTTCAATAGCACGCCGAAGGCGTGGCTGCCGATGCGCCCGATACCGACATTGAGATTGCCGAACATTTCGTTTTGATGCGCGAGCCGCTCCAGGCGTGTTGCAAACTCCTTCAGCACATGGTCGCCGACGTGCCGCCCCATGACATCGTTAATCTCGGCAAAATTCGCCAGATCGATGACCAGAGCGCCGAGATATTCCTCCTGCCGTCCGGCACGCTCAATCGCCTGATCCAGCCGGTCGCACAACAGGGTGCGATTGGGCAAACCGGTAAGCACGTCCCAGTTATTCAGGTAACTCAGGTGATTCTCGCGTTCGATATGCTCGAGTCCCAGCGAAGTGTCCGCGGCCACCTCCTCCAGCAGACGAATCTCCTCGCTGTCGAAGAAGCCGATTTCGCTGGTATTAAGTACCAGCACACCGACCACACGCTCCTGTAGATAGAGCGGAAACGATGCAATGGAGCGTATACCCGCCTTACGAAAATCCTCGTGCCATGCCTCCTGCGCCGGATCGTTTACCACGTCGTTGGAGCAGGCATACGCTCCGGTGCGCAACGCGCGCCCCGCCGTTCCGTGACCTTCAGGAAGGTCGTCACGGTGGGAGACATGCACGTTTTTGATAAACTCGGCTGCCGAGCCGGCATGGCCGATAACCTTAAGCCATTGCTGCTCCGGCTCCACCAGGCCAACCCAGGCGAAGGTAAAATCACCTTCCTCGACGGCAATTCGACACGCCTCTCTGAGCAGTTCGTCGCGGTCGCGGATACGGATAATCGCGCCGTTAATCGCGCTGAGGACATGATAAGTACGGTTCAGCCGCTCGATGCGACGCGACTGTTCCTGGTTTTCCTGATCACGCTTCGCCAAAGCGTCGGCCATGGCATCAACGGCCTGGGTCAGCTCCCCAATCTCGCCGCTGGATGGTTGCAACCCGCTGCGCGCATCCAGGCGCCCCGCCGCCAATAGTCCGGCAACATCCTTCAGACGACGCACCGGACGCAACACCAGAATCTCGCCGCCGGACCAGGCCAACAACACTACCGCTATCGAGGCAATAGCCAGCAAACCCAGGCTGCGATAGGTCAATCCGTCCGCGTAGGCGAACGCTTCATTGGTCGGGATCATCAACACTGCATGCAGTTTATTTCCGCTCTCGCTGCCGGGCAGCATGGTGAATGCCATCAGGTAGCGGCGACCCTGTACGCGGACTACGCCAGTGTAGTGCTTGGTGGCACGCGGAAGCGACATGAGAAAATTCGTTACCGGCGAACGCTCACCCAGGTCCAGTGGGCCGGGATAGCGTGCCAGGATACGGTGTTGGCTGTCATGGAGCGCGAAGTAGGAACCGGCAGGAAGGCGCATATCGCGCGGCATCGATGTCAACCGGTCGAGTTTCATTGCCGCGAACACCACACCTCTTGTCCTGCCGACCACCGGCACGGGATGTGCGCCGACCAGCACCGGCACATCGCTGATGCGCCCCACCTCGTAAGTACCGACCGCGAAGTCGTGACGCGCCAAGGCGCGTCGAAAATAGGCACGGTCGGCCACGTTGACGGAATGCGTCAGCGGTTCAGCGCTGCACAAGACGTTTCCATGCAGATCGGTTACGCCGAGATTGGCAAGGTCCGGCTCCACCGCCAACACGCGCCGCAACAGGTCCGCGCATCTGCCCGCGCCTCCATCCAGAACATCGGGGGATTCCGCCAATACCGTGAGCAGTGCATGCAGGCTGTGGAGCGTACGTGATTTGACGTCCGATATCTGCCGCACCAACTGCTGCGCCCGTTGCTGACTCTCGGCGATGGTATGAAGCCGCTCTTGGTGCGCGTTATAGAGAATCAGCGAAACCGGCGGCAGAAATGCCAGCAACACTAACAGGATAAGCCGCAGGCGCAAACCTTGGCCCCTACCGCGACCATCCCGCTGGGTGCGTCCACCATCCACTCCAGTTGTCCGTTGAGCCACCAGCACACTCCGGTGCGCCACGACCATTTCCCGGTCTGTACGCTGTTGAATCCCCTAAGCGTGGAACGCTTAACGCATCGAGTCGTTACATTCTGTTTATGGAGACGCAGCACAATCCCCTACACAACAACGGCTTATTGCGAACCTATCACGTTGAAAGTATAGAAGACATAAAATTTCGCATAAGAACAACCTAATACGACATGGTCAGCCGCGCGCATCGCGACCGTTCAACCCTCCAGGCACAATCGCGCAAGCGCGCCAGGGAGATGAGCGCGTGATTGATGCGTCTTATAGTTTGCTCCAGCAATGTACCTTTTATGACAAAATGCCGTTTCCCTCCCGAGGCAGCGCAATAGCATATTGATTTTTATAGCGTAAAAATACGGTCCGGTAATTGCATTGGATACAGCAGCCCAGCCTACCGGAGATCGGAATGATGCCTGACACCTTTTACACAACCCTGCGCCGAGGCGTGTGCGACGGCACCATCGTGCCTTATATCGGTCCCTATGCCTTGCGAGGTGCGGTTGATACCCTCAGCGGCGAACCGATGCCCGCCGACAGCGAAAGCCTGATCCTCGCAATGAACAACGGCAAGCCGATGGCGCCAAAACTCATGTACGAATTTCCGCGTGCGGCCATGAATCTCGAATTGAAAAAGGGACGTAGTTTCGTCAATCGCTTTCTGAGTCGAATCTACGGCGAGCAGGCATGGAGCCGCGCCCCGCTCCACGACTGGCTGGCGGCGGTCAAACCCTCCTGCGTGGTGGACATCAACCGCGATACTCAATTGCTGCAAAGCTACGCCGGCACACCGCACACGCTGATCCAGGGCATCTCCCGCATCAGCGGCACCGAATACCGCTTCCGCATCTTTCACCACGACGGCGACAGCTACCGCGAAGTGACCCAGGAGGCGGTCGATCCGTCGTTGCCGATCCTGTTCAAGCCGATGGGCAGTCCGCTACCGCAGCCCTCGTTCGTCGCTGCCGACGCCGATTACGTCGACTACATCACCGAACTGATGGGAGGCTTCGCCATTCCATTATTTCTGAAGGAACATCGTAAGGGGAAACAGTATCTGCTGCTGGGAATGCGCCTGACCCGCGACACCGAACGCATGGTGCTCTCCAATATCATGTACGATGCGGCGCAACCGGCCGGCTGGGCACTGATCCCGCAGCCGACGCCGAAGGAGCGGCGTTTCTGCGCCAAACTCGGTATCGAGATCATCGAAGCGGACGCCGCCGCACTGTACGACGACACCGTAGCCGCCGCCGCGGCTGAAGCAGCGCGAGTGGTCGGCGGTTGATGGAACGCATTAGCCACGGGGAACATTGGGAAAGCCGAAGGACCAACGGCCGTGTTTTTCATATTCACTCCCCATGTACCCCGTGCTCCCCGCGGTTAACCTTGTTGCGATACCGGAAAGGTACAAGATGAAATTCGTTACCTGCGTCGGGCGCAGCGCATGCACCGAGGACGGCAGCCACTGCCGGGCCTGCGGACGCAGTCACGACGAGATCAACCGGCTGCGCCAACTCACCGACGGCATAGCCGCGTTCGCGTTGGAGATGGGCTACGACAACGTGGACGACTACCTCGCCTTTCTGTACGCCAAAGCCGGCAAAAAAATCTCCGCAGCCCGCAGCGAAGGCCATTGACGCCATACCGGCCGCGACATACATTCAGCGCCATGCTGCGGTGTCGGCTCGATATCCCTGTTGGCCCTGCGCATGCAGTTATCGCTGCCCCTTTTTTTCCGGCGCCGTCTGGTGGCCACGGCGCGATCGTGCCCCGGCGTCCGCCGTGCGCCACATGCCGCCATCATTACGCTGGGGCTGCTCGGTTACTATATGGCCAACCTGCTCGATTTCCTTGGATTGCAGTACATCAGCGCCGCTTCGATGCCTGCAGTACGGCCCCGATCGGGGGGCAATCGGGCCGGTCAGCACGATCATGTTGGCGGCGCTATTCTTAAACGGGCGCATATCGGCGTTACAATTGGCCGGCACCGCACTGATACTGGGGGCTGACCATAGGCTCGGCGCGTCACGCCGGCAGGCGCCGCACGGAACCTTTGCGGCGCTTGCCA
>DFMR01000121.1:3446-3655 GCA_002376325.1 Proteobacteria bacterium UBA3588 | reverse complement strand
TAACGCACGCCGAGGCGCAGGCACTCATCCGATCGGCGGAGCGGGTGAAGCAGGCGCCGCACCTGGCCGACTTCATCAAGCTGGCGCTGCACACCGGCATGAGGCGAGGCGAACTGCTCGGGCTGGAGTGGCGGCGGGTCGATCTCCAGGCGGGGCTCATCCACCTGGAGGCCGACCACACCAAGGCTGGAAAACGGCGCTCGGTCCCC
>DFMR01000121.1:0-3404 GCA_002376325.1 Proteobacteria bacterium UBA3588 | reverse complement strand
ATAATGGCCGGCCGTCCGCTGGCGGACGCACCATTCATTTGCAACCTCGAGCCCGTTATGACCGTCAAGACCCGTTTCGCCCCCAGTCCGACCGGCTATCTCCACATCGGCGGCGCCCGTACCGCGCTGTTCTCCTGGCTCTATGCGCGCCGTCACGGCGGCAAGTTCGTGCTGCGCATCGAGGATACCGATCTGGAGCGCTCCACTGCAGAATCGGTCAACGTGATCCTGGAGGGTATGACCTGGCTGGGCTTGGAATACGACGAGGGGCCGTTCTACCAGACCCACCGCTTCGAGCGTTACGAAGCGGTGATCCGGCAGATGATGGACAAGGGGCTGGCCTATCGGTGCAGCTGCTCCAGGGAGCGCCTGGAGGCGCTGCGCGAGGATCAGATGGCGAAAAAGCTGAAGCCGCGTTACGACGGCCACTGCCGTGGCAAACACGTCGATCCCGATGAGCCCCATGTGATCCGCTTCCGCAATCCGGAGCAAGGCGCCGTGGTGGTGAACGACTTGGTGCGTGGCAAGGTCGCGTTCAGCAACGAGGAGCTGGACGACCTGATCATCAAGCGCAGCGACGGCAGCCCGACCTACAATTTCGTGGTGGTGGTGGACGACATGGACATGGGCATCACCCACGTGATCCGCGGCGATGACCACCTCAACAACACCCCGCGCCAGATCAACATTCTGCGCGCCCTGGGCGCCGAGCCGCCCACCTACGCCCACCTGCCGATGATCCTCGGTGAGGACGGCCAGAAGCTCTCCAAGCGCCACGGTGCCGCCAGCGTCACCGACTACCGCGAGGAGGGCTANNTGCAGTGGCTCAACCAGCATTACATGAAGACCCTGGAGCCGGCCTATGTGGCGCGCCACCTGAGTTACCAGTTCGGTAAGCTGGGTATTGACCCCAGCACCGGCCCCGATCCGCTGGCCGTGGTGGAGGCGTATCGCGAACGCGCCCACACCCTGGCGGAGATGGCGGCCCAGTGCATCTATCTGTACCGCGACTTCGACGAATACGACGCCGACGCCGTCAAGAAGCACCTGCGGCCGGTGGCGCTGGAGCCGCTGCTCAAGGTGCGGGAGGCGCTGGCGGCGCTGGAGCACTGGGAGCCTGAGGCGCTGCACGCGGCGGTGGAGCAGGTGGCCGCGGCGTTGGAGCTGAAGATGGGGAAAGTGGCGCAGCCGCTGCGCGTGGCGGTGGTCGGCGCCGCCGCTTCGCCGGGCATCGACGTCACCCTGCAGCTGGTGGGGCGCGACGCCTGCCTGCACCGCATCGATAAGGCCGCGGCGCTGATTCAGGCGCGCGCCGAGCAGAACTGACTGGTGCCCTGTCATAATAGGGCAACGCATACCACAAGGAACGCTACAGCATGGGCAGCAACGAGACCACCGCCCCGACCAATTTCATCCGCCATATCATCGACGCGGATATCGCTGCCGGCAAGAACGGCGGCCGTGTCGCCACCCGCTTTCCGCCGGAGCCGAATGGCTATCTGCACATCGGCCATGCCAAGTCGATTTGCCTCAATTTCGGTCTGGCCCGCGACTACCAGGGCACCTGCAACCTGCGCTTCGACGATACCAATCCGCACAAGGAGAACCAGGAGTTCGTCTCGGCGATCCAGGACGACGTGCGCTGGCTCGGCTTCGGTTGGGGCGACAAGGTCTACTACGCCTCCGACTATTTCGATCAGCTCTACCGCTTCGCCGTCGAGCTGATCGAAAAGGGGCTGGCCTATGTCTGCGACCTGTCGGCGGAGGAGACCCGTGCCTACCGCGGCACGCTGACCGAGCCCGGCAGGGAGAGCCCGTACCGTAGCCGCAGCGTAGCGGAGAACCTCGACCTGTTCCAGCGTATGCGCGCCGGCGAGTTCCCCGACGGTGCCCGCGTGCTGCGCGCCAGGATCGACATGGCGTCGCCTAATATCAACCTGCGCGATCCGACGCTCTACCGCATCCGCCACGGCGTCGTCCATCACCAGACCGGCGCCGAGTGGTGCATCTATCCGATGTACGACTTTACCCATCCCATCTCCGATGCGCTGGAGGGGATCACCCACTCCATCTGCACCCTGGAGTTCGAGGATCACCGTCCGCTCTACGATTGGGTGCTGGATAACATCAGCGTCCCCTGCCACCCGCAGCAGATCGAATTCTCGCGCCTCAATCTGCAATTCGCGGTGATGAGCAAGCGCAAGCTGACGCAGCTGGTGGACGAGGGTTTCGTGGAAGGGTGGAACGACCCGCGCATGCCCACCATCGCCGGCATGCGTCGCCGCGGCTATCCGCCCGCCGCGGTACGCGAGTTCTGCGATCGCATCGGCATCACCAAAGCCGACAACACGGTGGAGATGAGCTTGCTGGAAAATACCGTGCGCGACGACCTCAATGTCCATGCGCCGCGCCGTATGGCGGTGCTGCACCCGCTCAAGGTGGTGATCGAGAACTACCCGGAAGGGCAGGCCGAGGAATTGCCGGCGGCCAACCATCCGCAGGATCCGGCCTTGGGCGAACGCAGTATCCCGTTCTGCCGCGAGATCTACATCGATGCCGAGGACTTCCGCGAGGAGGCACCCGCCAAGTTCAAGCGGCTGGTGGCGGGCGGCGAGGTGCGGTTGCGCTACGCCTACGTCATCCGCTGTGACCAGGTGATCAAGAATGCCCAGGGCGAGGTGATCGAACTGCGTTGCAGCTACGACCCCGATACCCTCGGCGTCAATCCCGAGGGGCGCAAGATCAAGGGCGTGATCCACTGGGTCTCGGCTCAGCACGGGGCCGAGGCCGAGGTGCGGCTCTACGATCGGCTGTTCAGCGTCGCCAATCCCGACGGTGCGGCGGCGAAGGAGGGCAAGGACTACAAGGAGTTCATCAATCCCGATTCGCTGCGCACCCTCACCGCCTGCATGCTGGAGCCGGCATTGGCCGGGGCGCAGAGCGGCGAGCTGTTCCAGTTCGAACGTGAAGGCTACTTCTGCCTCGATCCGGCACAGGGCGCAGGCGGCAAGCCGATCTGGAATCGCACGGTCACGCTGCGCGATTCCTGGACCAAGATAGAGCAGCAGGGCGGCTGATGGTTGCCGTGTGGCGAGCGTATCGGTAGCGCAGGAATTTTGGTTCGAATTCCCGCATGCCGCAACCTTGACAGCGGCGTTTCCGTGTGTAGAATAGCGCTCTCTTTCGGGGCTATAGCTCAGCTGGGAGAGCGCTTGCATGGCATGCAAGAGGTCGGCGGTTCGATCCCGCCTAGCTCCACCAAGATATACCCGGGACTGAAGCCGCTTCAGTCCCGGTTTTTTTCAGGACAACCAGTTTTGTCCCCTTCGTCTAGAGGCCTAGGACACCGCCCTTTCACGGCGGCGACAGGGGTTCGACTCCCCTAGGGGACGCCATATATGGCC
>DFMR01000100.1 GCA_002376325.1 Proteobacteria bacterium UBA3588 | reverse complement strand
ACGTTGGGGGCGTCGAGGGCGAGCGCCTTGCCATAGACGGAGACGTTGCCGTTAGCATGGACGATGAAGCCGCCGCCACCGAGGCTGACGTGCATGTCGGCGCTGCCGTCGCCCTCGATGCGCAGGCCGTCGGAGGCTTGCAGGGTAAGGTTGCCGGCGACCTCGGCGACGAAGTCGCCGCTCTTGACGTGGACGGTGAGGCCCTGGCCGGAGACGGTGCGGATGTGATGGGTGGGGATGCCGGTGGGCATGCTGACGACCTCCTTGTGGCGTCTGGAAAATCGCTCATCCGTTTTGAGCGCGACAATCTATAACATCGTCGTGTATCGAGCGCAACCGATTCGGTCGAATTCCGTGAATCTCGGCACAAAAAAATTGCCCCAAGCCTACGGATGTCCGCACGTTACGGGAGAGAATCGACAGCGCGCGGACTATCGTCCACAAACCTTCCTACGGAGGGCGAACCGGGATTTTTCGGGTAAAGCGGGAAACGTGTTATAAACTGAACCACGCACGGCAATTATTCCGGCGGCGAAAATGCTATATTTCGGCGCTTCGTGTTACCTGAATACCGCTGCGGCCGGATCCTATTCGCCATGAAAGAATTTTTCGCCATCCTGCTCCTCGCATTCGCCGCCGTGGCTCAGGCCGCGCCGGCCACCTGCCCGAAATCGATCTCCCCCGCGGTCGAAGCGAAGCTGCTGCCGGTACTCAATGCGCGCGATGCGGCCATGCGCCATAACGACTGGCTCGATCCGCAATACGAAAACGCCATCGAAACCCTGCTGCAGGCCAAGGACGACGCGTCGAGCGAGGCGCGCGTGGCGCTGATGGATTATACCGTCGGCGATGCCTACGACCAGGAGTTGGTGTGCGCCGTCGCTTTTGGCGGCAAACGCATGATTCCGCTGCTGGAGCGTTATGCGCGCTGCGATATCGCGCCCGCGCACTCCACCAGCACCCGCGATCACGCCGCGCCGCTGCGCGGTCTCGCCCTGAAGATCCTCACGCAAGGCAGCACCAGCGAGAGCTGCAACTTCGACTGACACGCGCCCACCCGCGCACCTCCCGACCATCACCGCCGCGACGACCCGGGGCGGCCGCGCCCCTGTCGCGGCGGCGCTAACGCTCTCCGTCCACAGCCCGGCTGCGCATGCGATAAATAGTGCTGCGGTGGATGCCGAGGCGGCGCGCCGCTTCCGAGACGTTGCCGCCGCAGGCGGCCAGGGCGTCGTCGACCGTCAGGCGCGTCACCTGGTCGAGCATGCCGACTTCGGACGCCGCATCGCGGNNGTGCGAATCAGGCTGGAGAGCTGGCGCAGGTTGCCGGGCCAGGGATAATCGGCCAGCAGATCGAGCGCATCCGTGCTGAAAGAGAGACCGCGCTCACGTCCTCCCTGGGCGACGAGCATCCATTCGATGGTCTCGCGCCGCTGCGCACGCTCGCGCAGCGGAGGAAGACGCACGCCGAACTCCCGGATACGGTAGTAGAGATCCTGACGGAACGTCCCCGCCTGCACCATCGTCGCAAGGTCGCAGTTGGTGGCGCAAATCAGCACAAAATCGACCGCCACCGGCCGGCCGCCGCCGAGCGGCGTCACCGCGCGCTCCTGCAGCATACGCAGCAGCCGTGCCTGCAACGGCAGCGGCATGTCGCCGATCTCGTCAAGAAACAGCACGCCGCCGTCGGCCTCGCGCACACGGCCGGGCATCCCCTTGCGACGCGCGCCGGTGAAGGCGCCGTCGACATAGCCGAATAATTCAGACTCGATCAGCGACTCGGGCAGCGCCGCGCAATTCACCGGAACGAAGGGGCCGCTGCGGCGGTTGCTGGCGCCATGGAGCTGGCGGGCAAACACCTCCTTGCCCACGCCGGTCTCACCCGTGACCAGCACCGCGATGCCGGCGTCCAGTACCCGGGTGGCCTGGACCAGTAGCGGCTCGCTCACCGGGCAGCGCCGGTAGACCGGCTCGGTGACGGTGGCGCCGACCGGCACCCGCACCCGCGGCTTGCCGCTCAAGCGGCCATGCAACGGCCGCCCGGCCCCGTCGACGACGAAGCCGTTGTCGCCGCGACGCGCGACGCGCGCCAGATCGAGCCAACCCTGCACCGAGGTGTCGAGCAGCGTCTCCCAGCGTCCGCCAAGCAGTTGCAGTGCCGCCGAGTTGGCGCCGACGATGCGGCCGTCGTCGAGGATCAGCACCCCTTCGCGGTGGCTGCCCAACAGGTCCGCGTCGCTGTGAAAACGCAACACCTCACGTCCGGCGGGCACATCCAGCACCAGGCGGTGTTCGATGATCTGAATCGCCATGCGCACCATGCCCAGTGCGTGCAGGTGCATCTGGCGCGAGTCGCCGGAGACGTCGAGCACGCCGAACAGTTCGCCGCGCGGCGAGATGATGGGGGCGGCGGCGCAGCTGATGATGCCGTTGCAGTTGAGATAGTGTTCTCCGCCGTTGACCTGCACCGGTTGCCGCTCGACCATGGCGGTGCCGATGGCGTTGGTGCCGCGCTGCGCCTCCGACCAGGAGACACCCGGCTGCAGCGCCACCTGCTGCGCCTGGCGCAGGAAGGCCGCGCAGCCCACCGCGTCGAGGATCAGGCCGTCGCTGTCGGCCAACAGCACCACGCTGCCGGTATCGGCCACCATGGCCGCCAGGGCGTCGAGTTCGGGACGGACGATGCGCCGCAGATGGTCGCGTACCTGCCGCCGTTCCTGCAGCCGGGTGTTGTCGGCGCGGTTGGCGCGAAACCGTTCGTCCACGTCGAGACGAGCGCAACAGCGGCGCCAGGAACGGGCGATAACGTCGGGTATCCGGCCGGCGGGGTCGTGCCCGTGGTCGAAGAACAGTCGGCGCGCCTCTTCGGCATCGCCTGGCAGGGTGCGGATGTGCGTCATAGCGGCAACTCCTCACAGCCGTTGGTGATCGGCCGTCGCGTTGTGCAACGAACCACTGTCGCATTGCGCGACACCTTTGCGCTGCGGCGTCCGTAAACGGCCCCCAAGCGATTGCGCTGCGGCGCTCGCTGCGCCGACAATTTGGCTGACGCGACAACAGGTTGCCGCACTTTCCCGTCGCATCCGGTGGCGGGCGGCGCGGCTTGGCACGCTTTCTGCGCTCTTCCTCCAACAGCCGCTCGGCTGTCGCAAACCACTGGAGGAGTTCGAACATGTCCGCAAACCCGTCCCAAGTCAATGGCCCCGCCGCGATTTCACCGTTCAAATCCCGCTACGACAACTTCATCAACGGGACCTGGATGGCGCCGGCAAGCGGCCAGTATTTCGACAACATCAGCCCGATAAATGGTAAGACCTGCTGCCAGGTGGCACGTTCCAACGCGCAGGACATCGAACAGGCGCTCGACGCGGCCCACGCCGCGAAACACGCCTGGGGCCGCACCTCGCCGGCCGAGCGCAGCAACATCCTCAACCGCATCGCCGACCGCATGGAGGCCAATCTCGAACTGCTGGCCACGGTGGAGACCTGGGACAACGGCAAGCCGCTGCGCGAGACGCTGGCCGCCGACCTTCCCCTGGCCATCGATCACTTCCGCTACTTCGCCGGCTGCATCCGCGCCGAAGAAGGTTCCATCGCCGAGATCGATCACGACACCTACGCCTATCACTTCAAGGAACCGCTGGGCGTGGTGGGCCAGATCATCCCGTGGAACTTCCCGTTGCTGATGGCGACGTGGAAGATGGCGCCGGCGCTGGCAGCGGGCAACTGCGTGGTGCTCAAGCCCGCCGAGCAGACCCCCGCCTCGATCATGGTGCTGATGGAGCTGATCGCCGACCTGCTGCCGCCGGGCGTGCTCAACGTGGTCAACGGCTTCGGCCTGGAGGCGGGCAAGCCGCTGGCCTCCTCCAACCGCATCGCCAAGATCGCCTTCACCGGCGAGACCACCACCGGCCGCCTGATCATGCAATACGCCTCGCAGAACCTGATCCCGGTGACGCTGGAACTGGGCGGCAAATCACCCAACATCTTTTTCGCCGACGTGTGCGACAAGGACGACGACTACCTCGACAAGGCGATCGAAGGCTTCGTGATGTTCGCTCTCAACCAGGGCGAGGTGTGCACCTGCCCGTCGCGCGCGCTGATCCAGGAGTCGATCTACGACAAGTTCATGGAACGCGCGCTGAAGCGTGTCGCCGCCATCGTCCAGGGCAATCCCCTCGACCCGCATACCATGATCGGCGCGCAGGCGTCGCAGGAGCAGATGGAGAAGATCCTCTCCTACATCGACCTCGGCCGGCAGGAAGGCGCCGAATGCCTGATCGGCGGTGAGCGCATGGTGCTCGACGGCGATCTGTCCGGCGGCTATTACATCAAGCCGACGGTGTTCAAGGGTCACAACAAGATGCGCATCTTCCAGGAGGAGATCTTCGGCCCGGTGCTGTCGGTCACCACCTTCGAGGATATGGATGACGCCATCGCCATCGCCAACGATACGCTGTACGGCCTCGGCGCCGGCGTATGGACGCGTGACGCCAACACCGCGTTCCGCGTCGGCCGCGCGATCCAGGCGGGCCGCGTCTGGACCAACTGCTATCACGCCTATCCGGCCCATGCGGCGTTCGGCGGCTACAAGCAGTCCGGCATCGGCCGCGAGACCCACAAGATGATGCTCGACCACTACCAGCAGACCAAGAACCTGCTGGTGAGCTACAGCGACAAGCCGCTCGGCTTCTTCTAGTGGCAGCGTCGGACCGATAAAGCGTAAGCAACCAACGCAACCACGGGGACACGGAGGCAATGTCGTTTCGACACGGGCCTCCCCGTGTTCCCCGTGGTTCAATCTTTTCTCCACCCGCAGCGAGAGGCAGCCCATGTCCGTGCAACGAGTCGTCGCCACCGACGCCGCGCTGGCGTTGATCGCCACCCTGGTCAAGCGCCACGGCCCGGTGATGTTTCACCAATCCGGCGGCTGCTGCGACGGCAGCGCGCCGATGTGCTATGCCCAGGGCGAGTTTCAGCTGGGCGAACACGATCGTCTGCTGGGCGAGATCGGCGCCATGCCGTTCTACATGGGCGCAGCCCAGTTCCAGTACTGGCGCCATACCCAACTGATCATCGACGTCGTTCCCGGGCGCGGCGGCATGTTCTCCCTCGACGGCAACACCGGTCTGCGTTTCCTCACCCGCTCCCATCTGTTTAGCGATCAGGAGGAGGCCGAGCTTGCCGCGACCGAACGGCCGGAGACGCCGCGCTTTACCCCGACACCGTGGAAGTGACATCGCGCCACGGCCCAACCGCAATACACGAGCTGTAGCGCGCCGTCGTCGCACGGCACAGCACGCCGCCCAAAAGTGGATTAGAATCGATGGCTGGCGGATGCTTTGTCGGCATGCCCGCTACGTTGGGCGCACGACACTATCGCCTTCACCCTGTTCACCTTGTGCATTGGCGATCATCAATGGATAAACCGACCGGAACGGAATATGTCGCACCTTGGGAAAAGGCGTTCGAGCGGGTATTGTCGCCGCTGGAAGAGTTCATCCACCGCCAGACCACCAGCGGCATCCTGCTGATGCTGTGCGCCGTTGCGGCGCTTTATCTCGCCAACAGCCACTGGAGCGGCGCATATCATCATCTGCTGGAGACGCCGTTCAGCATCGGCTTCGAAGGCTTCCGGCTCGCCATGTCGCTGCACCACTGGATCAACGACGGCCTGATGACCCTGTTCTTCTTCGTGGTCGGGCTGGAGCTCAAACGCGAAATACTGGTGGGTGAGCTGGCCGAGCTGCGGCAGGCGTTGCTGCCGATCATCGCGGCGTTCGGCGGGATGCTGGTACCGGTGCTGATCTACGTGGCCGCCAACCACCGCGGCGCTGCCGTTGCGGGTTGGGGCGTGCCGATGGCAACCGACATCGCCTTCGCCCTCGGCACCCTGGCGTTGCTCGGCCGGCGCGTGCCCAAGAGCCTGCTGACCTTCCTGGTGGCGCTGGCGATCGTCGACGACCTCGGCGCCGTGCTGGTGATCGCGCTGTTCTACACCGAGACCATCAACATCGCCGCTCTGGGCACGGCGGCGGCGATGCTGCTGTTGCTGATTGCGCTGAACCTCGGCGGCATCAGGCGCCCTCTGCCTTATATCCTGCTCGGCGTCGTGCTCTGGATCGCCATGCTGCAAAGCGGCGTCCACGCCACGCTGGCCGGCATCTTCCTGGCCTTCACCATCCCCATGCGCCCGAAGTACGATCCCGAACGCCTGCTGTCGCACGTCGGCGCAATGGCCGAACAGATCAAGCAGGCGTACCAGCGGGACAGGAACATCGTCAGCAACGACGAACTGCGCGCGCGCGTGCAGGCACTGGAATCCGGCATCCATCGGGTGCAGGCGCCGGCGCAGGTACTGGAACACAAGATGCACCTGCCGTCGGCCTACCTGGTCATCCCGATCTTTTCGCTGGCCAATGCCGGCATCCCCATCGACGGGTCCGCGCTTACCGCTACCGTCATCCATCCGGTTACGGTGGGCGTCGCCGTCGGCCTGGTGCTCGGCAAGCTGCTCGGCATCGCCGGCTTCGCCTGGCTGGCGGTAAAGCTGCGCCTCTGCGCCCTCCCCCGCGGGCTGAACTTCCGGCACATCATCGGCGTCGGCCTGATCGGCGGCATGGGTTTCACCATGTCGATCTTTATCGCCGAATTGGGGTTCGCCCACCACGCGCACGATCTGCTGATGGCCAAGACGGGGATACTGATCGCCTCGCTGGTGGCCGGTATGACGGGCTATCTGTGGCTCTATCTCACCACGCGAAACGCCGACGAGTAGCGCGCCCGCCACCGCGGACCCGCGGATGATGCATTGACGGAAATGCCGTCCTCTAAAGGACGCGGGCTGTCATCTGACTGCAATAACGCTTCCATATTATTCGAAATATGGAAGCACTCAACGCCGCCGAACTGCTTGCCGCCCTGGGCCATGAATCGCGCCTGGCCATCTACCGCCTGTTGGTGGAGGCAGGCTCCACGGGAGTCAATGCCAGCGCCATTGGCGATCGACTGGGACTCGCTCCCGCCACGCTCTCGTTCCATCTCGCCCACCTGAGCCGGGTCGGATTGATCGACGGCCAGCAGGAGAGCCGTTTCATCTTCTACTCGGCCGACTATGCGGTGATGGACGACCTGATCGCGTTTCTCACTGACAACTGCTGCGAAGGGAAGGCCTGTCTGCCCAAGACTTCTGCCGCCAGTACCACAGCCAAGCGCCGCAACCGCACATCCAAACGTCCAGCGACTGAGGGAAAACCATGAACGATCGCATCTACAACGTACTGTTTCTCTGCACCGGTAATTCCGCGCGCAGCATATTGGCGGAGTCGATCCTCAATCTTCCGGCCATCGGTCACGGGCGGTTCCGCGCCTATAGCGCCGGCAGCCACCCCGCCGGGGCGATAAATCCTTATACGCTCACCCTGCTGCAACATGTCGGTGCCGATACCGGGCACCTGCGCAGCAAGAGTTGGGATGAGTTTTCCGGCACAAACGCCGTACGCTTCGATTTCATCTTCACCGTATGCGACAAGGCGGCGGGAGAAGTGTGCCCGGTATGGCCCGGACAACCGGTGACCGCCCATTGGGGTATCGAGGATCCGGCCGCGGTACAGGGTGCCGACGAGGATAAACGCAAGGCCTTCGCCACCGCCTACAACCAGCTCCATCGGAGAATCGCGTTATTCACCAGCCTGCCGCTGGATAAACTCCACGGCATGTCGCTGCAAGGTGAACTCAATGATATCGGCAAGCTGGCCGAGCGGGGCGAATAGTCCGCCCGTCACGCGCGTATCGGCGTCTCCGGCAACCGCCCGTCAATCGAACGTGCGGCTGGCCTCCACCAAGCGCGCCAGCTCGATCAGATTGTCGGTATTGGTCTTCTTCAGCAGCCGCGCCTTGTGGATTTCCACGGTGCGGTGACTGATGCCGAGATGCGCCGCGATCTCCTTGTTGGCGCAGCCGGCGATGGCCAATGCCATGACGTCGCGTTCGCGGTCGGTCAGCAGCGCCAGCCGCTCCACGGCCTCCCTCCTGATCTCCGCCTGCGCATGCAGGCGCAGGCTTGCGGCCAGGGCGGTCCGGGCGCTGGCCAGCAGGTCGGCGGCGGCAACGGGCTTGGTAAGGAAATCGACGGCACCCGCCTTCATCGCCCGGACGCTGGTGGGAATATCGCCTTCGCCGGTGAGGAAGATGACGGGCAACAGGATATTCCGGCGCGTCATCTCCTGCTGCAGTTGTAGGCCGTCCATCCCCGGCATGCGGACGTCGACGACGGCGCAGCAGGCCGGGCATGCGCTACCACAGGCGGCAAGAAACGCCTCGCCGCTGTCGAACGTCTGCACCGCGTAATCCTCCTGTTCGAGCAGCATGGCCAGCGAATCCCGCACGGCGGGATCGTCATCCACGACAAACACCGTTAGACAGTTCTTCATGGCACAAACGGTACGGTAAGGTGAAACGTGGCGCCGGGGCCATCGCAGGGTTCCAGCCAGAGCTGGCCGCCGCTGGCCTCGATCAACGAGCGGCTGATGGCCAGACCCAGGCCGATGCCGCGCTTCTTGGTGGTAAAAAACGGCGTAAAGATGCGATCCCGGGCGGTGTCGTCCAATCCGGGGCCGTTGTCCCGGATCGTCACCTGTGCCAGGTTGCGTTCGGCCGCGGTTTTCACGGTGATCGTGATGGCGGCCTTGGGCACCCCGGCCTCCTGCATCGCCTCGACGCCGTTGCAGATCAGGTTCACCAGCACTTTCTGCAAGTGAATGCGATTGCTCAGCACCGGCCGCAGCTCCGGCTCCAGTTCGACGATCGAGTGAAAACCGCTGCAGCCTTCGCCCCGGGCGGTGGTGATGGCAGCCTCCACCACGCCGTTGATATCTATCGGTTCAAAGGGCGCCTCGCCGTGGTGGAGAAAAGCGAGCAGTTCGTGCAGCGTCTTGCCGGCACGCTGCGCCTGGACGACGCTGCCCTCGACCGCGCGCTGCAGCTTCTGCGGCTCCTTGACACCGCCGAGCAACATGCGCTGCGCCGCCGCGCCGTAGGCCGAGATCGCCTCCAGCGGCTGATTGAGTTCATGGGCAAAGGCCGCCGCCGTCTGCGCCGCCACCTGCTGTTTGAGCAGAAAATCCATTTCGGCCCGCTGGCTGCGCGACGCCTCCTCCATGCGCCGCCGTGCGGTGAGATCGTGGATGAAGCCGAAAAAGCGCCCACCGGCAATGTCCAGGTAGGAGACGCTCAACCCTATCGGCCACACGCGGCCGTCCTTGGCACGATGGCGGCTTTCGAGCACGTCATGTCCCTTTTTGACGATCTCATCGAGCCCAACGGCCACCTCCTCCGGCTGAATCACCGTGAGCTGAGCCACGTTCATACCCAGCAACTCCTCCCTGCTGTAACCGCTCTGGTGCAGATAGGCTTCGTTGGTCTCGATGATCGCGCCGTTGCGGTCGACCGCAATGAAACCGTCCACCGCCGTTTCGATGGCGGCGCGGAAGGCGGCATCGCGCTCATGCAGCGATTTCTCCATCTGCACGCGTTCGCTGATATCCACCACCACGGCCAGCGCACACTCCTCATCGGCGACGCGCAACTGGATCAGGGACAGCAGCATCTCCCCGACGGCGCCGTCCTTGCGCCGCAGTTTGGTCAGTTCGTTGCTGACCTCGCCCGTCGCGTAGAAGGTCTCCAGTATTTGCTGCCGCTGCTCGGTGTCGCCCCACATGCCCAGGTCGCTCGGCCTGTGCCCGACGATCTCATGCAGGTCATAACCGAATATCCCCAACAAGGCACCGTTTGCATCGAGAAAGCATTCGTCGGCGAGGTGCAGGATACCGATGCCGACCGGGCTGTGGCGGAAGATCGTCGCAAACTTTTTCTCGCTCTGCCGCAACCCCTTCTCGGCCAGCTTCTGCTCGGTGATATCCTCCGCCGAAACGATGATGCCGCCGATGGCGTCGTCATCATCGATCCAGGGGTGTGCCGCCCAACGAAGCCAGCATTGCGTGCCGTCGGGACGCACCCAGCTTTCGTCATCGTTGCCCACCTTCTTTCCGGCCAGCGCCTGTTGATGGATCTGCCGCCACTGTTGGCTGGCATCCGGATGTACGTCGTAATAATTGCGCCCGATCAATTCCCGTTCGCCGCCGCCACATTCTTCAACCCAGCGGCGGCTCACCGCCAGATAGTTCATCTCGCAATCGAACATGGCGATGGCCACCGGCACCTGCTCGACCATGGCGCACAGTTGTTTGCGGCGTTGTTGCAGGGCAACGCTCCGACGCTTGCGGCTGCGCCGCTGCGTCGCTTCGTGCATGCAGTTACGGAGGGTGGCGGGGAGACGGAACAGGCGGTCCCTGAATACCACGTCGCAGACGTGGCCTTTCAACAGTTCGACGGCGCGCTCCTCCTCGATGACGTCGGCCAGCAGGATCACCGGTAGTTCCGGAGCGCGCTGTCGCAGCAGGGAGAACATCTCAGCGAATGCCGCAGGGGGCAGGTCGTAGTCCAACAGGGCGGCATCCCACGACTCGTGTTCCAGCATCGCCGCCAGGGAACCATCCGTTCCGGCCCACTCCGTGCAGACCGCAACACCCTGTCGTTCAAATTCACCCCCCATTGGCAGGGATACCGGGTTCGCGTTGCTGATGATGAGGATGTGCAACTCCGGGCGCATGGGCAGTGATTCCTCTCGGCTGCGGCGACAGAAGGGGGCGCCGTAGGAATCGCCCGGATTCTAATCGTAAATAAGTATATGAAAAATAAGGGCTGCCCCCTACTTAATCGCACTCATTAGTTACCTATAGCTCAACCGTGGCGAATGCGGTAGTCACGAACGTTGATGAAACGAACCAACTCGGCATGCCGTGGGGGCGGCGCCGACGGCGGGCGCGCGGCCTACGTGTTTGCGCGTATTTTCCTGACGAATATCGTCATCTAATTTAGTTATCTGTACATAAAAAATACCGCGGTAGCAATACCGGCGTTATGCGCCGGGCCCGCTGACCCCGGCAGAACCACAGCGGCACCCGTGCCGCCAACGGAGAGGATGCACATGACAACGACATCGTGGAGCTTGATGCCCGGCGACGCCGGGAATCTGGATGCCGGTCCCTACGGCGAACCGGCAGCGGTCACACTGAAGCATGACGGCTCGATCTGCGACTGCAATGAAGCGGCCGAGGCGCTGTTCGGCTTCCGCCGCGAGGAGCTGGTCACTCATTCCATCTCGCGCCTGCTGCCGGAATTGGCGCAAGTGGAATGGGTCCAGGAACGCCGCCCCAATCCGCAGTTGAGCTTTCTGTGCCGCATCGGCAAGCAGTTCGAGGCGCTGGTACGCGACGGCGGCTCGTTTCCCTGCAGGATTGCCCTGGTCGACCTCGGCAACCATATCCAGTGCCGTCTACGCCTGGTGGTACGGCGTGTGGAAAGCGTCGCGCTCGCGGCCCGGGACGAGTCCGTTCCCTGTTAGGCCGGCATCTCCGCGAGATCGTCCCCGGCCGCCACTGGCAGGACACTACACAGGATCGTTGTGAACCGGTGCGAATGCACACGATGAGAGGGCTATCGTCGTGATAAGGACCAAGCGCGTACAACAGACGCTGTACATCACCATCACGGGGCGGATACACCTGCCCCTCGCCTATGAATTGACCGAGGCGTTGATCGGCGTTGCGGAATCCTGCAGCGAATACCGCCTCGACCTGGGCGCCGCCACCGACATCTCCGATGGCGGACTGGCGGTGCTGGCCATGTTCGCCAACTGTGCCCGCCGCCGCGGCCGCGTCGTCCGCCTGACCCGTATCTCAAGGACACTGGCATGCCGTCTGGCAACGATGCCGGTTCTCCATCAATTGCTGGTCCCGCATGATGCGCCCGTGGGCGATGCGATAGTGGTGATCTTGCCGGCCGAACGCCAACGCCGCGATACGCGCGCAATGCGGGGCTCGGCAACCGGCTGCAATTCGGCGGCCGCCGACGATAGCGCCGCCGTCCCGTTGCGGCTCCGGCACGGCACGCTGCATTAGCCACCGGCAGCGCCTGCCGGCACCGTAGCAGCAGTGCCTGTATTGAAAAAGATCGTCCTCACGTCTGTGTCAAAAATGCAGCAAAAGTCGCGTATTGCCCTTAAGTGATCGCACCTATATCTCTGCGCTTGCCCGTTAACTACAGTGTTAACCATGGCGAGGCGAGAACACGGCTCACCAGACACGATAGCCGCGCATACATCTAGGGAGGAGATATGACGACTGAACGGAAATATATCCCGTCGTCTGCTGCGATATCGCCGGGGCATGACATCGCACACAATGAGCCGGCCGGACTGACGTTGAACCGCAGCGGCACCATCTGCAACTGCAACGAGGCGGCCGAAAGCCTGTTCGGATTTCGCCATGACGAACTGTTGCATCAGCACGTCTCGCGGGTGCTGCCGGAGCTGACGGATATCGAATGGGTGCAGGATGGACGCCCCAACCATCATCTGAGTTTTATGTGCCGCATCGGGCAACGCTTTCAGGCGGTGGCGCGCGACGGCAGTCAGTTCGCCAGCCGCATAACCGTCACCGACCTCGGCAATGGCGAAAATTGCCGGCTACGGATGGTGATATGGTGCGCCGAAGATAGCACCCAGCCGAACGCACCGTAGATCACACCAACGTTGCGCTCTAATGCAACGGCCCAGAACGATGGAAGCGACGCAGAAAACGGCCCCGATATTTACCTCCCGCGACGATCTGATCGCGTGGATCGGCACGGGGCTGGGCGACATCGCCGTCAAACACCTGGAACTCATCTGCGCACCGAATCACCCCGGCCACATCCAATGTTTCATCGATTTCAATGACGCGAACGTCCACCAGGCCCGCAGCCGCCTCGGCGGCCAGATCTTCGGCTTCGATACGCTGGTATTGGATCTGCCGGTCGCGCCGGACTTCGGCTGTCCGCGCCTGCACGGTGAAGCGCGCGGGCCGCGGACGCAATGCATGTGCGAACCGCGCTAAATAGCCGGCCCGCGGCCGGCGGCGGCGTCCATCACTCAAACTATTCGAACAGCAGCTTGAACTTGACCTCGCGCACGAACTCCGCCTCCTGCGCCAGATCCGCCTGTGTCAGCGGATGTTGTTCGAGCCAGCCCTGGGGAAAGGCCAGGAACAGGCTCTTGCCGTCGGCATGCAGACTGAACGGGGGCAGCGGCGCGTCTGCGCGGCTGCGGTGCAGCAGCACGGCCAGGCGCAGCAGCATGGCCAAGCGCATCATGCGCTCGCGCTGGGCCGCGGCCAGATCCTTGAACAGGGCGCCGGCGAACTTGCGCCGATGGACGCGCACCAGTAACGCCAGCAGGCGCTGCTCCTGGCGCGAAAAGCCGGGCATGTCGGAAAATTCCAGCAGATAGGCGCCGTGCTTGTGATAGCCGCTATGGGCAACCGCCAGGCCGATTTCATGCAGCTGCGCCGCCCACGCCAGCAGGTTGCCGGCCCCCTCCTCCTCCAGCCCCCATGCCGCCGCCACTTGCGGCAGTACGTCGCCCAGGGTCCGGGCGACACGCTGCGCCTGGGAGTGATCCACGTGATAACGTTCGCTCAGCGCCGCGATGGTCCGTTCGCGCACGTCTTCGTGACGGATGCGGCCCATCAGGTCGTACAACAGTCCCTCGCGCAAGGCGCCCTCGGAAACCCCCATGTGTTCGATGGCCAGCGCTTCGAACGCGGCATGGAGAATGGCGACGCCGCCGGCGAAGACCGGCGCGCGCTCCGGCGGCAACCCCTGCAGGCCGCCCAGCTTGTCCACATGGCCGGCACCGATCAGCGCCTCGCGCAGGTGCCGCAATGCCGCTGGCGTGATGCCGGATTCGCTCCAGCCCATCGCCTTCACCACGTCGCGCACCGCCCGTATCGTCCCCGATGAGCCCACCACCTCCCCCCAGCCGCGGCGGCGGTAGCTGTTTTGCACCAGCTGCAGCTCCTGGCCCGCCGCGATCTCGGCCCAGCGCATCGCCTTGGCGCTGATGGTGCCGTCGCCGAAATAGGCCTGGCTGACGCTGACGCAGCCCATATAAAGGCTGTCCATGTAGAGCGGTTCGAAGTGTTCGCCGACGATCAGTTCGGTGCTGCCGCCGCCGATATCCATGACCAGGCGCCGTCCCTGGGTATCGGGCACGCTATGGGAGACGCCGAGATAGATGACGCGCGCCTCTTCCAGGCCGGAGATGATCTCGATGGGATGGCCGAGCGCCACCGCCGCGGCCTCAAGGAAGGCGTCGCTGTTGCGCGCCTTGCGCAGGGTATTGGTGCCGACCGCACGCACGCTGCCCGGAGGCATGTCGCGCAGGCGCTGTCCGAATCGCTCCAGGCAGGCGATGGCGCGCTGCTGCGCCGCGTCATCCAGACGATTGTCGGCGCTCAGCCCGCTCGCCAGGCGCACCTGCTCGCGCAAGCGGTCGACGACCGTCAGATGGCCGTTGACCGGACGGGCCACCACCATATGAAAGCTGTTGGAGCCCAGATCGACAGCCGCCACGGTGGTAACGGCTGCGGCGGGGGAGGTAGGTGCAGTCATGCGCAGAAAACTCAGTAGTCGGCTCACCGGATAGCGCCCTATGATAATCGAAAGTCGGGGCAGGAAACCGCGCGCAGCGTATCGACCGCCGCAGCCAGCGGCTGCGCTACACTCTGCTCCAACGCGGCGAGATAGCGCTCGTTCAACTCGGCATACAGACGCAGCACCTCGGCCTCGTTGCGCGTCGCCAGCAACAGCAGTCCGGACAGCTCGGGCGGCCGCCAGGCACCGGGATTGACCGGCTCCCCGCGCAGCCGTTGCTCGAACTGTCGGCCACCCCATTCGGCGCTGCGCCGTGCGGCGGAGTCACGCAGCACCTGCGCCAGGATATGCCGGTCATGCAGCTCGCCCAGCAGGTCTTGCAGCCGGCGCAGCCGTTGCACCGCCTCGGCGCAGGCCGCCCCCTGGTCGCGCAACGGCGCCAGCAGATAGCGTAGCCGCTTCACCGCGATGCGTGCCGCGTGGGCGCCGCCGACCGCCTGCGGCCCGTCGACCGCAGCCAGGGCGCGCAGCACATCACGCTGCGCCGCCTGTACCCGCCGCGCAGCGGCGGCGGCGTAACATTCGCCATCCTCGGCGTCCGTCAGCAGCCGGCGTAACCGCGGCCGCAGCCGTTTATGCATTTTCAATACGCCGCGCGCCAGCTCCGCCCCCCTCCCGGACGGCACTTGCATCTGCTCCAGCAACCAGTCATAGCCGATACGTTGCGCCGGCCGCAGGCCCGGTGCCTGCGCCAGCAGCCAGGCACGCTGCACCTCGGCATCGCGGGCCGCGTTGGTGGTCCGCGCCAGGCGCCGCANNCGGTCCCAGCGCCCATCCCAGCACCCCGCGCCCCTCTTTCACCGCGCCGTCGAAGTGAATCAGGCAGGCGCCGCCCTTCTTCAGAGGCATGAAACTGCGCTGCGAACCTGCCAGCAGCCAGGAGGCCAGAAGCCCCAGATCCGGCTCGTGCCCCACCAGCGCCGCCACCCGATGACCGGCGGAACCGCGCAGCCACGGCAGCAGCGCGGACGGGGGATGCCCCGGCGCCAATTCCGCCACGCTGATCACATCGCCGCCGTATCCCTGCGCCAGGATCTGCGCCGTCTGCGCCGCCCGCAGCAGCGGGCTGGCGGCCAGCAGATCGAGATGCGGCACCAGACTGCGCAAGCCGCGGACCGCCGTGCGCATCTGTTTCACCCCCTGCGCGGTCAAGGGACGCAGGCCGTCGTCGCCGCCCGCGTGTGCGAACGCGGCGCGTTCTTCCGCCTTGCCATGACGCACCAGCAACAGATCCATAACCGCCCCCTGATCAGCGCCCACGATAACGACAAATGATGGTAAGCATAAGCAAATTATCCATTAAGTGAATCGGGGAATGAAATGTGCTTAGATCGCGCGCCGCGGCGACGTGAAACCGCGCACACGATGTACCCACTATAAATCACGCACAAACGGAGATGACCCATGACGATGATTGCATGGAGTGACGACTACGGTGTCGGCATTCAGGAAATCGACGAACAGCACAAGCGTCTGGTGACGCTGATCAACGACCTTTACACCGCCGTGGCGCAGAAGCAGAACCATGCCAGGCTGTCCAAGGTGCTGGACGAATTGGTGGAGTACACCAAGATCCATTTCGCGGTGGAAGAGTGCCTGATGCGCCTGTTCGACTACAAAGAGTACGCCGCGCACAAAGCCATTCACGACGACATCGTAGACAAGGTACTGACGTTCCAGGCCAAATTCCGTTCCGGTGACGACAAGGTGGGCATGGAGCTGTTGATGTTCCTCAAAGACTGGCTCATCAACCATATCCAGAAGATCGATACGCAGTACAGCTCCCACCTCACCGGGCAGGGAGTAAAGAAATCCTGGCTGCGCAAGTTCTGGTAACCCCTGCCGCCGCCGGCCGCCAACCCGGCGGCGGCCCAAGCCACGATGAGAGGGTGACCACCTGGCAATATTTCCCAGAATGACCGACAGTTACCTGACTACAATAAGGTCGTTCCGACAAAAAGAATGAATCCAACCGCTTCGCTCGACAATACCTCGCTCGCCCGCGTCATTGCGGTCACCTCCGGTAAAGGAGGGGTCGGCAAGAGCAACGTAGCGGCAAATCTCGCAATCGCGCTGGCCCAGCGCGGCCGGCGCGTCATTCTTTGGGATTTGGATTTTGGCTTGGCCAATATCGATACGCTGCTCAACCTCGACGTCAAAGGCAATTTCGGCGACGTGCTGCGCGGCGAGAAGCATATCGATGAGGTGACGGTCGTCGGACCGGCGAAGATCCATGTGGTGCCGGGCGCTTCCGGCGACGAGGACCTCGCCAACCTCGGCGACAAGGAGCGCGGCCAGTTGTTGAAAGCCATCGAATACATGGCGCACCACGCCGACTACATCATCCTCGACACCGGTGCCGGCATCGCGGCCAATACCATCCGGTTCACCGCCGCCGCCGACGATATCCTGATCATCACCACGCCGGAACCCACGGCGATGCTCGACGCCTACGCCACCATGAAGGTGATCTACAGCAACTCGCCCAACAGCCGCCTTCACTTGATCATGAACATGGCACGAGACCGGCGCGAAGCGCGGCAGGCGCTGGCGCGCATGGCCACCATCGCCCAGCACTTTCTAAGCGGCCATCTGCTGGAAGAGGGCTACCTGCTGCACGACCCCGCCGTCGGCGATGCGGTGCGGCGACGCAAGCCGTTCATTCTGAGCGCCGCCGATTGCCAGCCGGCGCGGGCGCTGCATGTGATCGCCCACGCCATCGACCGGATGCAGATCGTGCACAAGGTGCGGTTGGCGGAAAACAAGGGATTTCTCGCGCGGCTGGCCGAGCACTTCGGCTGACGCCCCGTCACATACCGCGGTATTTCAAACCCTCTCCGTTGCCGCCGCACCTCATTGACCACCCTGCGCGCCATCCGCCGCGCAGCCGGGCGGCTCTCTGGTGCGATTAGTTTTCGCTGCCCCCGGCGTCGCTTCGCGCCGCATCCCCTACGGAATAGATCCCTGCGATGCGGCATCTTGGTTATTTGGGAATCGCCATTCGCGGCGAACGGCGCAACGTTACCGCAGTCACGGATTGGCATGGGCGATTCCCTTTATAGTCCCATTCCTCGTATCGCAGTTGCATGGAGAATCAGTCATGACACAAGGAGCACTATCCGCCAAGGCGGCACTGGCCGTTGGCCTCATCATTACGCAACTGTTTGTGGCCCGGGTCGCCTTCGGCGACAGCCACAAAGTGCTGCATTGGGCCGGCTGCGGCATCACCAAGAAGGCGTTCATGGCCGAATTGGCGGCGGCGTATGAGAAAAAGACCGGCATCCACATCGACCTCAAGGGCGGCGGCGCCACCGCGGGCATCCGCGAGACCGCCGACGGTACCGTGGATATGGGCGGTACCTGCCGTATGACCCTGCCCGAAACCGACAGCCACGAACTGGAAGTGGAGTTGAACCCGGTGGCGTGGGACGCACTGGTGGTCATCGCTCACAAGGGCAACCCTGTATCCAACATCACCAGCGATCAGATCCGCGCCCTCTACCGCGGCAAGATCACCAACTGGAAACAGCTGGGCGGCGCCGACAAGCCGATCCACCTGTACGTGCGCAAGGGACGCATCTCCGGCGTCGGCTACGCCATCCGCCAATACCTGTTCAAGGACAGCCAGACCGATTTCGTAACCCAGTACGTCGAACCTTCCACCGGCCCGCTGGAAAAGGCGGTGGAGACCGATCCCCTGGCAGTCGGCATGACCGGCGTCAGCAGCGCGCGCAAACGCAACGTCAAGATGCTCGCCATCGACGGCCGCGAACCTACCTACGACAACGTGAAGAACGGCAGCTACGGCCTCTACCGGCCGCTCTATCTGGTCTCCAGCGCCAGCCCGTCACCCGAGGTCAAGGCATTCATCAGGTTTGCCCAATCCGAGGAAGGGCGCGCCATCCTGCGCAAGAACGGCACCGTCCCCTACCTCGACGCCGCCAATCTGATGAAAAAGATGGTGATCTACGGCTTCGGCGTGCGCTGAAGACAAGGAAGGGACGACGAGTGGTGTGCGCTTTGCGCACACCACTCATCCCCTGATAACGATTCGCAACGCGAATTCATCCCCCTGCCCCCCCTGTCCCCGTTTTTTCCTGCTGGCTTTTCCCCGGCGGCTTGCGTATAGTGCGCGCAACCTCGCGATGGACGAGGCCCGTCTCTAACCTTCCCCCTGACAGTCTTACGCGCAGGTTTTCCGGTTGGTGACGCAGCGCCGCGGCAAATGATGCCCGGCCTACTTCCCGGAACCCGGCGCGTGCCCGCCCTCGCGGCAAGCACTCCCTTTCCCATCGGTTTCGCACTTTGAAACTCCACCCGTCCAAGGTGGAAGAGGATACTATTTTGTCATTCGAACAACTCAATCTTGACCCCAGCCTGCTGCGCGCCATTAGCGCCTGCGGCTTTACCGAACCCACCGAAATCCAGCGCCAGGCGATTCCGGTCGCGCTGGAAGGCCACGACCTGATGGCCTCCGCCCAGACCGGCACCGGCAA
>DFMR01000174.1 GCA_002376325.1 Proteobacteria bacterium UBA3588 | reverse complement strand
CAAACCACCCGGTCCCAGGGCCGAGACGCGGCGCTTGTGGGTGACTTCCGACAGCGGATTGTTCTGGTCCATGAACTGCGACAGCTGCGAGGAACCGAAGAATTCCTTGATCGCGGCCGACACCGGCTTGGCATTGATGATTTCCTGCGGCATCAGGCCTTCGGATTCGGCCAGCGCCAGACGCTCCTTGACGGCGCGCTCGACGCGCACCAGACCGACGCGGAACACGTTTTCCGCCATTTCGCCGACCGAACGCACACGGCGGTTGCCGAGGTGGTCGATGTCGTCCACCACGCCGTTGCCGTTGCGGATATCGATCAGCACCTTGAGCACGTCGATGATGTCTTCCCTGGTCAGCACGCCGGACCCGGTGACCTCTTTGCGGCCGACGCGACGGTTGAACTTCATGCGGCCCACGGCCGACAGGTCGTAACGGTCTTCGCTGAAGAACAGCCCTGCGAACAGGTTCTCGGCAGCCTCCTTGGTGGGCGGCTCGCCGGGACGCATCATGCGATAGATCTCAACCAGCGCCTCCAACTGGGTACGGGTCGGATCGATGCGCAGGGTAGTGGACACATAGGCGCCGTGATCCAGGTCGTTGGTGAACAGCGTATTGAAGGTGGTGACACCCGCTTCCTGCATTTTGGCCAACAGTTCGGCGGTGATCTCATCATTGGCCTGAGCGATGACCTCACCACTCAGCGTGTCGACCACATCATGCGCCAGCGCCTTGCCGATGGCGTACTCATAGGGCACGTCCAGCGTGGCAATTTCGGCCTTGGCCAGTTCGCGGGTGTGGCGCGCGGTGATACGGCGGCCGGACTCGACCAGAACCTTGCCGCCGACGAGGACGTCGAAATTCACCGTCTCGCCGCGCAAACGTTCGGGGATCAGGTTGAACGCCAACTTCTCCTTGGAGAAACTGAAGGTATCGGTTTCGAAGAACAGCGCGAGGACTTCCTCGGTATTGTAGCCGAGCGCACGCAACAGGATCGTCGCCGGCAACTTGCGGCGGCGGTCGATACGCACAAAGACATTGTCTTTCGGATCGAACTCGAAATCGAGCCACGAACCGCGGTATGGAATCACCCGCGCCGAGAACAACAGCTTGCCGGAGGAGTGGGTCTTACCCTTGTCGTGCTCGAAGAACACGCCCGGCGAACGGTGCAGCTGCGACACGATGACGCGCTCGGTACCGTTGATGACGAAGGTGCCGTTTTCGGTCATGAGCGGCAGTTCGCCCATGTAAACTTCCTGTTCCTTGATATCCTTCACCGGCTTGGTACCGGCCGGCGCATCCTTGTCGTAGATCACCAAGCGTACTTTTACCCGCAACGGAGCCGCATAGGTCATCCCGCGCAGTTGGCATTCCTTGACGTCAAAAACGGGAGTTCCGAGACGGTAGCTCACATATTCCAAGGCGGCGTTGCCGGAATAACTCACAATCGGGAAAACCGACTTGAATGCCGCATGCAACCCCTGCTCCCGCAACTGGCCGTCAGCGCCGCCCGGTTGCAGGAAGCTGCGGTAAGATTCCAGCTGAATGGCCAGGAGATAGGGAACGTCCAAAATACTGCGACGTTTGCCGAAATCCTTACGGATGCGTTTCTTCTCAGTGAAAGAGTAGGCCATCAGAGTTCCTCAGCTTCGCACATGTAGTTCCAACAACCGCGCCGTGTGTCATACCTGACCCAGCGGCCGCGCAGTCACCGGTGATAATTCGCTCCGCTGTGCCCAGCGGAAAAAGGCCGGTGGCAATCTCGCCACCAGCCAGCATTTCTTCCTCTAAAACATCGCCATCCCTGGCGTTACGAATGAACCCATCAGGTTCTCCGCTCGATTCCCGATAATGTCAGGCAAGCCCCAACAGGCATCAACATAGGACGCGATGCTTACTTCAGTTCGACCTGGGCGCCAGCTTCTTCCAGCTGTTTCTTAACGCCTTCGGCCTCATCCTTGCCCACGCCATCCTTGATGGTCGACGGCACACCTTCCACCATGTCCTTGGCCTCTTTCAGGCCCAGACCGGTGATGGCACGAACGGCCTTGATGACGTTGACCTTGTTCTCGCCGAAGCTGGTCATTACGACAGTGAACTCGGTCTGCTCTTCAGCAGCGGCAGCGCCGCCACCGGCCGGCGCAGCGGCCACGGCAACCGCCGCGGTCACACCAAACTTCTCTTCCATCGCCTCAATCAAATCCACGACCTCCATAACGGTCATGTTGGCAACGGCTTCCAGGATCTCTTCTTTAGTTACGGCCATGATACAAACCTCTATGTCTATTCGCGGCTACCTGTCGGCAGCGTTCATTGTTGAGTACGGAACTGATGCCTTAGGCTGCAGCCGCTTCCTTTTGGTCGCGCACGGCGGCCAGGGTCGCAGCCAGCTTACCGACCGGAGCTTTCATCACCGCCATCAACTGGCTGATGGACTGCGGCTTGGTCGGGATACGGGCCAGGCGTGCCAGCTCCGCAGCGGGCAACAATTTGCCGCCGATGGAAACAGCCTTGACGACCAGTTTCTCGTTAGCCTTGACGAACTCGCTGATCACACGACCAGCCGCGCCCGGATCTTCCTGCGAAAACGCCATCATCAGCGGACCGGTGAGGGTCTCCTGCAGACAAGCGAATTCGGTGCCTTCGACGGCACGGCGAGCTAGCGTGTTCTTGACCACACGCACGTAGACTGCGTCCTTGCGCGCCGAGGCGCGTAGGGCAGTCATCTGAGCGGCGCTCAAGCCGGCGTACTCGGCCACAACGGCAGAGTAGGCCTTGCCAGCGACTTCGGCGACTTCGGCTACGATGGTCTTCTTTTGCGCAATATTGAGAGCCACGCGAAATCACCTCTTTTCGTTGCATTACGGGTATCGCCCGTGAGCGATACACCACCCTTTACGGTACGGTGCAAAACGACCGCCCCACTTCACGATGGCCCGTAACAGGTAAACCTGAATCGGGTGACACCGCCTACGTAGGCATTCCGAAGAACATTGAGCCAACGGCACCTACGGTCTTCGACGTACACCGGCGCGAACGCCGGCGGTCAAAAGTCGATACCCCGATCAGCCCCCGAGGGAGGCCTGATCGACAGCGATCCCCGGCCCCATGGTGGTGGAGACGGCGACCTTCTTCATATATATGCCCTTGGCGCTGCTCGGCTTCATCTTCTGCAGATCGGCCAGCAAAGCCGCCAGGTTTTCCTTGAGAGCATTGATCTCAAAGTCCACCTTACCGATGGAGCAGTGAATAATGCCTGCCTTGTCGGTGCGGTAGCGCACCTGGCCGGCCTTGGCGTTCTTCACCGCTTCGGCGACATTGGGAGTCACGGTGCCGACCTTCGGGTTCGGCATCAGGCCGCGCGGGCCGAGGATCTGGCCCAACTGGCCGACCACGCGCATCGCATCCGGAGAGGCGATCACCACATCGAAATCCATCTTGCCGGCTTTGACCTCAGCGGCCAAGTCGTCCATGCCGACGATATCAGCACCGGCGGCGGTGGCCGCCTCGACGTTGGCACCGGAGGTGAACACCGCAACGCGCACGCTCTTACCGGTACCGTGCGGCAGCACGGTGGAACCGCGCACCACCTGATCGGACTTACGCGGATCGACGCCTAGGTTCACCGCCACATCAATCGACTCGGCAAACTTCGCCTTGGGTAGATCTTTCAGTAGAGCGAACGCTTCATCGAGCGGATAGGCCTTGCCCGGCTGCAACTTTTCACGAATCGCCTTAAAACGCTTGGAAATCTTGGCCATGGCTTATACCCCTTCAGTCTCAATGCCCATGCTGCGTGCGGAACCGGCGATGGTCCGCACGGCGGCATCAATATCGGAAGCCGTGAGATCAGGCATTTTGGCCGTGGCGATCTCTTCCAGCTGGGCGCGGCTGACCTTACCCACCTTGTCGCGGTTGGGAACCTTGGATCCGGACTGAATACCGGCAGCCTTCTTCAGCAGAATGGAGGCCGGCGGGGTCTTGGTGATGAAGGTGAAGCTGCGGTCGCTGTAAACGGTGATGATCACCGGGATCGGCAGACCGGGCTCGACACCTTGGGTCTGGGCGTTGAACGCCTTACAGAACTCCATGATGTTGACGCCGCGCTGGCCCAATGCCGGACCGACCGGCGGGCTGGGATTGGCCTGACCGGCCTTCACCTGCAGCTTGATATAAGCTTCGATTTTCTTAGCCATGACTACTCCTCAATGGGTGCAAGCGCCTCGCGGCTCCCCGTTAAAATCAGATGCACGGTAAAAAACCGCTCCCGTGTATCTTGTTTGTATCCTGTACTTTCCGCTGCCTTTAACCTTTCTCGACCTGGCCGAATTCCAGGTCGACGGGGGTGGAACGACCGAAGATCAGCACAGCGACACGCAGCCGGTTCTTCTCGTAGTCGACCTCTTCCACCACACCGTTGAAATCGTTGAATGGCCCCTCGGTGATGCGCACCACTTCGCCGGGCTCGAACAGCACTTTCGGCCGCGGCTTCTCCGCACCCTCCTGGACCCGATCCAGGATGGCTTGCGCCTCCTTCTCGGAGATCGGTGCAGGACGATCGGCGGTACCACCGATGAAACCCATGACGCGAGGCACGTCCTTCACCAAGTGCCAGGTCTCGTCGGACATTTCCATCTGAACCAGCACATAACCGGGGAAGAACTTGCGATCGCTCTTGCGCTTCTGGCCGTCACGCATCTCGATCACTTCCTCGGTCGGCACCAGAATTTGACCAAACTGGTCGTCGAGGCCGCTACGCTTGACGCGTTCCTCCAGCGAGCGCTTGACCTGGTTCTCGAACCCGGAATAGGCGTGTACCACATACCAACGCAAAGCCATGCCTCTGTGCTCCCTTAACCCATCGTCAGCTTGCGCACTAGCACGGACAGAACGACGTCGAAACCCCACATCAGCAGTCCCATCGCCAT
>DFMR01000190.1 GCA_002376325.1 Proteobacteria bacterium UBA3588 | reverse complement strand
TTCTGTTCGATGACGGTACCGGTGGGGTTGGAGGGAGACGCGATCACCGCCGCGGCGGTACGTTCGCTCCAGTAGCGGGCCACCCGTTCGGCGGTGAGTTGGTAGCCGCTGCCCGCCTCCACCGGCACCGCCACGGCCTCGCCGTCCAGGAAGCGGGTGAAGTGACGGTTGCAGGGGTAGCCGGGGTCGGCCAGCAGCACCTGTTCGCCCGGATTGAGCAGCACGCCCAGGGCCAGCAGCAGAGCTCCGGAGGCACCGGGCGTGACCACCACCCGTTCCGATGGTATGGCGATGCCGTAGCGCTCTGCATAGAAGGCAGCGATCGCCTCGCGCAGGGCAGGCAGCCCCAGTGCAGGGGTGTAGTGGGTCCGGCCCTCGGCCAGGGCGCGCTGGCCGGCGGCGACGATGGGTTCGGGCGTGGGGAAATCGGGCTCGCCGATCTCCATGTGGACGATGGAACGGCCCTGCGCTTCCAGTTCGCGGGCGCGGGCCAGCAGGTCCATCACCTGGAAGGCCTCGATGCCGGCCATGCGTCGGGCGATGCGGGGCTGATCAGCGGCCATCAGGCGTAACTGCAACTTTCGGTGGCAACGGTCATCGCCCGGCACAGCCGGGCTCCCACGACTGCGGATACCATCTCCCTCGTGGGAGCCCGATTTATTGCCAGGGACGACATCATGCGGCGAGAGGACAGGAGTCCGGAGCCGCCATCGGGCGATGGTTGCGTGTCGAGGCTATCGCCCGGCACAGCCGGGCTCCCACGACTGCGGGTACCACCTTCCTCGCGGGAGCCCGTGTCGAGGCTCTCGCCCGGTGCAGCCGGGCTCCCACGACTGCGGATACCATTTCCCTCGTGGGAGCCCGATTTATCGGGCGATGGTCGAATCCGAGGCTTAGACTTCTGGCGCCGCTTAGCTGCCTTTTCCAGATAGGTGCGAACGAGTTCATTCTTGGTCACAGGACGACCTCCTCGCCCGGCTTAAGATCCGGCTTGAGCAGCCAATAGTATCCGCCATGGGAACGGACCCGCCGCGAGCCGAGTTCGCGCATGCGTTGCCGCAATCCAGCGAGATAACCGGCAAAGAACCCGTCGCGATCGAACAGAACGACGCTGACAAGCCGCTCACGATAACGGTCGATACATGCATTGGTGAGTTTTTCGACAATCGAATCAAAGCATTGCTTAAGCATCGGCATCCCCGCTGATTGCACCCAAGCATAGCAATTTCGGCTGTCAGCGGTCATGCAGATCCCTGACCATATCCAGCGAGAGGTAACGGTNNTGGCGTAGCGATAGATGCAGGGGTCGGGTTTCTTGGCCGGCACCACGTCGCCGGCGGCGATCACCTCGAACCAGGTTTCCGACTCGGGATGGAGGGCATGGCGAAGCAGCGCCGTGACATTGGCGGGCGTGGTGGTGGTGGCGACGGCCAGGCGCATTCCCGCCGCGCGCGCCTCCGTTATCAGGCGCCGGACGCCGGGACGCAGGGGGATCGCACCCTCGGCCAGCATCCGCGTGTAGTGTTCGGTCTTGGAGCTGTGCAGTCCGGCGATGAAGGCATCCAGATCGCCCTCGTAGCGGAACGCGGTGTTGTAACGCTCCAGATAGTAACGGATGCGCTCCTTGCCGCCGGTGACCGCCAGCAGCTCCCCGTACAGTTCGGGCGACCAGTCCCAGTCGAGGCCGGCATCGGCAAAGGCACGATTAAAGGCCGGGCGGTGACCATCGCGCTCGGTATCGGCCAGCGTGCCGTCCACGTCGAATAGCAATGCGGCAAGATCGGTCATAGAGAATCCGTAGTGTTTCGCTCAAAGCGGCATAGTGTACCCGAGCCGGGCGCGAAGCCGCCACGGCCGGCGGCATCCCCGCTCCGCCCGGGAGGGCCGCGTGCAATGGGCCTGGCGGACGGGAATCCGTACAAGCCGCCTACCGTGCCGCAACGCCGCCTGCCGGGGCCATGGCAGCCCTCCCCAAACACTCCCGCGGTTGCAGCACCGGGGGCTTTCTGGTATTTATGCCCGCTTGTTTTTGCGCTCAGTCAGGAGACAGGCGTATGCCGACAAAGAAAGCGCCGGCCCAAAAGGCCCCGGCCACAGCAAAGAAAGCTCCGGCCGCCGCCAAGGCGGCACCGACCAAGAAAACGCCTGCGGCGAAGCGACCCGCGCCCGCGAAGAAACCCGTTGTGGCAGCGAAGCCGGCACCGGCGAAAACCAATACCGTGACCGCAACCACCAGCACGAAAAACACGACATCCATGAAAAGCAGCCCGGCAACCAAGAAGGCTCCAGCCAAATCGAAGAAGGCATCATCGGTCGAAGGCTTCGCCTCCTTCACTCCCTATCAGGAGAAGAAGGGCGAGGAGTATATGAGCGCACCGATGAAGGACCACTTCCGCGACATCCTGCGGGCGTGGAAGCGCGAACTGATGGAAGAGGTGGATCGCACCGTCCATCACATGCAGGACGAGGCGGCCAATTTCCCCGACCCCAACGACCGCGCCACTCAGGAGTCGGAATTCACCATGGAATTGCGCACCCGCGACCGCGAGCGCAAGCTGATCAAGAAGATCGACGAGGCGATGGACAATATCGACAAGGACGAATACGGCTACTGTGAATCCTGCGGTGTCGAGATCGGCATCCGCCGCCTGGAGGCCCGGCCGACGGCCGCTCTGTGCATCGACTGCAAAACGCTGGATGAAATCCGCGAAAAGCAGATGGGATGATCGTCTGGGGCAACCAGCGCCAAGAAGGGGCCATAGGCCCCTTCTTGGTTTTGTAGCCCCGCTTTACTCACGCCGCCGGTGCGGGCGACTTGCGCTGCTCCAACTCCACCTTTTCCCCGCGCCCCAGGCGATCCGGTTGCACCCGCAAGTTGTTGTCTTCGGCGAATTTCAGGATAAAGCGGTAGGCGTCGGGGTTTTGCTGCTCCAGGACGCACGCGACCATCAGGCACTTTTCGCCGTTGAACATACACGGCTGGACGTCACGCGCGTAGCGCAAACGGCGATCGGCGCCGAAGGTTGCCAGCGTGGTCGCGATACGCTCGATCCAATCGCTCGGCCGGAACTTACGACCGTCCGCGCGCACGCTTTCGATGACAATGCGTTCCTCGTCATCAGACATGTCCATGGCTGTCTCTCACTCAAAAAATGTTTAATATCAAAGAAAAGCATAGGCAAGACCCTACGATTTCGCTGCCGCTACCATAGCGCGAAACCCGTTAAAATCTCGTTTTCTTAGCCACATAATTTGCGGAGCCGCACCATGGACGTATTGGATGCCATCACCGGACGCAACGCCACTCGCGCCTTTCTCGGCAAGACAGTCGGCGACGCGCAGGTCCGAGCCATTCTCGATGCAGCGCGCTGGGCACCTTCGGGCGTCAATATCCAGCCTTGGCAGGTTGCCGTGGTGCGCGGCGCCGCCAAGGAGCGACTGGCCCAGGCCCTCATCGCGGCCCGCGCCGCGGGTCCCGCCGCCGCGGATTACCGCTACTACCCGGAGCAGTGGTTCGAACCTTACAAAGAACGGCGCAAACAGTGCGGACTGGCGCTCTATCAGGCACTGGAGATCCGGCGCGAGGACGCGGAAAAGCAGCAAGCCGCCTGGAACAGCAATTACCACTTCTTCGGCGCCCCGGTGGGGCTGTTGCTGTTTCTCGACCGCCGCCTCGGCCAGGGCGCCTGGATCGACATGGGCATGTTCGTACAGAACATCATGCTGGCCGCCCGCGGCCTGGGGCTTGCCACCTGCCCCCAGGCGTCGGTCGCCGACTACCCGCAGCTGGTGCGCGAACAGCTCGGCATCGAACCGGAGCTGGCCCTGCTCGGCGGCATCGCCCTCGGCTATGCCGACCCCGAAGCGGCGGTGAATCGCTATCGTACCGAGCGGGAGCCGGTGGATGCGTTTACGCGTTGGTACGAATAAAACAGGTACCAGGCACGGAGACGGTCCAGCCTCTCGCCCCCTGAACCCTGAACCCTGAA
>DFMR01000079.1 GCA_002376325.1 Proteobacteria bacterium UBA3588 | reverse complement strand
AAGGCATCCTCGCGATGCCTTTTGTTTTTGTACATGCGGCTCCTCGTATAGGTCGCCACTGGAGACATCAGTATGCCCATCGTCACGCTCCCCGACGGCAGTCAACGTTCTTTCGATCACCCCGTAACGGTGCTGGATATCGCCGCCGCCATCGGCCCCGGCCTGGCCAAGGCCGCGCTGGCCGGCAAGGTGGACGGGCAACTGGTCGATACTTCCTATTCCATAGATCATGATGCACAGCTGGCCATCGTCACCGCGCGGGACGAGGAGGGCGTCGAGGTCATCCGCCACTCCACCGCGCATCTGTTGGCGCAGGCGGTGAAGCGTCTGTTTCCGAGCGCGCAGGTGACCATCGGCCCAGTGATCGAGAACGGTTTCTACTACGACTTTGCCTACGAGCGCCCCTTTACCGCCGAGGACCTGGAGAAGATTGAGGCGGAGATGAATACGATTGCCGCCGCGGACGTTGCGGTGGAGCGCTCGGTGATGCCGCGCGAGGAGGCGATCGGGTTCTTCCGCAATATGGGCGAGGCCTACAAGGCGGAGATCATTACCGATATTCCGCACGGCGAGGTCATCTCTCTATATAAGCAGGGCGACTTCATCGACCTGTGCCGCGGCCCACACGTACCCTCCACCGGCAAGTTGCAGGCGTTCAAACTGATGAAGGTGGCCGGTGCCTACTGGCGCGGCGATTCCAACAACGAGATGCTGACCCGCATCTACGGCACCGCCTGGGGAGACAAGAAGGCGCTCAAGGGCTATCTGCACCGGTTGGAGGAGGCGGAGAAGCGCGACCACCGAAAGATCGGCCGCCAGCTCGATCTGTTCCACAGCCAGGAAGAGGCCCCGGGCATGGTGTTCTGGCACGACGCCGGCTGGACCCTCTACCAGCAGGTGGAGCAGTACGTGCGGCGCCTGCTCAAGGCGCACGGCTACCAGGAGGTGCGCACCCCGGCCTTGGCCGATCGTGTGCTGTGGGAGCGTTCCGGCCACTGGGAGAAGTTCCGCGACGACATGTTCACCACCGAGTCGGAGAAGCGGACCTTCGCCATCAAGCCGATGAACTGTCCCTGCCACATCCAGATATTCAACCAGGGGCTGAAGAGTTACCGCGATCTGCCGCTGCGCATGGCCGAGTTCGGCTCCTGCCACCGCAACGAGCCTTCCGGCACCCTGCACGGCCTGATGCGGGTGCGTGGCTTCACTCAGGACGACGCCCATATCTTCTGCACTGAGGATCAGATCCAGGACGAAGTTTCGGCCTTTATCGACCTGCTCTATGAGGTCTATGCCGATTTCGGCTTCACCGAGGTGATCATCAAGCTGTCGACCCGGCCGGAGAAGCGGGTGGGTTCCGACGAGGTGTGGGACAAGGCGGAACACGCGTTGGAACATGCGCTCAACGCCAAGGGGCTGGCCTGGGACCTGCAACCGGGCGAGGGTGCCTTCTACGGCCCCAAGATCGAGTTCTCCCTCAAGGATTGCCTCGACCGCGTCTGGCAGTGTGGTACCGTTCAGGTCGATTTCAATATGCCGGGGCGCCTGGGCGCCCACTATATCGCCGAGGACGGCAGCAAGCAGATGCCGGTGATGCTGCACCGGGCCATCCTGGGATCGATGGAGCGTTTCATCGGTATTCTCATCGAACACTACGCCGGAGCCTTCCCCCTGTGGCTGGCGCCGACCCAGGCTGTGGTGCTGAATATCACGGATCGTCAGGCCGATTTCGTGTCGGAAGTGGAAAAAATGCTGCACAAACATGGCATTCGCGCCATCTCCGACTTGAGAAATGAGAAAATCGGCTTTAAAATCCGCGAACATACGCTTCAACGGGTTCCCTACCTGCTGGTAGTGGGCGACCGCGAAGTGGAGAATCGGGCTGTGGCCGTGCGCACGCGTGGCGGTGAAGACCTCGGCACCATGACGCTGGAGGCGTTGGTCGAGCGCTTGACCGCGGAGATCGCGAGCCGCGGCCGTACTGTTTTGGAGGATTAGAGCATCGTAGCTAGAACCGGTTCGGCGCGCCCTGGTGAGGGTAGCGCCCGTTTGAACGAAGAGATCACCGTTCCCGAAGTACGTTTGATCGGGAGCGATGGTGAGCAGGTCGGCGTAGTTTCGATTAGCGAAGCTCTGCGGATTGCGGAAGAGGCGGAGCTGGATCTGGTGGAGGTGGCCGCGGATGCCAAGCCGCCGGTCTGCCGCATCATGGATTACGGCAAGTATCTTTTTGAAGAAAACAAAAAGAAACACGCCGCCCGCAAGAAGCAGAAGCAGATCCAGATTAAGGAAGTGAAGTTCCGGCCAGGGACGGACGAAGGGGACTACCAGGTAAAACTGCGCAACCTGGTGCGTTTCCTAGAAGACGGGGACAGGGCCAAAGTCACGCTGCGATTCCGCGGTCGTGAGATGGCTCACCAAGAGCTTGGGTTGAAATTGCTCAAGCGCATCGAGGCGGACTTGGTCGAGGTGGGAACGGTTGAGCAGTTCCCCAAGCTGGAAGGCCGCCAGATGATCATGGTCGTCGTCCCGAGAAAGAAAAAGTAGGCCATTGCGGCCTGCGGGGTACGCTACTGTCAGCCTTGCGGTTGCCAGTCGGAAAGCGTACTTGAACTATTAACCAAGAAATGCGGAGTTACAGCAATGCCCAAGATGAAAAGCAATCGTGGCGCGGCCAAGCGTTTTAAGGCCACTGCCGGCGGTTTTAAGCGTGGCCAGTCGTTCAAGCGCCACATCCTTACCAAGAAGAGCACCAAGCGCAAGCGTCAGCTGCGTAGTGATGCCATGGTCGCGGCCGTGGATTCGCGCATGGTTTCCCGCATGTTGCCCTACAGCTGAGTCGAGGTAAGGATAGATGGCACGAGTAAAACGTGGTGTGGTCGCGCGTGCGCGCCACAAGAAGGTCATGGCCAAGGCCAAGGGTTACTATGGCATGCGGCGCAATGTGTTCCGCGTTGCCAAGCAGGCGGTCACCAAGGCGGGGCAGTACGCCTATCGCGACCGTCGGCAGAAGAAGCGTGTGTTCCGTACGCTGTGGATCGCCCGTATCAATGCGGCCTCCCGCGAGTGCGGCCTGTCCTACAGCCGCATGATCAACGGCCTGAAGAAGGCCGGCGTCGAGATCGATCGCAAGGTCCTGGCCGATATCGCCGTATTCGACAAGAACGGTTTTGCCGTATTGGCGGAAAAGGCAAAGGCTGGCCTGGCGGCATAAGCGTTTTCTTCTGTGTTATGGCCGGTGACAACTGCGTCGGCCATCGTGGAAAATCGCTTCGTGAAAAGGGGAAGGCCAGCGGCCTTCCCCTTTTTCGTTGGTGGATTCGATAGCGGATTCGGCCGCTCAGATTGACGGCCGTGGGCCGACCAATAAGGTGATTACCGTGCAGCAACAACTCCGACAACAGGTGGAGCAGGCGTGTCAGGCAATCGAGCAGGCGGCGGATTTGCCGGCCCTCGATCAAGTGCGCGTCCTGTATCTCGGCAAGAAAGGGCTGCTGACCGAGCAGATGAAACAGCTCGGACAGCTGCCGCCTGAGGAGCGTCCTAAAGTCGGTGCGCTGATCAACGTCGCCAAAGGCGAGGTGCAGCAGGCGCTGGAGGCGCGCAAGGAGAGCTTGCAGGCTGCGGCGTTGAACCTGAAGTTGGCCGCCGAGGCGGTGGATGTCACGCTCCCAGGCCGCGGGCAAACGGCCGGCGGACTGCATCCGGTGACGCGCGTGCTGAGCCGTATCGAGGCACTGTTTCGCCAGCTCGGGTTCACCATTGCCGAAGGCCCGGAAGTGGAAGACGATTTCCACAATTTCGAAGCGTTGAATATCCCCGAGACGCATCCGGCGCGCGCAATGCACGATACCTTTTATTTCGACGCCGGCCGGCTGCTGCGTACCCACACCTCGCCGGTGCAGATTCGGGAAATGGAAAAGCAGCAGCCGCCGCTGCGCATCATCGCGCCGGGACGGGTCTACCGCTGCGACTATGATCAAACCCACTCGCCGATGTTTCACCAAGTCGAAGGTCTGCTGGTGGACGAGCAGGTGACCTTCGCTGATTTGAAGGGAATACTGGACGATTTTCTGCGCAATTTTTTCGAGGGCGACTTCAAGGTCCGCTTCCGGCCTTCCTATTTTCCTTTCACCGAACCGTCCGCCGAGGTCGATGTGCAGTGCGTGATGTGCGGCGGCAGTGGCTGCCGCTCCTGCAAGCACTCCGGTTGGCTCGAAATTGGCGGCTGCGGCATGGTGCATCCCAACGTGTTCAAGCATGTCGGTATCGATAGCGAGCGCTACACCGGATTCGCCTTTGGCATGGGCGTCGAACGCCTCGCCATGCTGCGCTACGGCGTCAGTGATCTGCGCTTGTTCTTCGAGAACGATCTGCGCTTTTTGCAGCAGTTCCGCTGAGCCTTGCTTGCATCGGATAGCCGAATCGGCCTGACAGGATTTGAACGATGAAATTCAGTGAACAATGGTTGCGCGAATGGGTGAACCCCGCCGTGGACAACGAGACGTTGTCGGCACAGTTGACCATGGCCGGCCTTGAGGTCGATGCGGTGGAGCCGGTGGCGGAGGCGTTTAGCGGCGTCGTCGTCGGTGAAGTGCAGCAGCTGGAACCACACCCCGATGCCGACAAACTGCGCGTGTGTCGGGTCGATGTGGGCCAACAGGAAGCGCTGACCATCGTCTGCGGCGCGGCCAACGTTCGCGTCGGCATGCGTGCCCCTACGGCGATTATCGGTGCGGTACTGCCCGGAAACTTCAAGATCAAGAAATCCAAGCTGCGCGGTGTCGAGTCGTTCGGCATGCTGTGCTCCGCCAAGGAGTTGGGGCTGGCGGAGAGTTCCAGCGGGCTGATGGAATTGCCGTCCGATGCGCCGGTCGGAACCGATCTGCGAGACTATATGCTGCTCGACGACCTGACCTTCGAGCTGGGGCTGACACCCAATCGCGGTGACTGTCTGAGCATCGCCGGGGTGGCGCGCGAGGTGGGCGTGATTAACCGCTGTGCCGTGCAGGGACCCGGTATGGCGGCGCTGGTGCCGAACTGTGACGACGTATTCGCGGTGACCGTCGCGGCGCCGGCGGATTGTCCGCGCTATGTGGGGCGGGTTATCCGCGGTATCGATCCGCAGGCAACGACGCCGATGTGGATGGTGGAACGCCTACGCCGCAGCGGCATTCGCAGCCTCAACCCGGCGGTCGACATTACCAACTACGTAATGTTGGAACTGGGCCAGCCGATGCACGCCTTCGATTTGCGCAGGCTGCACGGCGGCATCGACGTGCGCCGCGCCCGCCCAGGCGAATCGCTGCAGCTGCTGAACGGCAACAGCGTCGAGTTGGATGGCGAAACCCTGGTGATAGCCGACGCCAACGGGCCGTTGGCCATGGCCGGCGTCATGGGCGGCGAGGCGAGCGCCGTGAGTGACGATACCGTCGACATATTTCTGGAGAGCGCCTTTTTCGCCCCCGAGGCCATCACCGGCCGTGCCCGCCGCTACGGTCTCCATACCGATTCTTCGCATCGCTTTGAACGCGGCGTATCGCCCACTCTGCAGGGCGAGGCGATCGAGCGGGCCACGGCGCTGTTTCTCCAGATTGCCGGGGGGACTGCCGGGCCGCTGACGGAGGCACTGGCGCACGACTATTTGCCGCAGCGCAATGCCGTCACGTTGCGTGCGGCGCGATTGCAGCGCGTGCTGGGAATGCAGCTGCCGCGCGATGAGGTGACCGATATCCTCAACCGCCTTGGGTTGAATGCCGCACAGGAGGCGGACGGCTGGAGGGTGACGGCGCCGCCCTATCGTTTCGACATCGCCATCGAAGAGGATCTGATCGAAGAAGTTGCGCGCATCTACGGTTATGACCGGCTGCCCAGCGTCAGCCCAACCGGGGCCTTGCGTATGGGGGCGGCTCCGGAAGGCCGGTTGGAGGCGGATCGCCTGCGCGGGCTGCTGGTCGCACGCGGTTACCAGGAGGCGATCACCTATAGCTTTGTCGCGCCGGAATTGCAGCAGTTGTTGGATCCGGAGGCGGCACCGCTGGCGCTGGCCAATCCGATCTCCGCCGAAATGGCCGTGATGCGGACCACGCTGTGGAGCGGGTTGGTGCAGGCCTTGCTCAATAACGTCAATCGGCAGCAGGAGCGGGTACACCTGTTCGAAACCGGGCTGCGTTTTGTCCCCGAGGCGGCCGGGTTGCGCCAGGAACGGACAGTGGCGGGCTTGGTCTACGGCGCGGTCGCGCCGGAACAGTGGGGCGAGGCGTTGCGCAAGGCCGATTTTTTCGATGCCAAGGGGGATGTCGAGGAATTGTTGGCGCTGGCGGGGGCGGCGGACAATACCCGTATTGTCGCCGCCGGCCACCCGGCGTTGCATCCGGGACAGTCGGCACGGGTCGAGCAGGGGGGAGAGATCGTCGGCTGGCTCGGCGCCCTGCACCCTTCGGTGGCGGAGAAACTCGGACTGCCGACGGGGGTATACCTATTCGAATTATCGCTGTCGGTCCTGGAGCAGGGGTGCATACCTCGCTTCCGTGAATTGTCGAAGTTTCCGGTAATTCGCCGTGATATTGCTGTTGTTGTCGACCAATCGCTGCCGGTCGAGCGTATTATGGAGATCGCGCGCGGTGCGGCACCTGAGGAATTGCGGGAGTTAAAGTTATTTGACTTATATATGGGCAAAGGTATTGATTCGGGTCGAAAAAGCGTCGCCTTGGGCTTGACCTTGCAGGCTAATTCGCGCACCCTTACAGACCACGAGGTAGATGCGGCCATGGCAAAAATAGTGGCGGTACTTGGTGATGAGTTCGGAGCAACCCTAAGAGACTGAGGCAGCGGAAAATGGCGTTGACCAAAGCCGAGATAGCCGAGCGGCTATACGAGGAGCTTGGCCTTAACAAGCGTGAAGCCAAGGAACTCGTAGAGATGTTTTTCGAGGAGATCCGCGGCGCGCTGGAGCGTGGCGAACAGGTCAAGCTGTCCGGCTTCGGTAATTTCGATTTGCGCAGCAAGAAGCAGCGCCCCGGGCGTAATCCCAAAACCGGCGAGGAGATCCCGATAACGGCCCGACGCGTTGTCACTTTCCGCCCCGGCCAGAAACTGAAGGCGAGGGTTGAGGCCTATGCTGGAACCCAGCAACAATAACGAACTGCCGGTCATTCCGGGGAAACGCTATTTCACCATCGGAGAGGTGAGCGAACTGTGCGACGTCAAACCGCACGTCCTGCGTTATTGGGAACAGGAGTTTCCGCAGCTGAAACCTGTCAAAAGGCGGGGCAACAGGCGTTATTACCAACGCCACGACGTCATCATGATTCGGCAGATCCGCAGCCTTCTTTATGAACAGGGATTTACCATCGGCGGCGCGCGGCAGCGGCTGGAGCACGATGATGGACGGGAACCGAACGGCGGTACCTTCGATGCTCAGCTTATCCATCAATTGCGCGGCGAACTGGAAGAGGTTTTGTTGATACTCAAGCCCTAGTTGCGTGCGCGATTGTTCCTATCGACGGCACTCTGGTGTATTATCTCGCCTCCCGTTCGGCGGGGCTTTTTAAAGATAACTTTTCAAAACGACATACCTAATCGGGGCGTAGCGCAGCCTGGTAGCGCACTTGCATGGGGTGCAAGTGGTCGGAGGTTCAAATCCT
>DFMR01000069.1 GCA_002376325.1 Proteobacteria bacterium UBA3588 | reverse complement strand
CTGACGAGGTCGGCGATGTATTGCGGACTGATGAGGTCAAGAAACTCGGTCGCGGCGGGGACCCCTTCCCGGTTGAGGTCCAGCAGGAGGCTGCGGGCGAGACGCAGCCCCTTGTTGATATGAAAGCCCCCGTCCATATCGGGGTCGTTGATCAAGCCCTTCCAGCCGACCGTGGTACGCGGCTTTTCGAAGTAGACGCGCATGATGATGCAGAGGTCGTCCGCCAGCTCATCGCTCAGGGGCTTGAGGCGGCTGGCATAGTCGCGGGCGGCCTTGGCGTCGTGGATCGAGCAGGGACCGACGACGACCACCAGGCGGTCGTCCTTGCCGTGCAGGATGTTGTGGATGATCGCGCGGTGGCCGAATACCGTCTCGGAAACGGTTTCATCGATCGGAAATTCAGCGTGTATCTCTGCCGGAGGGCTGACCTCCTGAATGCCGGTGATACGGACGTCGTCTGTCTTGTAGTGCATGTTGTCTTCGTGCTGGTGCCGGTTGATAACTTTGCGGGGATTTATGGTCCGCGAGTTTAGCCGGCTCTGCTCCTCGACAACAATGATTGTTGTGGGATGTTTGCAAGATACCGTTCAGCTCTTTCGCCTCCCTCGCATTCCGGTGTGGCCGAATAAGCGGCGCAGACCAACGGTTTACGGTGTTGGGGCGGCAGTAACCTCACCCTCAAATAACAAAGGGGGCCTTTCGGACCCCCATTGTTTTGTACCTGACGGCGAGCCTTTAAACCGTCTGGTAGTAGAGGTTCTGCGGGTGGTTCGCTTGTGCGAAGAAGAACCAGCGTTCGAACAGCAGCCCGATGTACTGGGTGACGAAGGCCAGCAGCAGCGGGGCGGTGTTCCCGCTGGTCAGGCCCGCGGCGAGCAGCAATATCGGTAGCGGGAACACCAGCAGCAGGAATATCCACTTCACCGACTTGAGGAAGGCGGCGGTCTTGCCGTGGAAGTATTCGCGGGTGTTGTAGGAGCCGCCCATCATGCCCATCGCCTTCTGCGTCACCTGGGTGTGGCGTACGCCGATGGCGGTTTGCAGGGTGGATTTGTTCTTGATGCGGGCGTTGCGCAGCAGGGCGAAGCCGCGGGTGAAGAAGCCGGTTACGGTGAGGGCAATGGCCCACCAGCCGAAAAAGTGGACCAGTTGCGGTGCCGTGCCCTGCCAGGCGGCATAGACGGCGGCGCAGCTGAAGCCGGAGGCGGTGCCGAGAATGAAGTAGTTCACCACGGTGAGCGGGGTCGACCACTCCTGCAGGAACTTCACTGCGGCGTAGATCATGCCGGTGCAGATGAACAGGCCGACGGCGGCAATGACGCCGATGACGCCCACGGTCAGGCCCAGTTGGCCGGGCACCTTCCAGCCATACAGATCCGCGTCCCAGCCGAAGTACTGGAACAGGATGTAGATGAAGGTGATGCCGATCATCAGCGGCATGGCGATCAGCTCGCGCGACAGCCAGGAGGTGCGCCACTGGCTGATGCCGCGCCAGGCGCGGGTGAACATGTAGCTGGGCTTGCCCAGGTGAAATACTGCGGCCACCAGCCCGCCCAGCAGGAACAGCAGGGCGACGATGCCGCCGACGGCGAAGAAGCGGCCGTCCTCGGCCGGCAGCAGCTTGGCCATGCCGTAGGTTTGGGCACTGAACAGCGCCAGATAGAGGCCCTGGCCGACGCCGATGAGGGTGGTGAGGAAGATTACCGAAAAAGCGGGATGCATCGATATAACTCCGTTTTCCAAATTTCTCTTTTGCAGGAGCCCAATTCATCGGGCGATTCTCTTCTGGTCGTTCAATCGCCGGGCACGGCCGGGTTCCCACATCTTAAATTCCAGTTACAAGTCCCGAGTGAGGTTGTGTTATTTCTTGCAACCTGCCGCTTGTCACTTGCAACTGATTTACATCAGCCAGTCGTCCAACGTGAAGTCGTCGTTGGTGCCGTGGCGGATGTCTTCCTTCTTCAACGGGTTGTCGGCGCGCACCAGTTCGTCTTCGTGGATGTGCATGCGCGTCTTGCGCCGCGGCAGATAGTGGTTGGCCGGCTTGGTGCCCCATTCGGGCATCAGCTGGTAACCGCCGTTCTCGCGGATTGCCACTGATACCTGCGACTCCGGGTCGTGTACGTCGCCGAACAGGCGCGCGGACGTCGGACAGGCCAGCACGCAGGCGGGCTTGCGCTCGGACTCGGGCAGCGTCTGGTCGTAGATGCGGTCGACGCACAGGGTGCACTTCTTCATCACCTTCTGATACTCGTCGAGTTCGCGCGCGCCGTAGGGGCAGGCCCAGGAGCAGTACTTGCAGCCGATGCACTTGTCGTAGTCCACCAGCACGATGCCGTCCTCGGCGCGCTTGTGGCTGGCGCCGGTGGGGCAGACCGGCACGCACGGGGCGTCTTCGCAGTGCAGGCAGCTCTTGGGAAAGTGCACCGTCTCGGTATTGGGGAAACAGCCGACCTCGTAGGTCTGCACGCGGTTGAAGAAGGTGCCGGTCGGGTCTTCACCGTAGGGACGGTCGTCGAACAGCGGGCCGGCCTTCTCCGACGAGGTGTTCCACTGCTTGCAGGACGTCACGCAGGCGTGACAGCCGACGCAGACGTTCAAATCGATTACCAGTGCCAGTTGAGTCATAGCTTCAAAAACCTTTGTTTAACCACGGGGAGCACGGGGGACACGGGGAAACCTTATTAGTCCCCGTGCGCCCCGTATCCCCCGTGGTTGATCTTCATTTCGTTGTTTCGCCCGGGCTGTTATGGACCCTTCTTCTGGAACCTGCCCGCAAAGTAGTTCTGCCACGGCCGGCGCGGTGGCGTGCCGGGTGCCGCCGGTACGGCGTCGAACTGCGGGTAGGTCTCCTGCGGTTCGTCGGCGCCGGCCTTGTAGACGCGCACGCGCACGTCGTACCAGGCGGCCTGGCCGGTGATCGGGTCGGAGTTGGAGAGATGCTCGCCGGCATCGTGGGTCGGCAGCTCCTCGCTGATCACGTGGTTGAGCAGGAAGCCCTGCTTCGACTCGTTGGCCATCGGGTCGAGGTTCCAGGCGCCGGCGGCCTTGCCGATGGCGTTCCAGGTCCAGACCGTGCCGGGCTCGACCGCCTCGGAGAAGCGGGCCATGCAGCGCACCTTGCCCCACTGCGATTCGACCCACACCCAGTCGCCGTCGCCGAAGCCGTTGACGTTGCCCACGCTCGGGTGCAGATAGAGGTGGTTGTAGGTGTGGATCTGGCGCAGCCAGGCGTTCTGGCTGTCCCACGAGTGGTACATCGCCATCGGCCGCTGGGTCACCGCGTTGAGCGGATACTTCTGCTTGTCGGTCAGCTGCGACTCCAGCGGCTCGTAGTAGAACGGCAGCGGATCGAAGAAGGTCTCGACCCGCTTGCGCAGGTGTTCCGGCGGCTGGCGGCCGGTGGTCTTGCCCTGGGCGGCGAGGCGGAACTTCTGCAGCACCTCCGAATAGATGTGGCAGTTGATCGGCTCGGCGTAGCGGGTCATGGCGTTGGACTGGGCCCACTGCAGATAGCCCTGGTTCCAGTTGCGCATGTACTGGTAGGACTTGGGCATCTCGTGGTGGAACACGCAGTTGTTCTTCTCGTACATCGTCCACTGGTTGGGGTTGGGCTCGCCGCGCATGGATTTCTCGCCGCCCTTGCCGCGCCAGCCGGCGAGGAAGCCGATGCCGGAGCCGGGGGCGGTCTCGAAGTGGGTGATGAAGTCCGGATAGTCGCGGAACTTGCGCTTGCCCTTGTCGTCGACGAAGGCCGGCAGCTTGAGGCGCGAACCGAGCTCGATCAGCACCTCCTGGAACGGCTTGCACTGACCGGTGGGCGGCAGCACCGGGATGCGCACCGAATCCACCGGGCCGTCGAACTCGGAGATCGGGCGGTCCAGCATCGACATGGCGTCGTGGCGCTCCAGGTAGGTGGTATCCGGCAGCACCAGATCGGCGAAGGCCACCATCTCCGACTGGAAGGCGTCGGCGACGATCAGGAACGGGATCTTGTACTCGCCGTTCTCGTCCTTGTCGTTGAGCATCTTGCGCACCTGCTCGGCGTTCATGGTGGAGTTCCACGACATGTTGGCCATGAAGATCAGCAGGGTGTCGATGGTGTACGGATCGCCGCGCCAGGCGTTGGTGATGGCGTTGTGCATCAGGCCGTGCACCGACAGCGGATACTCCCAGGAGAAGCCCTTGTCGAGGCGCACCGGGTTGCCGGCATCGTCGACGAACAGGTCGTCCGGGTCTGCCGGCCAGCCCAGCGGCATGCCGTTGAGCGGGGTGTTGGGCTGCACGTCCTCGGGGCCGGTCGGGGTCTTGGGGCAGGGCGGGATCGGGCGCGGGAACGGCGGTTTGTGGCGGAAGCCGCCCGGGCGGTCGATGGTGCCGAGGATGGTCATCAGGATGCCCAGGGCGCGGATGGCCTGGAACCCGTTGGAGTGGGCGGCCAGGCCGCGCATGGCGTGGAAGGCCACCGGGTTGCCTACCACGGTGTCGTGCTCGTTCTCCCACACGTCGGTCCAGGCGATGGGCAGCTCGATCTTCTGATCGCGGGCGGTGACGCCCATCTCGTGGGCCAGACGGCGGATGGTCTCGGCTGGGATGCCGGTGATGTCGGCGGCCCACTCCGGGGTGTACTGCTCGACCCGTTCCTTGAGCAGCTCAAACGCCGGCTTGACCGGGGTGGCGTCGGAGAGCTTGAACTCGCCCAGCAGACGCGGATCGGCGCCGGGGGTGTGGGTGGAGATGGGCTTGTTCAGTTCGCGGTCCCACCACAGCTTGTTCTGTGGGTCGAAGCAGCCCTCTTCGGGCGGCACCTCGAAGCGCACGAACATGCCGTATTCCGGGTCGTCGGGATTCAGGTTCACCAGCTCGGCGGCGTTGGTGTACTGGGTGAGGAAATCGCGGTCGTACAGCCCCTGCTTGATGATCTCGTGGATCAGGGCCAGCAGCAGGGCGCCGTCGGTGCCGGGCTTGATCGGCACCCACTCGTCGGCGATGGCGGAGTAGCCGGTACGCACCGGGTTGATGGAGATGAAGCGGCCGCCGTTGCGCTTGAACTTGGCCAGCTCGATCTTCATCGGGTTGGAGTGATGGTCCTCGGCGGTGCCGATCATCACGAACAGCTTGGCGCGTTCCAGGTCGGGGCCGCCGAACTCCCAGAACGAACCGCCGATGGTGTAGATCATGCCGGCGGCCATGTTGACCGAGCAGAAGCCGCCGTGGGCCGCATAATTCGGCGTGCCGAACTGCTTGGCGAACAGGCCGGTCAGGGCCTGCATCTGGTCGCGGCCGGTGAACAGGGCGAACTTCTTCGGATCGGTGGCGCGGATCTGGGTCAGCCGCTCCTCTATAGTGGCGAAGGCCTCTTCCCAGGAGATCGGTTCGAATTCCCCGGCGCCGCGCTCGGAACCTGCCTTGCGCTTGAGCGGCTGGGTCAGGCGTGCCGGCGAGTACTGCTTCATGATGCCGGAGGAGCCCTTGGCGCAGATCACGCCCTTGTTAAGCGGGTGATCCGGGTTGCCCTGGATATAACGGACCTCGCCATCGCGTAATGTGACGCGAATGCCGCAACGGCACGCACACATGTAGCAGGTGGTATTTTTGACTTCGATGCGGCTGCCGGTCGCGTTGCTGCTGGATTCGCTCATATATTTACTCGTGCCTGCTTCATATCGAAACGTTGGTACTCTCCGCCGCCCCGTCCGTCCCTGCACCCGCAGCGCATAAAGCCTTCGCGGGTATAAGTCCGTCTCTGGACAAAAAAACAAGAGGCCCGCTGGGGGGGCGGACCTCATGGGGTGTTCTTTCCGGATCGCTTATTTTTTTATTTAAGGGCCAAGCGGAGTTTGATGAATATCATTTTTTCCTAATATACCAACTCCTGAGTTATTCGTTATACCCCAGTGAATATAGTTCGTGATCGCCTTTCTATCCCATTTTGTATAGATTGTGAACGGATTCCCGCGCCGTGAATCATACAATAAAGGACATTTATACCAGCTAAAGATAGTTCTGTTTGGCACCCCCCCGATAAGCCTATATGGTACGAGACCCTAGAAACTGGCGCATCCCTATAGATGGGGAGGCCGCGACGTCGTTAAAGCGTGCTTGTTCGCTGCCGAATCAAGCGGTTGAGTTTGAGACTGGCGCCAGCGGATTCGCCCTGGCCGAGCGCCCGGGATGGTCGGTGATCGAAAGAAAGTAGGTCACGATCCAACTGGATACCGCAACGCGGTGTTAGGTTCATAACTGCAGTTAAAACAAAGGAGCTACAGCAATGCCGACATTTGTACGTACCGACAAATGCGATGGCTGCAAGGGTCAAGATAAGACCGCTTGCATGTACATCTGCCCGCACGACCTCATGAAGCTGGACAAAGATGGCTCCGAGACCGGCCACGCCATGCGCGCCTTCAATCAGGAGCCCGAGCAGTGCTGGGAGTGCTATTCCTGCGTGAAGATTTGCCCGCAGCAGGCCATCGAAGCACGTCACTACGCCGACATCGTCCCGCTGGGCGGTTCCGTGCAGCCGCTGCGCGGTTCCGATTCCATCATGTGGACCATCAAGTTCCGCAACGGCACCATGAAGCGCTTCAAGTTCCCCATTCGCACCACTCCGGAAGGTTCCATCGAACCGTACAGCGGCAAGCCCGCGGCCGATATGGCGAAGATTGCCCAGATCGGGTTCTTCAACCACATGGAGCAGAATGGCTACCGCGTCGGCAACCCCGCCGAGCTGATCCGCAAGTAAAGCCACGGACCCAACGAATTTTAGGAGTGAACAATGGCTGGTGAATTTGGTAATCCGGAAGTAGTTCAGGAAGAGGTAGACATCCTGATGATCGGTGGCGGCATGGCTTGCTGTGGCGCTGCTTACGAAATCATGCCGTGGGCGAAGGCTGCCGAAGCGCAGCTGGGCCGCGAGTTCAAGATCAAGCTGGTCGACAAGGCCGCCATGGACCGTTCCGGCGCCGTGGCTCAGGGTCTGTCCGCCATCAACACCTACATCGGTTCCGAGCAGGACCCGGCGGACTACGCCCGCATGGTCTCCAACGACCTGATGGGTATCACCCGTGACGACCTGGCCTACGACCTGGGCCGCCACGTCGACGAGTCCGTGCACCTGTTCGAAGAGTGGGGCCTGCCCATTTGGAAGACCGACGAGAACGGCGAGCGTCACGACGGTTCCAAGGGTCTGCCGGCACTGAAGGACGGCGGCAAGCCCGTGCGTTCCGGCAAGTGGCAGATCATGATCAACGGCGAATCCTACAAGTGGATCGTCGCTGAGGCCGCCAAGAAGGCGATCGGCTCCGAGCGTATCCAGGAGCGCGTCTTCATCGTCAAGCTGGTCAACGACAAGAACGACAAGGGCCGCGTCGCCGGTGCCGTCGGTTTCTCCGTCCGTGACCACAAGCTGTTCGTCTACAAGGCCAAGGCCATCCTGCTGGCCGCCGGCGGCTGCGTAAACATCTTCCGTCCGCGTTCCGTGGGCGAGGGTCAGGGCCGCGCTTGGTACCCGGTATGGAACTCCGGTTCCACCTACTCCATGGCTGCCGAGGCCGGTGCCGAGCTGACCATGATGGAAAACCGCTTCGTTCCCGCCCGCTTCAAGGACGGTTACGGCCCGGTCGGCGCCTGGTTCCTGCTGTTCAAGGCCCAGGCCACCAACGCCAACGGCGAAACCTACATGACCAAGAACAAGGACATGTTGAACGACTACCCGCCGTATGGTCAGGCCGCCGTTCCCGCCTCCTGCCTGCGTAACCACCTGATGCTCAAGGAGATGAAGGAAGGCCGCGGTCCGATTTGGATGGACACCGTGTCCGCCCTCGCCCGCTTGAAGGAAACCCTGTCGCCGCGCGAAGTGAAGCACCTCGAAGCGGAAGCCTGGGAAGACTTCCTCGACATGACCGTCGGCCAGTGCGGTATCTGGGTCGGTGAGAACGTCGAGCCGGAGAAGAAGAACTCCGAGCTGATGCCGACCGAGCCGTACCTGCTGGGTTCCCACTCCGGCTGCTGCGGTATCTGGACCTCCGGTCCGACCGACGTGGGCGCTCCCACCGACGAGGCGCTGACCGGCGCTCCCGACCACCTGCCGAAGGGCTGGAACTGGGGCTACCGCGGCATGACCACCGTCAAGGGTCTGTTCACCGCCGGTGACGGCGTTGGCGCTTCCGGCCACAAGTTCTCCTCCGGTTCCCATGCCGAAGGCCGTATGGCCGCCAAGTCCATGATCCAGTTCGTACTGGACAACAAGGACTGGACCCCCGAGCTCGACACCTCCGTGGACGAGCTGGTGGAAGAGATCTACAAGCCGGTGCGTACCTTCCTGCAGTTCAAGGACTACTCCACCGCCATCGACGTCAACCCCAACTACATCACCCCCAAGATGCTGCAGTTCCGTCTGCAGAAGATCATGGACGAGTACGTTGCGGGCGTCGCCACTTACTACATCACCAACGAGCACATGCTCAAGGTGGCTGAAGACAAGCTGGAGATGCTGAAGGAAGACGCTCAGAAGATGCGTGCCAAGGACCTCCACGAGCTGCTGCGTGCGTGGGAGAACTACCACCGCATCCTGACCGCGGAAGCACACATGAAGCACATCCAGTTCCGTGAAGAATCCCGTTACCCGGGCTTCTACTACCGCGCCGACAAGAACTTCGTCGACGAGGAGAACTGGCACTGCTTCGTGAACTCCATCTATGACAAGAACACCAAGCAGTGGACCGTGTTCAAGCGCGCCCACGTGGACCTGGTGGACAAGTCCAAGCTGTTCAAGCCGGCTGCTCACTAAGAGCCGACCTGGCAGTAGATGGCAATACGAACCGGGCGCCGCAAGGCGCCCGGTTTGTTTTCCGAATCTGCTGTTTGTAGGAGCGGCCCTGCCGCGATGAGCTGTTTTCGCGGCAGAGCCGCTCCTACAGCCTGCCGAAACGTATCTATCCAATCAGTAAGGTGGCGCCGGGGCCGCTTCATGAGTATCCTTTCCCGGCTGTTTTTGTGAGGTAAAACCCCATGGCCGACCCGAATATTGCCGAATCCCCGTTTCCGTCCATCCCCGTAGCGCCGAAGATGTACGACGGCAGCAAGAACATCAGTTTCCGCTGCTACAAAGGCATCAGCTGCTGGAATGCCTGCTGCGCCAACATCGACATTACCCTGACGCCCTACGACATCGTGCGGCTGAAGACGCGCCTGGAGATGGAATCCGGCGAGTTCCTGCGCCAGTACACCGAGCCCTACGAGCTGGAGAAAGACGGCATCGCCGGGGTCAAGTTCAAGCCGGTCGAGGGTGGCCGCGCCTGCCAGTTCATGACCCCCGAGGGCTGCTCGGTCTACGAGGATCGCCCCACCTCCTGCCGTTACTATCCGGTGGCGCTGGTGTCGATGCGCAAGCAGGACGAATACACCGACAGCGCCGCCTATGCGCTGGTCAAGGAGCCCCACTGCAAGGGCCACGAGGAAGACCGTACCCTGACCATCGACGCATACCGCCAAGAGCAGGGCGTCGCCGGCTACGACGAGCAGGATCGCGGCTGGCGCCAGCTGATCCTGAAGAAAAAATCGTCCGGCCCCACCATCGGCAAGCCCTCGCTGCGCAGCCGCCAACTGTTTTTCATCGCTTGTTACGATGTGGACCTGTTCCGCCAATTCGTCGCCTCCGATGGGTTTCAGCAGTCGTTCGTGTTGGAGGAGACCGAGTTTTATCAGCTGATGCGGGACGACGTGGCGATGATGCAGTTCGGCATCCGTTTCATCAAACAGGTGATGTTCGGTGAAATGACCATCCAGACCCGCGAAGAGGCGGTCAAGGCGCGCGAAGCGAAGGTGCTGGCGCAGCAGCAGGCGCAGATCGAGCGTCGTAACTACGACGCTGCGAACGAGCCCGCCGATCTGACTTGATCGTGCGGCGATGAAGCGCGCGCCGGCGTTGCGCCAGCTCTCCAGCGAGCATCATCGCGCGCTGGTGCTGGCTCAACGGCTGCGGGCGGCGGACGGCGATAATACGCAACTGCGCGCAACCGCCCAGGCGGCGCTGACGCAATGGCGCAAGGAAGTGACGCCCCACTTCATCGTCGAAGAGGAGCGGCTGCTGCCGCTCTATGCCCGCTTCAGCGCACCCGACGCCCCCCTGGTTGCCGAGACGCTGCGCCAGCACACGGCGATGCGCGCCTTGCTCGATAGCCTTGATGAACAGTGCTCCGCCGGTAGCGTTGAAGCAGCGCCGCTGCACCAGCTGGGCGCTGCTCTGCGCGACCATGTGCGCTTCGAAGAGAACGAGCTGTTCCCCGCCATCGAGGCGGCATTGCCGCCGGAGCAGTTGCAGCGGCTGCAGGACGCCCTCTTATCCGATTGACAGCAAAGGCCTCTCTTTCCTTTGCGCGCCTGGCGTCTTGGCGAGAGTATTGGGTCTTGGTTTGCAAAAGGATCGTTGATTCCGCCAAGACGCCAAGATCGCCAAGAGGGGATCCGGAAAATTACCGATTCGAGTGATAATTAAGCACGTAAACCAACACAAATCAGGAGACAAACGTGTTCAAGGTCAACGAATATTTCGACGGCAAGGTCAAATCCATCGCCTTCAGCGAGAGCGACGGTCCGGCCACCGTCGGCGTGATGGCGCAGGGCGATTACGAATTCGGCACCGGCAAATCGGAGATCATGCACATCGTCTCCGGCAAGGTCTCGGTGCTGCTGCCGGGCGAGAGCGCTTGGCGCGAGGTGAAGGCCGGCGAGATTTTTTCCGTCCCGGCCGACAGCAAGTTCGGCATCAAGGTGCTGGACGAGACGGCCTATTTCTGTCAGTACCGCTAAGGATCTTTAACCACGGGGGNNGTGCGCCGGGGCGATTGGTCGCCCACCGTGCGGCCGCCGCGCCTCGGCGGCAACCAGCGCGTCGGCGTGTTCGCCAGCCGCTCGACCCACCGTCCCAATCCCATCGGCATGTCGGTGGTGGAATTGATCGACATCAAACACAACGGGGGGCGTCTGCTGCTATACCTGAACGGCGTGGATCTGCTGGACGGCACGCCGGTACTCGATATCAAGCCCTACGTGCCCTACGCCGACAGTCTGCCCGAGGCGCGTGCCGGTTTCGCCGCTACGGCGCCCGAGCCGGCGCTGGCAGTGGAGTTCTCAGCCGAGGCGGAGGCCGTATGCGTCGTCTGCCGCGGCGAACTGCCGCAACTGCGCAGCTTCATCGAACAGATGCTGCGGCTCGATCCACGCCCGGCCTATCGTGACGATAGCGCCGGCGAACGCACCTATGGCGTGCAGGTCTTCGACTGCAACGTGCGCTGGCGGGTGTATGGCACAACGGTGCGCGTGATCGCGATCGAACGGTTGACGGAGTAGTCCCATGGCTTTGCTGGATATCAACGAGCCGCGGCCTGTAGTGCGCGGTTGGGC
>DFMR01000005.1 GCA_002376325.1 Proteobacteria bacterium UBA3588 | reverse complement strand
AGGAGTGTAGTTGAGCACTGTACCTCGGCGGTTCGCTACGCATGATGAACACACCGTGTCATAAGGGTTGTTATTCACCACCAACCGCCATGTACAATAGCGCCTTTTCACACTTCTCGACCCATGGCAGACCCGTATCTATCCCCTCTACACCCCCGAATGGCCCTCCAGGCCGGCGAACGGCTGCGCTGGGGGCGCCTCTACGGCAGTAGCTACGGACTGGCGATTGCGGCTGCCGCGCGCGAACACGATGGCGTGACGTTAATCGTCACCGCCGATGCCGCCACGGCAACGCGTCTCGAATACGAACTGCGTTTTTTTTCCGGACAGGACGCATCGTTGCCGGTGATTCACTTCCCCGACTGGGAGACCCTGCCCTACGACGCCTTCTCGCCCCACCAAGACATCATCTCGGAGCGGCTGGCCACCCTGTACCGCTTGCCCAACCTGCGCCGCGGCATTTTGATCACGCCAGTGGCGACACTCATGCATCGACTGCCGCCGCGCGAGTATCTGGAGGCACACAGCCTGGTACTCGACTTGAGACAACGCATGGACCTGGAACAAATGCGCCACCGACTCGATACGGTCGGCTACCGTTGCGTGTCGCAAGTCATGGAACACGGCGAGTTCACCGTCCGCGGCGCCCTGTTCGATCTCTATCCCATGGGCAGCCCGCTTCCTTATCGCATCGAATTGTTCGACGACGAAATCGAGAGCATCCGTACTTTCGACCCCGAGACCCAGCGCTCCCTCGACAAGGTGGACTCGGTGCGCCTGCTTCCGGCGCGCGAATTTCCGCTCCACGACGAGGCGATAAAACTCTTCCGCCAGTCCTTTCGTCTCGCCTTCGAAGGCGATCCGCAGCGCAGCCCGGTCTACCGCAACGTCAGCAACGGCCTGGCTCCGCCGGGTATCGAATACTATCTGCCGCTGTTCTTCGAGCGCACCGACACGCTATTCGACTATTTGCCGCAGCAGACCCTGGTGCTCACCACCGAAGGCACCGAGGAGGCCGCGGACGGCTTCTGGCACGAAGGCAAAGAGCGCTTCGAGGAGTTGCGGCATGACATCGAGCGTCCGCTATTGCCGCCGGAGCGGATATTCATCCGCGGCGACGAGGTATTGGGCGCCCTGGCCCGCTACCCACGCACCCAGTTGCAACGCTTCGAACTGGAGCCGAAAGCGGCTCATGTCAACTTCGATAGCGCGGCGCCGCCGAATCTGACGCTCGATGTCCGCAGCGAACATCCCACCGCTGCCCTGAAGCGATTCGTGGATGAATTTCACGGCCGCATCCTGTTCGCAGTCGAGTCGGCGGGGCGGCGCGAAGCGCTGCTGGATCTATTGGCCGGCAACGAGCTCCGGCCCACGGCATTCGATTCGTGGCAGCAGTTCCTTGCCGTCCAGGCGCCGCTGGGCATCGTCGTGGCGCCGTTGGAACAGGGCCTGCTGCTAAATCAGCCGCCCCTGGCGGTCATCGCCGAGTCGCAACTGTATGGCGAACAGGTGATGCAGCGCCGCCGCCGGAAGGCTCGCACACGCGATTCCGACGCAGTGATCCGCAACCTTGCCGAGTTGCAAATCGGCTCCCCGGTGGTGCATGAGGACCACGGTGTCGGACGCTATCTCGGTATGCAGCGGCTGACCGTGAGCGAGATCGAACAGGAGTTTCTCTCTCTGGAATACGCCGGTGGCGACAAACTCTATGTACCGGTCGCATCGCTGCATCTGATCAGCCGCTACACAGGTGCGGCGCCGGAATCGGCCCCGCTGCATAAATTGGGCAGCGGCCATTGGGAAAAGGCCAAACGCAAGGCGAGCGAGAAGGTACGTGACGTAGCGGCGGAGCTGCTGGCCATTTATGCCCAGCGCGCCGCACGTAAGGGTTACGCATATCGCCTCGACCTGAACGGCTACCACGCGTTCAGCGCCGGTTTCCCATTTGAAACCACGCCGGACCAGCAGAGCGCCATCGATGCCGTGCAGGAAGACATGACCGCGCCGCGCCCGATGGATCGGCTGATCTGCGGCGACGTTGGTTTCGGCAAGACCGAGGTGGCGATGCGTGCCGCGTTTATCGCCGTCATGGGAGGGAAACAGGTGGCGATGCTGGTTCCCACCACACTGCTGGCACAGCAGCATTACGAGAATTTCCGCGATCGCTTCGCCGACTGGCCGGTACGCATCGAAAGCCTGTCGCGTTTTCGTTCCAAGAAGGAGCAGGACAGCGTCATCAAGGGGTTGGAACAAGGGACCGTCGATATCATCATCGGCACCCACAAACTGCTTCAGGACAATATCAAACTGCAGCGACTGGGGTTGGTGATCATTGATGAAGAACACCGCTTCGGCGTGCGGCAAAAGGAACGCTTCAAGGCCCTTCGAGCCGAAGTGGACGTATTGACGCTGACCGCCACCCCCATTCCGCGCACCCTCAACATGTCGCTGTCCAACATCCGCGACATGTCCATTATTGCGACACCGCCGGCGAAACGGCTGGCGGTAAAGACCTTCGTCACCGAATGGAACAAAAACCTGATCCACGAGGCATGCCTGCGCGAAATCAGGCGCGGCGGCCAAGTCTATTTCCTCCACAATGACGTGGAGAGTATCGACGCGATGGCCCGTGATATCGAGGCGTTGCTGCCGGAGGCGACGGTACACGTCGCGCACGGCCAGATGCGTGAGCGCGAGTTGGAACGGGTGATGTCCGATTTCTACCACCAGCGCTTCAATATCCTGGTCTGCACCACCATCATCGAAACCGGCATCGATATTCCCAGCGCCAATACCATCGTCATCAATCGTGCCGATCGCTTCGGCCTGGCCCAGCTCTATCAGCTGCGCGGCCGGGTCGGCCGTTCGCACCATCGCGCCTACGCCTATCTCGTCACGCCGCCGCGGCGCCAGATGACCGAAGACGCGGCCAAACGGCTGGAGGCGATCGAATCCATCGAGGAACTGGGCACCGGTTTCACCCTGGCCACTCACGATCTCGAAATACGGGGCGCCGGCGAGTTGCTGGGAGAAGAGCAGAGCGGGCAGATGCATGAGATCGGCTTCTCCCTCTACAGCGAACTGCTGGAACGCGCCGTGGCAGCACTCAGGGCGGGGCGCGAACCGGAATTGGATCGGCCGCTCGATCACGGCACCGAAGTGGATCTGCATATTGCGGCCCTGATCCCCGATGACTATCTGCCCGATATTCACGCCCGACTGGTAATGTACAAACGCATTGCCGGCGCCGCGAGCATGGAAGAGCTGCACGATCTGCAAGTAGAGATGATCGACCGTTTCGGTCTGCTGCCCGAGGCGGCCAAGAACCTGTTCCGCGCCACCGAGCTGAAGCTGCTGGCGACGCCGTTCGGCATTCGAAAGATTGAGCTGGGTCCGGGCGGCGGACGCATTACCTTCGGCCCGCATCCCGATATCGATCCGCTGCGAATCATCACGCTGATCCAAGACCAGCCCAAGACCTACAAGCTTGACGGCCAGGAACGGCTGCGCATCATCAAGGCGATGGCCGACCTCGACAGCCGGCTGGCGATGGTGCATGAACTGTTGGCCATCCTTAGCGGCAAGTGATGCCCGCGCGACACCGTGACCTGCTCAGCGGAACGGAGCCCCGGCAGGTTTCGCAAAACATTACCATCCCCTCACGATTCCTCCACATTTTTCGCATTTAACAGTCATTGACGCATTCCATCCGGAGTGCTCAGCGCTTTCGCTCGGGCTGCGACGGAACGACCGGCAATCGACTATTTGGAGGCCTTCCCGTGATCCGAAGCGTGCAGCCACGCCTGATCCTTTTAGCTATTTTGATTGCGACCTTGGCCGGTTGCGCACGAACAGCGGCGATGCCATCTGCCCGCTTACCGGCGCGCTATGGTACCGATAGCCAACTACGCACGCTTGATGCGGAATTCACCGTGATGCATGGCGGTATCGCACTCCCCCTCCGCGACGCAGGCCCGCTATGCCTTGGATCGCCGCAGGAAACGGCCTACAATATCCGCTCGGACGCGTGGCGAGGCTTCGAGTTTACCCGTTTTCAGGGCCGCGCCAGTCACATCTTACTGTTCCCAACCAAGGATCCTCTTCATGCTTATTGCAGCCCAAAAGGTGGTCGTTATCGACTACACCCTCACTGACGGCGAAGGCACCGTCATCGACAGCTCCAAGGGCGGAGAACCCCTCGCGTATATTCACGGTCTCGGTAATATCATCCCCGGTCTCGAAACTGCCCTGGAGGGAAAGAAGGCCGGAGATGCCATGAATGTCTCCGTTGCCCCCGCTGAAGGCTACGGCGAGCGTGACGACAGCCTGATGCAGGCTGTGCCGCGTGAAATGTTCGAAACACCTGATGAGATTCAGGTCGGCATGCAGTTTCACACGACGACGGAAGACGGCAATACGATGGTGGTAACCGTCTCTGAGGTCACCCCGGAGACGATTACCGTCGACGCCAACCACCCCCTCGCGGGGCAGGCGCTGAATTTCGATGTAACCATTGTGGAAGTGCGCGATGCCACCGAGGAAGAGCTGGAGCACGGCCACGTGCATGGCGAGGGCGGCCACCAGCATTAAATATAAAAGAAGGGGCGCCGCAGCAGCGCCCCTTCTTTTGCCGCTATCCGCACCGGCCTACTCGTATCGTTTGATCGATTTTCGTCCGCCGCCGCGCGGCTTCTTCTGCACAATGACGCCCTTCACCACTTCGACACCCGGCACTTCCACCGCCGGATAGGCCTCGTTGAGGGCCTTCAAATAGTATTGCTCCCCGTCAACGATGAACTGGCGAAAGGTATATTCGTCGTCGTGGTGGGCCACGACATAACAACCGTGCGTCACCGGGTTGTTGGGATAGATGACGATGATGTCGCCATCGCCGAACTCCGGCAACATGCTGTCGCCCAGCACCATCAGGGCATAGGGCTCGTTGCCTTCGCAGGGACTGGTGAACGCCGCCAGACGCTCATCGATCGGCTCGGCCTCCGCCTGCTGCTCGTCCACAATCGGTATGAATTTTTCCACGGCCATGGGTCATGTTCTCCGCTGTTGCTTGCCGTTATTTTAGCGCCCTTCGGCACAAACTTTGAGTCCATCGGTCAAAGCAAGTAATATTCAGCCCTTGCCGAATTACCAGTGACCTCACGTTGTGTAGGGCCGTTCCGCTATGAAGCATTACACTGATCTGATCGCCGAATGCCTGTCCGAGGTAAACGAGCTGTTTCCCTGGGATTTGGCGGAAAAACTGCCGACAACTCCCGGTCTCCTGCTGTTGGACGTACGTGAACCCTACGAGTTCGACGCCATGCACATCGATGGCGCGCTCAATGTCCCGCGCGGGGTATTGGAGTCGGCCTGCGAGTGGGACTACGACGAAACCGTGCCCGAACTCGCCGCCGACCGCGAACGGGAAATCGTCGTCATCTGCCGCTCGGGTTACCGCAGCGTCCTTGCCGCCCACACCATGCAACGCATGGGTTTCAAACACGTCTACTCGCTCAAGACCGGCATGCGCGGCTGGTTCGAGTACGAGCAGCCGATGGTCGACGGCAACGACACCGCGGTGGATGAGGAGTTGGCCGAGGACTACTTCACCACCAAACTACGACCGGAACAGCGCAAACCTGCTTAAAATCAGGTTCAGAATTCAAGCCGACAACCGAGAACCAGGAACTCCGGGCTATTTTTCCCCGTAATAGCTGTGCGGCTCGAACCAGCTGAACTGCTTGTGCAGCCGCACCACCTCGCCGACCACGATCAGGGTCGGCGGCTTGATCTCTTCCTTTTCGATCACCTGCGTCATGGTAGCGAGGGTACCGATGAACTCCTTCTGGCGGGGCGTGGTCGCCTGCTGCACCAACGCCATCGGCGTGTCGGGCGAACGGCCATGCTGAATCATCTGCTCGCAGATCACCGCCAACCCCTTTAGGCCCATATAGAACACCACCGTCTGATTCGGCTGCGCCAGCGCGTTCCAGTTGAGGTTCATGGTGCCGTCTTTGAGGTGGCCGGTAACGAACGTCACCGATTGCGAATGGTCGCGATGGGTCAGCGGGATGCCGGCATAGGACGACATGCCGATGGCGGCGGTGATGCCGGGCACCACCTGGAAATTGACGCCTTCTGCGGCCAGCGTCTCGATCTCCTCGCCGCCGCGCCCGAAGATGAAGGGGTCGCCGCCCTTGAGGCGGCACACCCGCTTACCCTCTTGCGCCAGCCGCACCAACAGCATATTGATCTGCTCCTGCGGCAGCGCGTGGTTGTCCCGTTCCTTGCCGACATAGATGCGTTCCGCATCGCGCCGGCACAGATCGAGCACCTGCTGGGAGACCAGACGATCGTGAACCACCACATCGGCCTGCTGCATCAGCCGCAGCGCGCGAAAGGTCAGCAGATCCGGGTCGCCCGGGCCGCCGCCGACCAGATACACCTCGCCCACCGGTGAATCGTCACCCGCGGCCACGGCCGCCTCGAGCGCATCGCGCGCCTGCTCCTCCTTGCCGGCGAAGACCAGTTCGGCTACCTCGCCCTGCAATATCTTTTCCCAAAAATTGCGCCGCGCGTTGACGTCGTTGAATCGCGCCTTGACCTTGTCGCGGAAACCCTCGACCAGTTGGGCGAGGCGGCCGTAAGCTGCGGGAATTGCCGACTCCAGCTTGGCGCGCAGCAGGCGCGCCAACACCGGCGACGCCCCGCCGGTGGAAACAGCGATCTGCACCGGCGAACGGTCGATGATCGAGGGCATCACGAAGCTGCACAGCCCCGGGTTGTCGACCACGTTCACGGGGATATTGCGGGCCTGCGCCAATTCGGAAACCTGGCGATTCACCTCACCGTCGTCGGTCGCGGCGATGACCAGTGCGACGCCCGCCAAATCGGACGGTTCAAAGGTAGCGCAACGATACTGATACACGCTGTTGCTCACCTGTTCCTGCAACGCGGGCGCCAGCTGCGGGCTGACAATCATCACCTCGGCTCCCGCCTCGTGCAGCAGGCCCGCCTTACGGACAGCCACCTCGCCGCCGCCCACTACCAGGGTGCGCCGGTCGCGTACACTAAAAAAAATCGGCAATAAATCCATCGAATCAACAACTCATGCTGGTGGCCGCACGGGCCAGAGGGCCGCCTAGTTTACCCGCAACCGGTCCGCTAACCTAGTCCTAGACCGGGAATAACCATGCAGGACGTCGAGCAGGATATGGGGATATGAGCGTAGGAAGACAACGATATTCTGGCACAAGCAGAAAGGGCACCGTGAACGCCCCTGCATTCCGCTTCCGGTTTACGCTTAGTGGGAAAAGTCCTTTTTTGCCTTGTCGGCACTCTCTTTTGCATCTTTTTTGATGGCATGGCCGGCGTCCCGGAAACTTTCCCCGGTTTCCTTCAGCCCCTTTTTGAATCCACTCCACGTCTTCTTCGCCCCTTCTTTCACCTCCTGTTTGAAACCCTTCGACTGTTCGTTGGTGTTCTGCGCCTTATCCGCCGCATCTGCCCGCGCCGGCGCCACAAACCCCGACTGGACGACCAGCCCGAAAGCGATTAACGCAGCGCTCAACCACAGTTGTTTACGTCGCATAATCCTCTGCCCGTCAAAGAAATTCTGTTTACTTGAAAACCTTTTCGACACCCTTTTTGATCTCCTGACCACTCTTGAGGGTGCGATCCTTGAGCTCCCGCCCGGTACTCGCCGCCGCCGCGCCCGCCTGTTGGCCGGACTGCTTCGCGTCGCCCCAGAAGCCGTGCCAGGTGTGCGCGATACCGTCGGACAGCTCGCTCCAGCTGTCCTTCATCCGCGCCCAGCTCCCCTTGGACTCGTGCTTCGTCTGCGCGGCAAGCTGCTTGGCGTCGCCCGCGACCTGGTGCCCCAACGTCGTGGCATCGGATTTTACATCCTGCAGCAGCGCCGCGTGCGCCGGAAGGCCATATAACACCGCCGACAGCAACGCCGCCAACCATCCCAAACGTCTGTTCACCATCACGTCGCCACTCCGTTCGTCTCGACTCGTGCCGCACAGTGTAGCCAGCCTGCGATCACCCCGCCGTGATGGCGGTCATGCCGCCCATGTACGGCTGCAATGCCACAGGTACAGCTACTGACCCGTCGGCTTGCTGGTAGTTCTCCATAATCGCCACCAGCGTCCGACCGACCGCGAGACCCGAACCGTTGAGGGTATGCACCAGCTCCGGCTTTTTGGTCTCCGGGTTGCGCCAGCGCGCCTGCATCCGCCGCGCCTGGAAATCCTGAAAGTTGGAGCAGGAGGATATCTCACGGTACTTGTTCTGCCCCGGCAGCCACACCTCCAGATCGTAGGTCTTGGCCGCGGAGAAGCCCATATCGCCGGCGCATAGGGCCATCGTACGGTACCGCAGCTCCAGGCGCTTGAGCACCTCCTCGGCGTGGCAGACCAGCTCCTCCAGTGCCTGCCACGACTGCTCGGGACGGACCACCTGCACCAGCTCCACCTTTTCGAACTGGTGCTG
>DFMR01000191.1 GCA_002376325.1 Proteobacteria bacterium UBA3588 | reverse complement strand
AATGGCGGAGAGGGTGGGATTCGAACCCACGGTGGACTCGCATCCACAACGGTTTTCAAGACCGTCGCTTTCAACCGCTCAGCCACCTCTCCGAAGGCGCTAAGGATACCCCAAGCGCATTGTTGTTTTCCAGCACGAGGCACGCTTTCCTGATTATCCGATGACGGGATGGTCGTCCTCAGTGGCGAGGCAATTTTCGCCCTGCTTATGTCCGGCATTACCCTGTTTCGAAACGGGCGGACGTTGCCTGCGCATCCGCAATTGGCTTATCGGCCTGCCGCAGGTGAGCAGAACCACCTCAGCCGGGACGAACAGCCTCATGGAATATTGCCGCGTTCAACGATGCAACTGGTAGCGGCGAATCGCTTGGTCCTGCTGTTCCAATGTCGCAGAAAACTGATGGCTACCGTCTCCCCGCGCGACAAAATAGAGCGCATCTCCGACAGCCGGATGCAGTGCGGCATGAATGCTTGCGCGGCCAGGCATGGCGATTGGGGTTGGCGGCAGACCTTTGCGCGTATAAGTATTGTAGGGCGTGTCTCTTTCCAGATCGCGTTTACGCAGATTGCCGTCGAACGCGAGGCCCAAACCGTATATGACCGACGGATCGGTCTGCAGCCGCATGCCCTTTTGCAGACGGCGGATGAAGACTCCGGCGACTTCCGCCCGTTCTCCGGGGCGTCCCGTCTCCTTCTCGATAATGGATGCAAGCGTCAACGCCTGATCCGGTGTCTGCAATGGAAGACCCGGCGCCCGCTGCGCCCATTCCGCAGCCAGCACTGTGTTCATCCGTTGATAGGCCCGCCGTAAAAACTCCACATCGGTAAGGCCGCGGGGGAAGTTGTAGGTATCGGGAAAGAAACGCCCTTCCGGAAACACTCCCGGCGCCCCGATCTTGGCCATGATGGCCGCATCGCTGACGCCATCGAGGGTGTGTCGCAGGTATGGGTTGGCGCGAATAGTGGCGATCACCTGGCGAAAGGTCCACCCCTCAACCAGGGTCAACGAATACTCGACCACCTTTCCCTGCACGATGCGGACCAGAAGCTGCTCCGGCGTCATTCCCGGTTCGATACGGTATTCGCCGGTCTGGATGGCGTGACTGGCGCCCTTTATGCGTCCCATCCAAACGAAATATCGCACACTGGCGACGATATGGCGCCGGTGCAGTTGCTGCGCCAGCAGGTTCAACGATGTGCCCGGCGCGACGTCGATAATCAACCCAGCCGGCGGGACCGTTAACGGCGAACTGACAAAGGCCTGATAGCCGAAACCCAGCCAGCCGACGGCAAGACTCGCGGCCAGCACCAGCGCTCCCCACAGCCGAAACAGCCGCTCATGCATTCGCTTATCCCCCGGCAAGCGCAACGGCCTGAATCAGCCGCTCGGTAGTTGCGCCCAACGGGTATTCGTAATGGCCGAAGCGGCGTATCGGCCAGACGCCGATAATGCTGTTGCACAGGAACGCCTCGTCGCTTTGCTGCAAATCATTCAGGTGCAGGCGTGTAATCTCGCAATTCATCCCAAGTTGTTCCGCCAACTCCAGTATATGGGTACGCATCACGCCCGCAACGCCGCAGCGCTCCAGCGCCGGCGTCGATAACCACCCGTCACGCACGATAAACAGGTTGCTCATGGTCCCTTCCACCAGATAATTGTCGCTATCGAGCATGATACCTTCGGCGATAGCAGGATCATCCCATTCGCTGCGCGCCAGCACCTGTTCCAGGCGATTCAAATGCTTGATCCCGGCGAGCGCCGGGTTTATTCCGAGGCGCGTGTCGCACACGCGGATTTCGACGCCATGGGTCGTCCAGTCGGCAGCGTATTCGGGCCAGGGGTGGGAGGAGATGATGCGGCGCGGCACAGCGTCGGGGAGAGGGCGATAGCCGCGTCCGCCGGAGCCGCGGGTAATGATGATCTTGACGATGGCGCGTTCCGTTTCGGAACAGAGCTGTTGCACTTCGGCATAGAGCATATCGGCCGCAGGGATATGAATTCCCAGACGACCGCAGCCCTCGTGCAGTCGGACCATGTGATGACGCCATAAGCGAGGCGAACCATGCACCACCGCAATCGTTTCGAACAAACCGTCGCCGTATTGCAGTCCGCGGTCATCGGCCGCAATGCTCGAAGTTTCCTTACCGTCGATCAGCATCCGCATAAGTACGCATAGGGTGCAAGAGACAGGATAACGTGATCTTAGCAGCTTTGTGACTGCTCCGGGCGCGCCGGGAAAGAGGCCCGCCGATGCGGGCCCCGTCCCGTATCAGACTTTGGCGAAGACCAAAGTGCCGTTGGTGCCGCCGAATCCGAACGAATTGGACAGTGCCACATCGATCTTCAGTTCCTGTGCCGTATTCGGCACGTAATTCAGATCGCACTCCGGATCCGGGGTAGTCAGGTTGATGGTAGGCGGGGCCACTTGGTTGCGGATCGCCAAGGCCGTGAAGATTGCCTCAATGCCGCCGGCGGCGCCCAGCAAGTGGCCGGTCATCGACTTGGTCGAACTCATCGCCAGTTTGTAGGCGTGCTCGCCGAAGGTCGATTTGGCGGCATCGGTTTCCGCCTTGTCGCCGGCCGGGGTCGAGGTACCGTGGGCATTGATGTAATCCACCTGTTCCGGATTGATGCCGGCGTTACGCAGCGCGCTCTTCATGCAGCGCATGGCGCCTTCGCCGCCGGCTGCCGGCAGTGTCATGTGATAGGCATCGCCGCTCATGCCATAGCCGATAATCTCGGCGTAGATGTTTGCGCCCCGCTTCTTGGCGTGCTCATATTCCTCCAGCACCACCACGCCGGCGCCGTCGGCCAGAACGAAACCGTCGCGCTCCTTGTCCCAGGGGCGGCTCGCAGCGGCCGGGTCATCGTTCCGCCCGGACAACGCCCGCGCGGAGCAGAAACCGCCCAGTCCCATCGGCGAGGTGGCCATTTCCGCACCACCGGCCACCATCACGTCGGCATCGCC
>DFMR01000031.1 GCA_002376325.1 Proteobacteria bacterium UBA3588 | reverse complement strand
CGGATTGTGATTCCGGTTGTCGTGGGTTCGAGCCCCATCGTCCACCCCATCTTTCGTTAGCATCGCACTACAGCAAGCCCCGCAGCACCGTTGCGGGGCTTGTTCGTTTCTATGCCTTATCCCAACGCCGCGTCAATCGGCTCAATCGTTACGGCAGTTGCGGCATTTCACGCAGTTTCGTGTCTTTTCCCCCTGTTGCGCTGGCCAGCCGGCGGCTAACTGACGCCAAATCAATAGCTTAATTTTGGTATGGATTCTGCAAATCAGTCGCCGGCATGCCGCACAGGCGCGGGCCGCATGGCATTCAGGTAAGGATTACGACGCGACGACGGACAGTCCCACATGCGCGCAATTACGGCGTGCCCGGCCCGGCGGTTCCCCGCTGCGTCGCTGACATAGAAGAAATACGACGGGCGTACCGCTGACGGGGGCCTGATTAACGTGACAACGAGAACAAGGGGCTGCAATGACCGGGGTGTGCAGACGTCATCTTATCGGCGGTTCTATTTTATTGTCCGGCAGCCTATTGCTGTCTCCCGTAGTGGACGCGGATGATCTGGGCGTCATCCGGGTCGATTCCACCACTATCGACGATCGGTTCGATAACAAGCGCGACGAACCGTCGAACATCAGCGTTATCAGCGGCACCACCGTCGACGACTCCCATGTCGAGAACATCCAGCAGTTGCTGCAGAGCGTTCCCGGCGTCACCACCGAGGTGCAGAGCGGCGACTCGATCAAGATCCATATCCGCGGCGTCGAGAATCAAGTCTATATGGGTGAGAAACCCGGCGTCGCGGTGGTGATCGACGGCGTACCGGTATTCGAGCGCACCGGCCGGGTCAATATCGACCTGGACGATATCCAGTCGATCAAGGTGATCAAGGGTGGCGCCTCCTACCTGTTCGGCGACGATGCGCTGGCCGGTGCGGTGATCATCACCACCAAGCGCGGGGCCGGTATGGCCGGTTACAAATTGGCGGGCGAGGCGGGGGCGTTCGGCTATTACAAGGGGTTGATGCGCGCGGGCTATGCCAACGACAAGTCCAATGGCTACGTGCAGGCGTCGCGGCGCGGCACGGAGGGTTACTACGACGATTCGGCCTCTCGCGCCGATTATGTCAACGGCAAGTGGCAATACTATCTGGACGATCGCAGCGACCTGACCTTCGGTTTCGAGAATGCGCTGCGCAAGAAAAACAGTCACGGTACGGTGACCGGCATTACCGCCGCGACCCTCGACCCCGAAAGCAAAGACCCGGCCTATAACGATTACGCCAACCGTTTCAATGTGCGGCTCGGCAAATATTATTTGACCTATTCAAAGGATACCGGTCACAACGGCAACCTGATGGTGAACGGCTACACCTTCACCGATCACACGCAGTTCTACAGTTCGCCGATCAAGACCACCACCGACTACAACTACTTCAATGATTACGACCAGGTGCAGCAGGGGGTAAAGGCGGAGTACCGTGCCGGCAGCGAGCAGATCGCCTGGATGCTGGCCACCGACCTGCGTGACAACAGCTATGACAACCGGGTCACCTCGATCGATTGCACCGGAGTCTACGGCGCCTGTTCCAGCGGGGCACTGAACGACAACAACCGAACCCGCGAGCGGGTGCAGGCCGTGTACGGCGAGCTGAAGTTTTCCGTGACAGCGCCGCTGACGGTGACGCTGAACGGGCGCTACGATCACATCGGGCTCGACTATACGGACCTGAACGCGACGGCCAACGACAACAGCAAGGGTTTCGACGTCGCTTCCTGGCGCCTGGGCGGCAACTATGCCGTGCGCGAGGATCTCGACTATTACGCCAACCTCTCCACCGGATTTCGTGCGCCCAGCGTCGACCAGCTGTTTATCGGCACCAATTCGCCGACGCAGCGCGTTGCCGCCAACCCCAAGTTGAGGCCGGAGTATTCCCTCAATACTGAGATCGGCCTACGCGCCAAGACGATGTGGAACGGCGTACCGGTCGATCTCGATGCCGCACTGTTCCAACTGGATCGCAAAGACCATATTCAGGCGACTGCCGGCCAATATACCACTATCACCGGCAACCGCTACGACAACGTCGGCGACATGCGCAGCCGCGGTCTGGAATTGACGCTGCGCAGCGATCCGCAGCGCACTTGGTCATGGGACGCCGCGTATACCTACCTCGATGCGGTCTATACCCGCTACGACACGTTCTACCTGCTTACGTGCGCCGCCACCAGTCATGGCAGCTGCATCTCATGGAATTCGACACTGTTCAACAACGACGGTAACCAAGTGCCGCGCGTGCCGCACCATCATCTTAACTTGTCGCTGCACTATCGGCCTTCCACTTACTGGACCGTCAGCGGCGAGATGGATGCTACCAGCGGCTATTACGTCGATGAGATCAACCGGGTGGAGATCGACGGCTATGAGACGTACAACCTTCTGCTCAACTACGAGCGCAAGGTGAACGGCAACCTATGGTCGCTGTTCGCGCGGGTCGATAATCTGTTCGACAAGCGTTACTACAACACCGCTCGCGGCAATTACGACGCCAATTACGACGGGGTCTACAACGCCGAGGATATTTCCATTGTCGTGAACCAGGGCCGTACCTGGACGCTGGGACTCGCGCTGCAGTTCTGAGGAGGACGAGGTGACGCGCGCAACCATTTCTGTCGTGTGGCTATTTGTTCTGTTGCCGGGTGTATGCGACGCAGAGGCGGCGTTGCAGTGGCGCCAGGCGCAGTCCGGCGGCGCCGGACACGGCATGTCTCACCGCGCCGGCGCGAACGGTATCTTGCTGCTCGGCGGCGACGGCGCCAGTACCGAGATAGTGTTGCCGACGTTGGAACATCGTCACTTGGCAGTGAGCGACGGGCACGCCGTGTTGAGGCCAACGGGGTTCGACAACTATCATCTGTTGCTGGCAACACGCGATAGTGGAAAGCGCCATGAAGCAGCGTTGCGTTACCAATCTTTCAGCGGACGTCCGTCGGGCCATTCGCCGACGGAGTTGGTGAATAGCAGCAAAGTGTCGTTGGAGATTCTGCCCTTGCCGCTGCCGCGCGAACATTCGCGCTACCTTGCCGGGACCGCGGCAGTCTTTCTCGTGCGTTTTCACGGACGAGCGCTCGCCCGCCATCCCATCGCTCTGGAGACCAGTAACGGTACCCGGCTGTTTTCCGCTACCGACGACAGCGGCCGGTTTTTTCTTCCATTGCCCGACGATTTCACCTCGGCAGCGGCGGCACACTTGCAACGCGTGCCGGCGGATTTCGCCCTTGCCACGCGCATGGAGGAAGAGGGGCACGCGTTCTACACGACCCTAAGCGCCGAGTATTTTCGCAATCCCCAGCATTGGCAGTCGTCACGTTACGGCAGGTGGATCGCATTGGCTGGATTCATGGTCGGATTCGGGCTGCTGCGGTGGGTATCGCGACGGAAACCGGCGCCGGACGTTCGGCGTAAGGGGGCAGCATGAACCTATCAATATTACGCAAAGGCGTGCAATTTCTGGCGTTCCTTTTTCTGGTCTACGGCGGCGTCATCGTCGGTTCCTACGCCGCCGACAAGGTGAGCCATGCGTTTCCCGCCTTGACCTGTGCCTACGATACGCGGAGCGCGGACTATTGCGCGCTGATCCCGTTCCAGCATCAGATGGCGCATCGGGTTGGGCCGGCATTGGCGAGCGGCGGGCAGGTATTGCAGGCATTGTTGCCGACGCTCACCACTCTGGCCACATTTCTGCTGATGTTCGTCGTGTTGAACAAGGCCTTCTGCGGATGGATATGTCCCCTGGGTTTCTTCCAGGAGATGGCGTATCTCATCGGCCGGAAGCTGGGATTGAAACGTTTCGAGTCATTGCCGCCCAAACTGGTGGATGCGTTGCGGCCGGTGAAGTGGCTGATATTGGCGCTGCTGGTGTTCGGCTTTCCTCTGCTTGTCGGCCTCGGGGTCGTCGGTCATGAGTTGGGCAATCCCTATTGCAGCATCTGCCCCAGCAGGATTCTGACCGCGCTGGCCAACGGCGACCCGCGACAGTTGGTGATCGACGGCAGCGGCAGCGGTTATTTCACCCTGTCGGCTATCGCTACGTTCCTGTTCGGTCTGATGATCGCGTTGGCGCTACAGGTACGGCAGCCCTATTGCCGGATCTGTCCGATGCTGGCGTTGCATGCGGTATTCCGCAAGGTGGGGTTGGTGCGGCTGGTGAAGCAGGCGACGCCGCGGTGTGCCAAGTGCGGGTTGTGCGCCAAGGCGTGTCCGATGGACATCAGTGAGATTCACTCCGCGATGTCGCGTTCGGATGCGCTTCATGCGGACTGCACGTTGTGCGGTCGCTGCGTCGAGTTTTGTCCGGACCAAGACGCGCTGCAGCTGAAATATGCCGTCGTCCCGCTGTTGCGCTCCGGACCGGACTACTTCCGGACGCGGAAAAAGGCGCAGCAGCGCTGGGAACAGTGGTCGTTGCCGGCCTGGTGGCGCGGTTGGCGCGCGGGCAGCGCGAAGGACAAGGGCTGATGGAGTCGCTCACACTGACATTCGGCGCCGCCCTGGCGACAGGCCTGGTGTTTGGTGCGGGTCCCTGCAACATCAGTTGCCTGCCGTTTATCGGTCCGGTTTTCGTCGGGCGTGGCGGCGGTGCGTGGCGCTCGTTACTGCCGTTCTCGGGCGGTCGCCTGGTGGGCTACAGCACGCTCGGCGCGGCGGCGGGCGGCGCCGGCCATGCGCTCACCCAATGGCTGG
>DFMR01000177.1 GCA_002376325.1 Proteobacteria bacterium UBA3588 | reverse complement strand
CAACATCGGCCTGATGAAGGCCGTCAAGCGCTTCGATCCGAATCAGGGGGTGCGGCTGGTCTCCTTCGCGGTCCACTGGATCCGCGCCGAGATCCACGAATTCATCCTGCGCAACTGGCGCATCGTCAAGGTCGCCACCACCAAGGCGCAGCGCAAGCTGTTCTTCAATCTGCGCAGCTCCAAGAAGCGTCTCGGCTGGTTCTCCAAGGAGGAGGTCGACGCCGTGGCCAAGGCGTTGGGTGTGCCGTCCGCGACGGTGCTGGAGATGGAATCCCGCCTCTCCGGCCACGATGTCGCCTTCGATGCCCAGAACGACGACGACGACGAGGCTCCGGCCCCGGCCGCCTATCTGGCCGATACCCGCTTCGAGCCGGCCGCCCACCTGGAGGCCGAGGATTGGGAGCAGGACAACAACCAACGCCTGCATAGCGCCCTGGCAACCCTCGATGACCGCAGCCGCGACATCGTCCAGGCTCGTTGGCTCTCCGACGACGGCAAGACCACGTTGCAGGATTTGGCGGACAAGTACAGCGTCTCCGCCGAGCGTATCCGCCAGCTGGAAAAGAACGCCATGAACAAGCTGCGCAATATGCTAGCGGCGTGAGAAGCGTCAAGACAACGGAAAACGGCCCCGGAAGGGGCCGTTTTCTTTAGCGGGATGATTATGGCGTAGTCAACGTCAGAGTGGCGACGACCTTGCCCCGCTCACGAACCACGCTGATGATCATCCGTTTGTCGGCGCGGCGCAGGTCGGCGGCGGCAATCGGGCCGGCCTCCTGATAGTTCTTCAGCCGCCAGCCCCGCTTTTTTAACTGCTGCGTGTAGTAATCGACCACGTCGCTGGGGTCGGCGTTGACTACCAAGTCGACGTGCCGGCCATCGGAATCCTGGTAGCTCTGGAACACCTGGCCGCCGGGGTAGATGGCGGCCTCGGCGGCGAATGCCGCCGGGTAATCGTCGGCCTGGACCTGGAACGTAAAACCGGCCAGTAGCAGGATGGCTAGTCCCTTCGCGAAACGATGCCACATAACAGCCCCCTTTGTATGTTATGAGTCGTTCGCCCCAATAAATACCTTAAAAATTATGTGATAACAACGTGTTTTGTCCGGAGGGCTGTGCGTGGCCATCGCGGCCGCCGGCAATTGTTGATTTATGGCAGATTCGACATCAATTCGGCGGCGATGGCGGCGGCATCGCGATGGGCCAGATGCGGTACCACGCCCAGCAGCGGCGCTTCGATATGGGCGCGCAGGGCGGCGAGGTTGTCGGCCAGCACCGGCATCGCGGGCTCCAGGGTGTTGGCGACCCAGCCGGCCAGCGGCACGCCGCGGCGGACGATGCTCTCGACGCTCAGTAGCGCGTGGTTGATGCAGCCGAGGCGCAGGCCCACCACCAGCATCACCTCCAGTTCCAGCCGCGCTGCCAGGTCGGCCATGGTGTCGCGCTCGTTGAGCGGCACCAGCCAGCCGCCGGCTCCCTCCACTACCACCACGTCGGCCTGGGTCGAGAGTATTTTGTAGTTGGTCTCGAGCCGCGCCAGGTCGATGCGAGTCCCGGCCTGGGCCGCCGCCACGTGGGGGGCGATGGGCGGGGCGAAGGCGTAAGGATTGAGCAGTTGGTAGTCGATTGGATGCGAACCCTGCCGTTGCAGCAGCAATGCGTCTTCATTGCGCAGTCCTGCGGGGGTCTGCTCGCAGCCGGAGGCCACCGGTTTCATGCCGAGGACCGCGAGGCCGCGCTGTTGCAGTGCGGCCATCAGTCCGGTGCTGACCCAGGTTTTGCCTACGCCCGTGTCGGTGCCGGTGACAAAGATTCCACGGGTCATTGTTTACCTCTTAACCCCGCGCGCATCTGCTCCAGCGGGATGTGCGCGGCGCCGTCGTGTTCATGTTGCAGCGGCGTGGCCGGAGCCCAGGCGTGGCCGTAGAGCACCTCGTAGGTGGCGGGCAGCAGGCCGTCGCGGCGGAATTGCTCGTAGGCGCCGAGCATGGCGTTGAGGCGCCGCTTGCCGGTGAGGCCGGCGCTGCGGCCGCGGTTGACGTTGTGGGCGCCGATGGCCTTGAGGTCGGACATCAGGGTGCGCACCTCGCGGTAGGTCATGGTGATCTCCTCGCGGTCCATCACCGGATCGGCGAGGCGGTTGCGCACCAGGGCGTCGCCGATGTCGTGCATGTCGATGAAGGCGTTGACGTGCATGGCGTCGTCCACCGCGCGCCAGGCGGCGCGCAGCTCTTTCAGGGTGTCGGGGCCGAAGGTGGTGAACAGTAGCAGGCCGCCGGGGCGCAGCACGCGGCGGAATTCGGCGAAGGTGCGGTCGAGGTCGCCGCACCACTGCAGGGTAAGGTTGGAGAACAGCAGGTCGACCGAGGCGTCGGCCACCGGCAGCGCCTCGGCGTCGGCGCAGATGCACAGCGGTCGGCCGCGCCGGCGCTGCCACCAGGAGAAACGCCGGCGGGCGCGGGCCAGCATGGCGGGCGCCAGGTCGAGGGCGACCGGCTGCGCCTGGGGGTAACGCGTCGCCAGGTGCGCGGTGCAGAAGCCGGTGCCGGTTCCCACTTCAAGGATGCGCCGGGGGTGCAGCCTGATCACATCAAGCCGCTCCAGCAGGCGGGCGCCCACTTCCCGTTGCAGCAGCGCCGCCTCGTCGTAGCGCGCGGCGGCGCGGTCGAAGGAGGCGCGTACCAGACGCTTGTCGGGCAGCGGCAGGTTATTCATCGAGAAACCCCCGGAGCGCGGCGAGGAACGCCTCGGGGTGTGACAGGAACGGCGCATGGCCGGCCCCTTCGATCAGCGCCAGCCGGCCATGGGGCAGTGTGGTCGCCAGGTACTCGGCGGCGGCGGGCGGGGCCAGGGTGTCGCGGCTGCCATGCACCACCAGCGCTGGCTGGGTGATGGCCGGAAGCAGGGCGCGCAGGTCGGCGCTGCGCAGGATGTCGAGGCCGCCGGCCAAGGCCTGGGGTTGCGGCGCACCGTGGGCGAATAGCCCCTCGCGCAGGGCGCGCAGCTCGTCGCGCGCCTTTTGCGAGCCGCGCGCCTGGAGGGCGAGGAAGCGTTGCAGCGTCCCCTCCCAGTCGTCGCGCAGGGCGTCGGCGAACTGTTGCAGCTCCGCCGCCGGCATGGCGTGGGGCCAGTCGTCGCCGCGGATGAAGCGCGGCGTGGTACCGACCAGCAGCAGGCGGGTGATGGCCTTGCCCCGGGCCGCGGCGGCGAGGGCGACCCGCCCGCCCAGCGACCAGCCGAGCCAGGCGGCCTCATCGGGCACTGCGGCGGCGACGGCCGAGCTGATCGCGTCCAAGGTGTAAGGGCCGTCGAGTGGTGCGCTGCGGCCATGGCCGGGCAGGTCGACGCTGATGACGCGCCAGCGGTCGCGCAACGCCTCGACCAGCGCTGCCCAGATCCCGCCGTGCAGGCCCCAGCCGTGGATCAGCACCAGTGCCGGGCCGCTGCCGTGACTCTCCAGGTAGAGGCTCATGGTTCGTCCGTCTCTCGCAGCAGCGGTACCGCGTGCCGTTCCAGCGCCGCCAGCAGGCGGTCCACCTGGGCCGCGGTGTGCGCCGCCGACAGGGTGATGCGCAGCCGCGCCGTCCCTTCGGGGACGGTGGGCGGGCGGATGGCGCTGATCAGGATGCGGTCGGCCAGGAGCATTTCGGATAGACGCAATGCAGCGTCGGCGGCGCCGATTAGCAGCGGTTGGATCGCGGTGGGCGAGGCCATCAGCGGCAGGCCCAGCTCGGCGGCGCCGCTGCGGAAACGCTCGATCAGCACGGTCAGCCGCTGGCGCCGCTCGCGGCCCTCGGTGCCCTGGATGATGCGCAGGCTGGCGCGGGCGGCGGCGGCGATGGCCGGCGGCAAGGCGGTGGTGTAGATGTAGGGGCGGGCCTGCTGGATCAAGGTCTCGATCAGCGTCTCGTCGCCGGCGACAAAGGCGCCGAAGGCGCCGAAACCCTTGCCCAGGGTGCCCACCAGCAGCGGCACCTGCTGCGCCGTGAGGCCACAGGTCTCCAGCGAACCGCGGCCGTTTGCGCCGATGACGCCCAGGCCGTGGGCGTCGTCCACCAGCAGCCAGGCGCCGTCGTCCGTTGCGGCGGCGGCCAGTTCGCGCAGCGGCGCGATGTCGCCGTCCATGCTGAACACGCCGTCGCTGACGACCAGCTTGCGGCCGGCCTTGCTGTCGCGCAGGCGTTCGCCGAGCGTTGCGGCATCGGCGTGGGGGAAGCGTTGCAGGCGGGCGCGCGACAGCAGGGCGGCATCAAGCAGCGAGGCGTGGTTGAGGCGGTCCTCGAACACCGTGTCGCCGGTGCCGCACAGGGCGCTGACCGCGCCGAGGTTGGCCATGTAGCCGGTGGAGAAGAGCAGTGCGCGCGGATAGCCGGTGAAGGCGGCCAGCTCCTCTTCCAGGGCGTGGTGCGGCGCCATGTGGCCGGTGACCAGGTGGGCGGCGCCGGCGCCGACGCCGTAGTCGGCAAGGGCGTTCCGGGTCGCGGCGACGATGCCCGAATGGTTGGCGAGACCGAGGTAATCGTTGGAACAGAACGACAGCAGGCGGCGGCCGTCCACCACAATCTCCGGCCCCTGCGGCGAATCGAGCACGCGGCGGCGGCGGTAGAGATGCGTCGCCTCACGTTGTTGCAGTGCCTGTTCGAGTTCGTTCATGAAAACACTTTAACCGCGGGGAACACTGGATTCGCGGGGGTTACAGGCAAAACCTGTGTTCCCGTGAACCCAGTGGTTCAATCTTTCTTTAAGCCGCCGGCGTCAGGTCCAGGCGACGGAACAGTTCGCGGTCGTGGTTGACCGTGGCGTTGTCGGTGGTGAGCAGGCGGTCGCCGTAGAAGATCGAGTTGGCGCCGGCGAGGAAGCAGAGGGCCTGGGCCTCGTCGTGCATCTCCCGACGGCCGGCGGAGAGGCGCACGTGCGAGGCGGGCATCAGCAGCCGCGCCACGGCGATGGTGCGGATGAATTCGAAGATGTCCAGGTCCGGGCTGTCGGCCAGCGGCGTGCCGGGCACCTTGACCAGCAGGTTCACCGGCACGCTCTGCGGATGCTCCGGCAGGTTGACCAGCTCCTGTAGCAGTGCGGCGCGGTCGCGACGCGCCTCGCCCATGCCGAGGATGCCGCCGCAGCAGACGTTGATGCCTGCCTTGCGCACCTCGGCCAGGGTGTCGAGACGGTCGTCGTAGCTGCGGGTGGTGACCACCTTGTCGTAGTACTCGCGCGAGGTGTCCAGGTTGTGGTTGTAGTAATCGAGGCCTGCCTCTTTCAGCTTGCCCACCTGGTCGCCGGTGAGCATACCGAGGGTGACGCAGGTCTCCAGGCCCATGGCCTTCACCTGGCGCACCATCTCCAGCACTTTATCCAGTTGCTCGTCACGCGGGTTGCGCCAGGCGGCGCCCATGCAGAAGCGGGTGGCACCGCCCTCTTTGGCGGCACGGGCCTGGGTCACCACGGCGTCGACCTCCATCAGCGTGTCGCGCTCCAGCTTCACCTTCTTTTCGTGATGGGCACTCTGCGAGCAGTAGCCGCAGTTCTCGGCACAGCCGCCGGTCTTGATGTTGAGCAGGCTGGAGGCCTGGATCACGTTGGGATCGAAGTGCCGGCGGTGCACCTGCTGCGCCTGCCACAGCAACTCCATGAACGGCGTGTTGAACAAGGCTTCCACCTCGTCCAGGGACCAGTCGTGACGCACGGTGGGGGAGGATTGGCGTTGGGCGGCCTGGGGCATGGTCTCTGCTCCGCAAGGAGGGCTAGAATGGAGCCGGGAGTATTCCCACTCAAGGATGAGTTGTCAAATGAAACGACCCCGCAAAGTTGACGGATGTATATCTTTTATACAATCCATACTGTTTCCTCCCGCCTGCCTGTTATGTGACGCACCGGGCGACGGCGGCGATGATCTCTGTGCCGGTTGCCGTGCCGAACTGCCGTGGAATCGCGCCGCCTGCGAGCGCTGCGCGGCACCGCTGCCGCAGCCCGGCCTGTGCGGTGCCTGCTTGAAGCACCCGCCGCCATTCGATGCGGCGTTCGCGCCGCTGCTCTATCGCGCCCCCGTCGATTGGCTGTTGCAGCGGTTCAAGTTCAATGGGCGTTTGCCCCCCGGCCGGCTGTGCGGCGGATTGCTGGCCGCCGCCCTGTTGCAGCGGGCGACGCCGCTGCCCCAATTGATCATTCCGGTGCCGCTGCACCCGTCGCGGCTGCGTCGGCGCGGTTTCAACCAGGCGCTGGAGCTGGCGCGGCCGGTGGCCGCAGGTCTCGGCGTCGCGCTGGCTCCGCAGCTGTGCCGCCGCTTGCGGGCGACAGAGACCCAGTCGTTGCTGGCGGCGCGGGAGCGGCGTCGCAATGTGCGCGGCGCTTTCGAGCTGACCGCGCCGCTGGAGGTGCGCCACGTGGCGATCCTCGACGACGTCATCGCCACCGGTTCCACGGTCGGCGAACTGGCGCGGGTGCTGCGGCGGGCGGGGGCGGAGCGGATCGAGGTGTGGGCGGTGGCGCGCGCCGGCTAGCAGTGGCCCTGGAGACGGCACAGGTAGTGGAACAGAATGCCGCAGAAGATGGCGATGCCGAACCAGACATTGTCGAGATAGGCGCGGCGGTAGCCCTGGTCGGTGCCGCCGCGCATCAGCCACTGCTGGTAGACGCCCAGTGCCGCCGCGACCGCCAACGCCACGGGCATGAAGAGCCCTAGCGACTCTTGCCGCGCCACCAGCCAAAGAGTCAACAGCGCCGCCGCCTGCAACAGGCCGATAAGCCAGCGGTCGGCGGCGCCGAACAGCATGGTGAGGCTCTTGATGCCGAGGCGGGCGTGCTGTTGCAGGTGCAGTGCCGCCCGCTCCGTCAGGTAGGCGGTAGACCACAAGACCGCGGCGGTGTAGAGCAGCCAGGCGGTTTTGTTGGGCACCGCGCCGGCCGCGGTGAAGCCGGCGATGGAGCCGGCGGCGAGGGCCAGGGCCAGCACCAGCTCGCCGAGGAAGGTCTGACGCCGGATCCAGAGATAGGCCATGCCGAGCGCCGTAGCGCCCAGGGCGGTGATCAGCGTCGGCCAGCCGGCGGCGGCGAACAGCAGCAGCGCGCCCAGCGACGTGAGCGCCAGCGCCAGCGCCAACGGCCGCGGCAGCGCCCGCAGCAGCGCCGGCAGTGAGCGTCCGGCGTGACCCTGGCCGGCGTTGGCCAGTCCCAGCAACAGCCAGGCGGCGCAACGCAGCAACAGCGTCGCCAGCAGCAAGGTTGCCACGGTGGCCGGTGCCGGCCGGCCGCCGGCGCTCAGCCATAGTCCCCACAGCAGCGGTAGCCACAGCAGGGCCAGGTCGGCAGGGCGGTGCAGGTGCAGCACCTGCAGCCACGGCAACAGCCGGCGCCAGGCGACGGCGAGGCGGCTCATGGACAATCCTCGCCGATCCCCGGCAGGAACATTTCGCACACCAGCAGTGGCTTGCCGCGCAGCCGGAACAGCGAACGCCGTCCCCAGATGAATGTCGGCGGCTGCGGCAGCGGGCGGGCGGCCCGGCGGAACAGCCGCTGCCCGGCGTCGATGCGGGCGATCTCCAGCGCCTCGCGGCGCATGCTGCGGTCGCGGAACAGGGTCCCGCCGAGGGGGCGCGTGCCGAGCCGCGCCAGGCGGCGCTGGGGTCCGGTGAGGGTGGCGTTGGGGATGACGGTGCGGGCGAAGACCCAGGGGTGCCCGCGGCACAGCAGCCGCACCTCGCGCACCAGGACGCGGCGGCCTGCCCGGATGCCGAGGGCGCGCGCCTCGCTCAGCATCGGCAGTTCGCGGCGCTGTTCCAGCACCTCGACCCGGAAGCCCCCGGGGCAGGCGCGTTGCAGGCGCCGGGTCAGCGACGCGGGGTCGAGCAGCCAGTCCCACAGCGGCGCGGGCACCCTGCTGCGCAGGACGCGGCGCGGCGCATGCCAGATGGGTTCGAAGCGATGTTTGCGGTAATGATCCACAGAGGACAGTTCCAAGTGACAAGTTGCAAGTCGCAAGAGGATAAAGGCGCAGTGATATTCGATCCCCGCCGCAGTGGTGCGCCGGCTTCTTTCTTGTCACTTGCAACTTGAAACTTACGACTACGTGTACGACGCATCATACCTCGCCGTAGCGGGTTCCCGCACCGACCCAGCGCCGGACCAGCGGTGTGACCTGTTGCGGCCAGCGTTGCAACAGCAGGTCGGCGGCGCGCGTGGCTTCGGGCAGTAGGTACTGGTCGCGGCGCAGGTCGGCGATGCGCAGTTGCAACAGACCGGTCTGGCGGGTGCCCAGTACCTCGCCGGGGCCGCGCAGCTCCAGGTCCTTGCGGGCGATCTCGAAGCCGTCGGCGGTGCGGCGCATCACCGCCAGCCGCTCCTTGCCCTGTTGCGACAGCGGGCCGTGGTACATCAGCACGCAGTGGCTCTCGGCGGCGCCGCGGCCGACGCGGCCACGCAACTGGTGCAGCTGGGCCAGGCCGAGCCGTTCGGCGTTGTCGATGATCATCAGCGAGGCGTTGGGCACGTCGACGCCCACCTCGATCACCGTGGTCGCCACCAACAGGTCGAGGTCGCCGTGCTTGAAGGCGGCCATCACCTGCTCCTTCTCCTCGCCCTTGAGCCGGCCGTGGACCAGGCCGATGCGCAGGTTGGGCAGCGCCTCGGCCAGCTGCGCCGCGGTGTCCTGCGCGGCCTGGGCCGCCAGGGATTCCGACTCCTCGATCAGGGTGCAGACCCAATAGGCCTGGCGCCCTGCCTGACACGCCTGGTGGACCCGCTGCACCACCTCGTCGCGGCGACTGTCCGGGATCACCACCGTCTCTACCGGGGTGCGCCCCGGCGGCAGTTCGTCGATAACCGAACAGTCGAGATCGGCGTAGGCGGTCATCGCCAGGGTGCGCGGGATCGGGGTGGCAGTCATGATCAGTTGGTGCGGATAGCGGCCGCCCTGGTTCCCCTTCTCGCGCAGGGCGAGGCGCTGATGGACGCCGAAGCGGTGCTGCTCGTCGACAATCACCAGCCCCAGGTCGTGGAACTCCACCCCCTCCTGGAACAGGGCGTGGGTGCCGACCGCGACCCGCGCGCTGCCGTCGGCCAGGCGCGCCAGCATCTCGCGTCGCGCCTTGGTCTTGAGTTTGCCGGCCAGCCACGCCACCTCGACCCCGAGCGGCGCCAGCCAGGCGCTGAAGTTGCGGTAGTGCTGCTCCGCCAGCAGCTCGGTGGGGGCCATCACCGCCGCCTGGCAGCCCGACTCCACCGCTTGCAAGGCGGCCAGGGCGGCGACCACCGTCTTGCCCGAGCCGACATCGCCCTGCACCAGCCGCTGCATCGGGTGCGGCTGGGCCAGATCGGCGGAAATCTCGTCGCCGACCCGGCGCTGGGCGGCGGTGAGGGCGAACGGCAATGCGGTGCGAAACGGCAGGCACAGGCTCTCGTCGCCCGGCAGCGGCGGCGCCCGATGGCGCTGGGCCCGGGCGCGCAGCCGGCGCAGGCTCAGGGTGTGGGCCAGCAGCTCTTCGAAGGCGAGGCGGCGCTGGGCCGGATGACGGCCTTCGGTCAGCAGCACCAGCGGCGCGTCGGGCGGCGGCCGGTGCAGGTATTCGATCGCCGCCGTCAGCGGCGGCAGCTCCAGCCCCTCCAGCAGTTCGGACGGCAGCCAGTCGGTAAGTGCCAACTCACCGCTATGGAGCAGGGCCAGCGCCTGGTCGGTGAGTTGGCGCAGGGAGGGTTGTTGCAGCCCCTCGGTGGTGGGATAGACCGGCGTCAGGTGCTCTTCCACGGCGGCGGGCAGGTCGTCGCCCAGGCGGCGGAACTCCGGATGTACCATCTCCATCGTGGTCGTTCCCAAGCGTGCTTCGCCATAGCAGCGCACCCGCGCGCCGCGCTCCAGAGACTGCTGCATGGCGGCGCTGAAGTGAAAGAAGCGCAGGGTGAGGGCGCCGCTGCCGTCGGCGATGCGCGACAGCAGCATGCGGCGTTTGCCGAACTTGATCTCGGTGAGCAGCACCTCGCCCTCGACCACCGCCTCGTCGCCGGGGCGCAGGGAGCCGATGGGGACGACGCGAGTGCGATCCTGATAGCGCAGCGGCAGGTGGAACAGCAGATCCTCGACGCTGTGGATGCCGAGGTGCTCCAGGCGCGCGGCAAGGCGCGGTCCCACGCCCTTGAGCGCGGTGACCGGCGCTATCGTCTCGTCGCTCTGTTGGCTGCTCACGGGATCCGACGGGAGGCGCAGGCCGTGCCTGCACCGGTCCGTTTAACCGCCCAGCACCATGATCGCGTCCATCTCCACCGCCGCGCCCTTGGGCAGGGCGGCGACGCCGATGGCGGCGCGGGCCGGGTAGGGTTGCCGGAAGTAGTCGGCCATCACCTCGTTGACCAGCGGGAAGTCGGCCAGGTCGGCGAGAAAGACGTTGAGCTTGGCCACCTCCGCCAGCGAGCCGCCGGCCGCCTCGGCCACCGCCTTGAGGTTGTCGAATACGCGGCGGATCTGTGCCTTCACGTCGCCGCTCACCAGCTCCATGGTGGCGGGAACCAGCGGGATCTGACCGGAAAGGTAGACGGTGTCGCCGATCTTTACGGCCTGCGAATAGGTGCCGATAGCCTTGGGTGCATTGTCGGTGTGGATGATTTTCCGGGTCACAGGGAACTCCTCGTCGGTTGCGCTGGCGAGGGATCATACCGCACCGCGGGTGTTACGTTCCTGTTGCCCTGCGTCCCGTCACTCCCGGTCAACCGTGACGCTCGTACTGCCCCACCAGCTGGCGCGGGAAATTGCCGTGCTCCATGATGTCCGCCCAGGTGACGACGCCGAGCACGTCGGCGGCACTCTCCAGTTTTCCTTCGCGCGTGATCAAGGCGACGTTGCGATCATGGGCGCGCATCGCCGCCACCAGATCGAACAGTTGATCGGTGGCCTTGGCGACGACGAACGCAGTGCCGTGGAGCTGGCCCACGCGACGGGCGCCGGAACTTGCGCGCAGGCTCAGCTCACGCCGCAGCTCATGGGACGGCAATACCGCATGCACCTGGCCGTCGTCGAGTACCAGCACATGAGGTGCCGGCCAGGAGAGATCGGCGGTGCGGCGCAACGCCGCAATTTCACTGTCGGCCGGTAGCTGCAACAGCGGCATGTTGATGAAATCGATGGCGGTGCGCAGCATGTAGAGATGGGTCTGCATCGACACCGGGATGTGATGGCCGCGGCGGGTCAGTTTCAGGGTGTAGATGCTGTCGTTGAACAGCAGTGTGCGCATGCCGTAGGCGAACGCCACCGCGATAATGAGCGGGATGATGACGTTGTAGTCGCGCGTCATCTCGAAGATCATCACCGTCGCGGTCAGCACGGCGCCTGTCGCCGCGCCCACCACGCAGGCCATGCCGATGATCGCGGTGCCTGGTACCGCCAGCTGAAGGCCCGGCATCAGCTTGTCGACCAGGATGGCATAGGCCCCGCCCAGCACCGCGCCCATGAACAGCGATGGCGAGAACACGCCGCCGGAGGCGCCGGAGCCGAGGGTGAGCGCGGTGACCAGCAGCTTCGCGACGAACAACAGTACCATCAGGTATGGCACATTGAGACTGCCGGAGAGGGTGTCCTGCACCACCGCATAGCCGATGCCCTGCACGTAGTAGTAGCCGTAATGGTGCATGAACAGGTACATGATGATGCCTACCAGCAGCATGCCGGTGATATGGCGCGTGTAGTAGTTGCCCGGCATGCGATCGAACATGTCTTCGAACGCATAGAGCGAACGAATGTAGAGCACCGCCACCGTGCCGAGCACGATGCCGAGCGTCACGTAGGCCAGATAGGAGAGCGCGGGGATGGCGTGGGCGGCGGGGATCGCCAGCGCCGGGATGTCGAACGAGGGGTGATCGCCAAACGCCAGCCGGCCGACGAAGGTCGCGCCGCCGGTGGCGATGGCCACCGGCACCAGCGTACGGGCGCTGATCTCGGGCAGAATCAGTTCGATGGCGAACAACATGCCGCCGATGGGGGTGTTGAAGGTGGCCGCGATGCCGCCGCCGGCGCCGCAGGCGACCAGGGTCAGCCGTTGCCACTCCGGCATCCGAATCATCTGGCCCAGGGTGGAGCCGAAGGCGGCGCCGATTTGGATGATCGGTCCCTCGCGTCCCACCGAACCGCCGGAACCGATGGAGATCGACGAGGCCAGCGATTTCACCAGGGCGACGATGGGGCGGATCAGACCGCGATGGTAGTAGACCGCGTCCATCACCTCCGGCACGCCGTGGCCCTTGGCTTCCGGCGCGAAGTTTTTCACCAGGAACGCGACCAGTATCGCGCCGCCCACCGGCACCAGCACCACCCATGCTCCCCACGGGCCGACGGCGGTGTGGGCGTTGGCGGAATAGAACACGGAGAAGCGGCCGAGGAAAAACAGATTGTGAAATACGGCGATCAGGCCGCGGAATACCACCGCACCAGCGCCCGCGACCAGCCCCACCAGTGTTGCCAGCAGCGCGAGGCGGAACGGCGAACTGCCCAGCAACCAGCGCATCTTCATGAAATGTCCTTACGCACGACGGCGGACGAGTGCGGCGTGCGAAACGATGAACGACACCGCCATTGTAAGCGGCGGCCGGAGAGCGCGCCAAGGCTGTTCAATAAGGCCGATGAAGACGGGTATGCCCTATTCAATCCGATGCTGTTATATGCGTGCCCCTTAATGTCGAGTGTAGTGGACGAGATCCAAACGGCAGGGAACGTAGTCGCCAATGAAAGGGTGAACCCCCGATGGACTACAAAACGCTCTTCACGCTATTGGTCCGTGTTTTTCTCATACAGACGGTCGCCCTGGCGCAGACCTGGCGGCAGAATCCGGAAGAAATCGGGATTCGCGACGGGTCCGTGGACACAGTGTGGATGTCGTTCCTCAGCCTGTATTCTGTCGTTGGCCTGTATATGCATGCGCGCGGCGCCGATGCACGATCCTCTGATCGGCATCATGAACCGGCGCGCCCTTTATGCGGTCAGTGCGCCCCTGCTGGCGGCATTGCAGCGCAGCCCGGATACGTTGACCGCGTGCCTGTTGGATATCGATCACTTCCAAACGGTGCAACGACAGCCATGGCCATGCCGCCGGTGATTCGGTCCTGCGGCAGTTTGCGCAACCTGCCCGGCCGATCCTGCGGCAAGGGGATCTGTTTGCCCATTATTGCGGCGATGGGCCGCCGTCCATTCATTATGAAAACTGCAGAAATCTCACGGCTTCCATAAGGAAAATTTAGGTTCAACGTCGACGGAACAATTTGCTTCCGCTGGCCGTCTATAGTTAAGCACTTAGCCATTATGTCCGATGGACACCTGATGGACGATTCAGGAAACACAGTGACGTGACCCATCCCTCCTCACCCGATACGAACGGCGCTACGGCCACAGAAATTCAATCAACGCGAACGGACGGTATCGTCCGCAATAAACCGGGCGCGTGGTTGTTGCGCATTATGCTGATCGCCGTTGCCTATGCCGGTGCCGCCGCTGCCGGCCATCTGCTGCCCTCATCCAGCGTTTACACCTCCCCCCTATGGCCTGCCGCAGGTTTGGCTCTGGCGGCGTTGCTGATGTGCGGACTGCGCTGCTGGGCCGGCATCTGGCTCGGCGCATTGGTCTTCGATCTATGGTTGAACGGCTCCGCGGTCGGGACAGTGATGGCGCCGCTGCTCGCCGGCGGTGCGACGCTGCAGGCGATGGTCGGTGCGCTACTGGCCAGGCGTTTTCTCACGGCGGCACAGCCGCTTTCCGCGGAACGCGATGTGTGGCGCTTTCTGTTGTTGGCCGGACCGGTCGCCTGCGTCACGTCGGCCACCATCGGTGTGGCCGTGCTGGCGGGCTTCGGGCACCTGGCCGTGGCGGACATGGGGACACAGTGGCTGCTCTGGTGGACGGGCGACAGCCTAGGGGTGGTGTTGTTCGCGCCCGTGGTGTTATGGCGGTGGTCGGGCGGCAACACCCTGTGGCCGCGGGCCGGTAGCCGCGTTGTCGTGCCGTTGCTGGTGACGGCGCTGTTGGTCGCCGCCGGTTACTGGGGGGTCACCCGACTGGAGCAGAGCCGGGCCAAGGATCGCGCCGACCAGGTGATGGAGGATGTGTACGACTCCTATTTCCCTTCGCTCTCCGCCATCATTGCGCCGCTGCACAGCGTCGAACGCTTCTTTGCCGCCAGCAACACGGTAACGCGCGCCCAGTATGCCACCTTCACCGCACTGGTGGTCCGCCAGCCGGGGATGATCGGTATCGATTGGGCGCCGCGCGTGGCCGGCGCGGCCCGCGCCGCTTTCACTGCGGCGCAACGCCGGCAAGGCGTGCACGGTTATCACATATTTCAACTCGATGCCCGGGGGCGACCGCTCGCCGAAGGTAGACGCGCCGAATATTTTCCCGTGCGTTACACCGCACCGCTGGCGACCAATCGGGTAGTGCTCGGTCTCGATCACGGCTTCGAAGCGGCGCGACGCGTGGCCATGGCGCGTGCCCGCGATAGCGGCCGGATCGTTAGCGCGGCCGTGGTCCCGCTGATACGGACCGGACGCCAGGCCTTTCTGGCATTCAATCCCGTCTACCACAGGGGCTTCGCTGCCGCCGCCGCCTCGGTGACCGCCAGACGTCGCGCCTTGCGCGGCTATGTGGTCGGTGTGTTCGATGTGCAGAAGCTGTTCATGCCGCTGGCGCGCGCCGCCGCCGCCCACCACCTCGAGTTTCGCGTTCAGGATGTCACCCCGGGTGACCCCGTCCACCTGCTGGAAGGCGGCCTGTCCGGTCGGGGCGCGGCGGGCTGGCAGCGCGAAGTGAAGTTCACCGATCGCGTGTGGCGTCTGGAGATGCGGCCTGAGGGCGGTTATTGGCATGCCGGCACGGGTCTGCAGTCGCGTATCTATTTCGGATTTTCCGTGTTGGCGGCTTTCCTGATCGCCTACGCCGTGTTGAGCGCGGCGGGCCGCCAGCGGGCAACCGAGGCCGTGGTGGCAACGAGGACCGGCGAACTCGAGCAGCAGTTGGAGGCCCGCCGTGCGGCGGAGGCCGCGCTGCGCGAAAGCGAGGGCGATCTCAATATCACGCTGCGCTCCATCGGCGACGCCGTGCTGGCGACCGACGCCGCCGGCCGGGTGACGCGCATGAATCCGGTGGCCGAACACCTCACCGGCTGGTCGTTGAGCGCTGCATTGGGCCGTCCGATCGAAGAGGTGTTTCAAATCCTCAACGAGGAGACGCGCCTGCCGGCTACGATACCGGTGGCCGACGTGTTGCGCACCGGCAGGATCCACGGGCTGGCTAACCACACCGTGCTGATCGCGCGCGACGGCAGCGAATATTTCATTGCCGACAGCGCCGCGCCGATCCGTGGAGACGACGGGGTGCTGCGCGGCGTGGTGCTGGTATTTCGCGATGTCGGTACCGAACGCGAGGCCGAGCGCAGCCTGCAGGCCAGCGAGGCGCGCTATCGGCGCCTCATCGAGTCCGCGCCGCTCGGCGTGTTTGTGGAGAGCGACGGCAATTTCGCATTCCTCAATTCGACCGCGGTGGGACTGCTGGGCGCAGGTTCGGCGGCAGAACTGCTGGGGCGGCCGGTGCTGGATTTCATCGCCGCCGACAGCCACGCGTCGGTGCGCGAGCGGATGCACCGGCTCAAGGCCGAGGGCAAGGCGGTGCCGCCGATGGAGGAAAATTGGCTGCGCATTGACGGTTCGCCGTTCGACGGGGAGGCGGCCGCCGTTCCCTACGAACACCAGGGGCAGCCCGGCGCATTGGTGTTCCTGCAGGACATTACGGCGCGCCGGGAGCTTGAGGCGCAATTGGAGCGGTTCTTCTCCCTGTCGCTGGACATGCTCTGCATCTCCAGCGGCGACGGCTATTTCAAACGCCTCAGCCCCGCCTTCACCCGGACTCTGGGGTGGAGCCTCGACGAGATGTTGTCACGGCCGTATATCGACTTCGTCCATCCCGACGATCTCGATGCCACCCTCCAGGAGGTGGAGCGCCAGGTGAAGCGCGGCGAACCGGTGCTGCAGTTCGAAAACCGCTACCGGCACCGGGACGGCTCGTGGCGCATCCTGTCGTGGCGCTCGATGCCGCAGCCCAACGGACTGATGTTTGCCACCGCACGCGACGTCACCGGCCAGCGCGCAGCGGCGCAGCAGTTGGAACAGGCGCGCGCCGATGCGGAACAGGCGAACCGTGCCAAGTCGGCCTTCCTCGCCACCATGAGCCACGAAATCCGCACCCCGATGAACGGCGTCATCGGCATGGTGGAGGTGCTGGCGCAGAGCCGCCTGTCGCAGCACCAGAGCGAGCTGGTCAACACCATCCGCGAATCGGCGATGGCGCTGCTCAACATCATCGACGATATCCTCGACTTCTCCAAGATCGAAGCGGGGCGCCTGGAGATCGAGCACCAGCCGATCTCCGTGGTGGATATCGTCGAGGGTTTGTGCAATTCGCTGGTGCCGGTGGCGGCGGCAAAAGGGGTGGAGATCACGCTGTTCGTCTCGCCCGAAATTCCGGAGCGGGTACTGTCCGACGACGTGCGCCTGCGCCAGGTGCTCTACAACCTGGTGGGTAACGCCATCAAGTTTTCCGGCGGCCGGCCCGGACAACTGGGCGAAGTGACGGTGCGGGTGGAGGTGATCGAGCCGGAGCCGCTGCGCCTGCGCTTCCGCATCGCCGACAACGGTATCGGCATGGAGCCGTCCACGCTGGACGAGCTGTTCACGCCGTTCACTCAGGCAGAAATCTCGACCACCCGGCGCTTTGGCGGTACCGGCCTGGGGCTCGCCATCTGCAAGCGGCTGGTGGAGCTGATGGAGGGCGAGGTGACCGTCACCAGTACCTTTGGCCGGGGGACCGAATTTACCGTTGAGTTGCCGTTTGCGATCGCGGCGGAGCAGCCGCCCAGGACGCGTCCCGACCTCTCGGCGGTCAGCTGCATCGTTGTTGCGGATCCCCACCTCAATATCGCGGATCTGCGTGCCTATCTGGAGTATGCGGGGGCGCAGGTTATTCCGGCAGCCGATGTCACAGCGGCGGCGCAGGCGGCGTCCGAGCTGACTGGGCCGGTGGTGGTACTGCGCCACGCGGGACGGCAACGACCGGCAGCGGATGCGGCATTCGCCGCGCTGCCGAATGTGTGTCAGCTGCTGTTTACCCGGGGACGGTGGCGGCGCGCGCGCATCGAGGCGCCGGATGTGGTAACCATCGACGGCGACGCGCTGCGGCGTCAGGCGCTGCTGCGGGCGGTGGCGGTGGCGGCAGGCCGCGCGTCGCCGGAGATCGCGCAGGATGCTGGCGAGGATGCATTCACCCGCGAAGAGATGGTACCGCCGCCGACCGTCGCCGAGGCCCGTGCCCGGGGCACGCTGATCCTGATCGCGGAGGACGACGACCTCAATCAACGGGTGATCCTGCAGCAGTTGCGGCTCCTCGGCTATGCGGGTGAAGTGGCGACCAACGGCAATGAGGCGCTGCGGCTGTGGCGCGAAGGCAGGTACGGTCTGTTGTTGACCGACCTGCACATGCCGGAGATGGACGGCTACACCCTGGCGCAGATCATCCGCCGCGAAGAATACGGACAGCGGCATATGCCGATCATCGCCCTCACCGCCAATGCGCTGCGCGGCGAGGCCAACCGCGCACGCGCGGTGGGTATGGACGAATATCTGACCAAGCCGGTGCCGCTCCAGCAGCTGCGTACGACGCTGGAGAAATGGCTGCCCCGCGACATCGATGCGGCGACTTCGGCGCCGGCACCCGCGGCGGCCGAAGATGACGTTGCATCCCTGGTCGACACCGCCGTGCTCAAGGAATTGGTGGGGGACGACCCGGCGACGGTGCACGATTTTCTCGCCGACTACCTCGGTTCGGCCCGCCGGCTGGCCGGGGAAATGGCCGCCGCCGCCGCCACCGGCGATCTGCGGCTGGTCGGCACCCTCGCCCACAAGCTCAAATCGTCCTCCCGTTCCGTGGGTGCGCTGGCGCTCGGCGATCTGTGCGCCGGGCTGGAGAATGCCGGCAAGGGGGGGGGTACGGCCACCATCGCCCAGGAGATGCAGGAGTTCAAGGCGGCGATGGCGGCGGTCGAAGAGGAGATACGCGAGCTGCTGGCAGGCGGTTAGCTGCACCTGAATCACGGAGGAGAATGATGACCATCCTGTTGCTTGACGACGAACCGTTCATACTCAAGCTGCTTACGCACCAACTGGCGAAACTCGGCTTTCATGATGTGGTGTCCATGGAGCGGCCGCACGAGGCGCTGGCGATGCTGGAACGCGACCCGAACGGGTTTGCGACGGTGCTCTGCGACCTGCAGATGCCCGCTATGGACGGTGTCGAATTCGTGCGTCACCTGGTGCGCCTCAACTACACCGGCGGGCTGGTGCTGATCAGCGGCGAGGACGAACGCATCCTGCACACCGCCGAGCGTCTGGCCAAGGCGCACAATCTGCAGGTACTCGGCGCCCTGCATAAGCCGGCGGCACCGGCCCAGTTGCGTGAGGTACTGGAGCGTTCGCCGGTCCATGCCGGCGCCGGGCGCAGCCCGTCGCGCAAGCGCTATGGTCCGGACGAATTGCGGCGCGCCATCGCCGCCGATGAACTGGTCAATCACTACCAGCCGCAGGTGGAGGTTGCCAGCGGCAGGGTCGTCGGCGTCGAGACGCTGGTGCGCTGGCAGCACCCGCAGGACGGACTGGTTTTTCCCGATCAGTTCATCGCCATTGCCGAGGAGCACGGCGTGATCGACGACCTGACGCGCGCGGTGCTGACCGGCGCTCTGGGACAGGCTCGGCAGTGGGCCGACGGCGGACTGAATCTGCACGTGTCGGTGAACGTCTCCATGGACAATCTGGTGACTCTGGATTTTGCCGATTTCGTCGCGCGCAAGGTGGAGCACGCCGGGCTGCCCACGACCAGCCTGGTACTGGAGGTGACTGAAAGCCGATTGATGAAAGATCCGCTGGCGCCGCTCGATATCCTGACCCGGCTGCGCCTCAAGCATATCGGTCTCTCCATCGACGACTTCGGTACCGGCCACTCTTCCCTGGCACAGCTGCGCGACATCCCGTTCGACGAACTCAAGGTGGACCAGGGCTTCGTTCATGGCGCCAATCTTTATGCGCCGTTGCGCGCCATCGTGGAGGCCAGCCTCGGCATGGCGCAGCATCTGGGCATGAAGACCGTGGCCGAAGGAGTGGAGGAGCGGGCGGACTGGGATTTTCTGCGCACCACCGGATGCGACCTGGCCCAGGGTTATTTCATCGCCAAACCGATGCCGGCGGCCGAGCTCCCCGGGTGGATAGAGGCGTGGAACACGCGTTGCAACGACCTCCGCCTATGCAAGCCGTGAATCGCGATGCCGTCATCCTGGTGGCGACCGACGTTGTCGCCGATGCCGCGTTGGTGCGTAAATTGCTGAGTGACGAGTTCGACAACGTCATCCTGTCCACCGACCCTGACCGGGCCGTCGCCGATTTCGAACAGCATCGGCCGGATGTCCTGATCCTCGCCTTCAATTCGCTGGGCAAGGCCGAACGGTACTATCTGGGACTTTATCGTCTAAGCCGACAGGTCCATGCGCTGCCGCACCGGACGCTGATCTTGAGCAACAAGGACGATATGAAACGGGTGTATGAGTTGTGCAGAAAGGAGTATTTCGACGATTACGTCCTGTTCTGGCCGGTACCGCACGATGCCCTGCGGCTACCGATGACGGTACACCACGCGCTGCGCCAGATTGAACGGGACAACGCGCCCAGCGCCGGCGAGATCGCGACTCAGGCGCGGCGCTTGGCGGAGCTGGAGGCATTGCTGGAACGGCATGCAGAGAACAGCAGCCGCTATGTCGATACGGCAGGACGTTCATTGCAGCAGGCGCAGAGCGGCATTCTTGCGGCGATTGACGACTTCTATGCGGGGCTGGCCGGCGGCCGACATGCCGCTCTGGTCGATATCAAGGACCACAGCGGTTTCCAGCGCGAAGTAAGCCATTTGCGCAAAGAGAAGATCGAAAAACAGCTGCATGCGGTTGACGCTGCGGTGCAGCCCATGCGTCAGTGGGCCGGCCGTTTCAAACAGGAGTTGGCGCCGCAGCTGGAGTCGGCCCGGGTGCTGCAGGCCCTCGCCGGACGTGTGTCCCCGACCGTGATGGTGGTGGATGACGACGAGTTTCAGCACAAGCTGCTGGCGCAGATGCTGGAGGGGGCCAACTACGAGCTGGTCTGTGCGGCGACCGGNNCTGCCCGGCAACGACGGGGTGGACATCACCCGCCGGATAAAGGCGGTCGATCGCTTCGCCGCCATCCCGGTGATCATGATTACCGGTCACAGCGAGAAGGATGTCGTGATGGAAAGCCTCAAGGCGGGGGCCATCGATTTCGTGGTCAAGCCCCTGGAACGGAATGTCCTGGTGGCGAAGCTGCAGAAATTGCTCAATGGCGGCGCTGCCACGCAGCGACCCTGACCTAGCGCAAACGCAGCGCGTATCTGTCCGGCCTCAGCTGCGTCCGCGGCTGATCCGGACCACTTTGTCGATCACCCGCAGGTCGCGGAGGATGCGCGCCAGGTGTTTGCGGTTGCGCACCGCGATGGTGAGGTTGATGGAGGAGTGGATGCCGTCGCGCTCCTCCAGGCTGACGTTGTCGATGTTGGCGTCGCTGTCGGCGATGGCCGCGGCAATGGTGGCCAGCACGCCGCGCTGGTTGGTCACCTCGAGGCGCAGGTCCACCGGGAAGGTGGCGTCGAGGTTCTGCTCCCACTGTACCGTGATCCACTTCTCCGGATGCTTGCGATAGTCGGCGGTGTTCTTGCAGTTCTGGGTGTGGATGATGATGCCGCGGCCGGCACTGAGAAAGCCCATGATGGCGTCGCCGGGGATCGGCCGGCAGCACTTGGCGAAAGAGACCACCGCACCTTCGGTGCCCTTGATGTAGAGCGGGCGCGCCGACTCCTCGCCGGCGGCCGACGCAGGCGCTTCTCCCTGCGGCACCAGGATGCGCGCCACCAGCGGCGCCATGCGGCTGCCCAGGCCGATCTGTTCCAACAGGTCGTTCAGCGCGGTGAAGCCCATTTCGTGCAGCGCCGCCTCGACCCGTCTCTTGGGCAACATCAGCAGCGTCTCATCCAGGTCGGAAAGGGCCTGCTCCAGCAGCCGCCGGCCCAAGGCGATGGCCTCGTCGTGCTTGAGATTCTTGAGATAGGCGCGGATGTTGGCGCGCGCCTTGGCCGTCACCACGAAGTTGAGCCAGGTGGGGTTGGGACGGGCGGTCGGCGCGGTGATGACTTCGACCGTCTGGCCGTTGGCGAGACGGGTGGAGAGCGGCATCAGGCGGCGGTCGATCTTCACCGCCACGCAGGAGTTGCCGACGTCGGTGTGGACGTCGTAGGCGAAGTCCACCGCGGTGGCGCCGCGCGGCATCTCCACGATCTCGCCCTTGGGGGTGAACACGTAGACCTCGTCGGGGAACAGATCGACCTTGACGTTCTCCAGGAACTCCAGCGAGTTGCCGGCCGCCTGCTGCATCTCCAGCAGGTTGCGCAGCCAGTCGCGGGCGCGCGCCTGGGCGCTGACCCCGCCGCCTTCGCCGGTCTTGTAGAGCCAGTGGGCGGCGATGCCGGCCTCGGCCACCTTGTCCATCTCCTCGGTGCGGATCTGCACCTCGATGGGTACGCCGTAGGGACCGAACAGTGCGGTGTGCAGCGACTGGTAGCCGTTGGCCTTGGGGATGGCGATGTAGTCCTTGAACTTGCCGGGCACCGGTTTGTAGAGATTGTGCACCGCGCCCAGCACGCGGTAGCAGGTGTCCACCTTGTCGACCACGATGCGGAAGGCGTAGACGTCCATCACTTCGCTGAACGACAGTTGCTTGCTGCGCATCTTGCGGTAGAGCGACAGCAGATGTTTCTCACGCCCGCTGACCTTCCCTTCCAGCTCTTCCTGACGCAGCCGCTCCTGGATCCCGGTTTCGACCTTGCTGATGATCTCGCGCCGGTTGCCGCGCGCCTTTTTGACCGCTTCGGCCAGCACCCGCGCACGCATCGGGTGATAGGCGCCGAAGCCGAGGTCCTCCAGCTCCAGGCGGATCTTGTTCATGCCCAGGCGGCTGGCGATGGGGGCGTAGATGTCGAGGGTTTCGCGCGCGATGCGGCGCCGCTTGTCCGGCCGCATCCCTTCCAGCGTGCGCATGTTGTGCAGCCGGTCGGCCAGTTTGATGATGATGACGCGCAGGTCGCGCGCCATCGCCAGCATCATCTTGCGGAAGTTCTCCGCCTGGGCCTCGGCCTTGTTCTCGAACTGGATGTGGGTGAGCTTGCTGACGCCGTCCACCAGCTCCGCCACCTCGCTGCCGAAGCGTTCGGCCAGCTGCTCCTTGGCGGTGGGGGTGTCCTCGATGACGTCGTGCAGGATGGCGGCGACGATGGACTTGTGGTCCATGCGCATCTCGGCGAGGATGCGCGCCACCGCCAGGGGATGGTAGATGTAGGGTTCGCCGGAGAGGCGCTTCTGCCCCTCATGGGCCTCGGCGCCGAACAGGTAGGCCTGATATATCTCGGCCACCTGGGCCGGTTCCAGGTAGCCTTCGAGAATGGCACACAGGTCGCTGATGAGAAACACCGGACGTCTCCTCAGCGGCTGGGGGGAACGGCTCAGTCGTTCTCCTGCGGCAGGATGGCGGCGGTCACCTCTTCCTCGATCTCCTCCTCGGGTTCCTGCTCCACGGTGTCCAAAATCGTGCGGCCGACCAGGCCGGTGGCGATCTCGCGCAGGGCGAGGACGGTGGGTTTGTCGTTTTCCCACGGCAGCATGGCCTCGCGGCCCTTTTCCAACTGGCGCGCGCGCTTGGTGGCGACCAGCACCAGCTGGAAGCGGTTGTCCACGTTATCCAGGCAATCTTCGACGGTTACACGGGCCATGCTATCTCTCCAGAATCCGGGGTCGCCCCGATAACGGGCGAAAGGGGTTGGGATTTTATTGAAAAATCACCGTTTATGCCAGCAGCCGCTCCAGCAGGCTGCCGTGGACGGCCGTTTGGCGCGGGCCGCGCAGGCGGTTGGCGGCGACGATGCTGCCCAGTTCGGTCACGGCGACCTCGAAGTCATCGTTGATCACCAGATAGTCGAATTCAGCATAGTGGCTCATTTCGCTGACCGCATCGCGCATGCGCCGGGCGATGATCTCCTCGCCGTCCTGGCCGCGGCCGCGTAGCCGCTGTTCCAGCGCCTCGCGCGAGGGCGGCACGATGAAGATGGAGACGGCGCCGGGGAGCATGGCGCGAATCTGGCGCGCCCCCTGCCAGTCGATCTCCAGGATTACGTCGATCCCCTGGCGCAGCAGGTCGAGGGCGGCGGCGCGGGAGGTGCCGTAGAAGTTGTCGAACACCTGGGCGTGCTCCAGGAAGGCGTTGTCGCGCACCATTGACTGGAAGGTCTCCACATCGACGAAGTGGTAATCCTTGCCGTCCGCTTCACCCGGCCGCATCTTGCGGGTGGTGTGCGAGACAGAGACCTGCAGCCGCCCGGTGTTTTGCAGCAGCGCCTTGACCAGGCTGGTCTTGCCCGCGCCGGAGGGGGCGGAGACGATGTAGAGGATGCCCTCTGCAGGGTTGTTCATGGAGGTCGGCTCGCAATCGGGGTTGGGGGCACTGCTATTCGATGTTCTGCACCTGTTCGCGCATCTGCTCGATCAGGACCTTGAGGTCCACCGCCAGGCGCGTGGTCTCCGCGTCCTGCGACTTGGAGGAGAGGGTGTTGGCCTCGCGGTTGAGCTCCTGCATCAGGAAATCGAGGCGGCGGCCGACCGGTTCGTGCTGATCGAGCACCCGCTTCACCTCGTCCAGGTGGGCGCTCAGGCGGTCCATCTCCTCCTCCACGTCGAGCCGTTGGGCCAGCAACACCATCTCCTGCTCCAGCCGGCTTTGGTCCACCTCGCCCTTGATCTCCGCCAGGCGCGCCAGCAGGCGCTCGCGCGCCCTGGCCAGCACTTCGGGGCGGCGGGTGTTGACCTGGGCGACGATGGCCGTCATGGCATCGCAGCGTTGGGCGATCAGCTCCTTGAGCTTGTCGCCCTCGCGGCCCCGGCTCTCGACCAGCTCCTTCAGCGCCTCGTCCAGCAGCGCCAGCGCGGCGGCGTGGAGCTGTTCCGGCTCCGGCACCGGCAGTTGCAGCACGCCGGGCCAGCGCAGGATGTCGAACGCGTTGATCGGGGCGGGGTTGTAGACAATGCCGTCGATCTCGCGGCTGACGTGCGCCAGCTTGCCCACCAGATCGTGATCGAACTCGAGCGCACCGCCTTGCAGCGGCGCCTGGTAGCGCAGGTTGCAGTCCACCTTGCCGCGGCCGAGTGTCTGGTTGATCTTGTCACGGATGCGCGGTTCCAGCGCACGCACCTCTTCCGGCAGGCGCAACGCCAGCTCCAGGTAGCGGTGATTGACCGAGCGCAGTTCCAGGGTAAATGTGCCCCACTCCCCTTGGGAGTCGCGGCGGGCGAATGCTGTCATGCTATGAATCATGTAAACTCCCCAAGTTACCCGTGTGCGGCCCGAGAGCGGTCATGGTACTCGCTCTTGTCGTATCACGAAACCGCGCCCGGCGGCGCATACAGCAGGTGCAGGTTCGTCAAACACGGATGAGCGAAACATACGATAATCACGGTTTGCCGCGCGGCACCCGCATAGACAGTTACGTCATCGATCGCACCATCGGCGGCGGCGGTTTCAGCATCGTCTACCTGGCTCATGGCGAAGACGACAGCCAAGTCATCATCAAGGAATACATGCCGCGCAAGCTGGCGCTGCGCGCACCGGACGGCGTCTCTGTTCTGACCGGTCCCGAGTCCGAGGCGGCGGAGAGTTTCGCCCACGGCCGCCGGCTGTTTTTCCAGGAGGCGAGTACCCTCGCCACCATCAAGCACCCCAACATCGTCAACGTGACCAACTTCTTCCGCGCCAACGGCACGGTCTATATGGTCATGGCGTACGAGAAGGGTATCAATCTCCAGGAGTACATCAAACGCCACGGCGGCGGGCTGAGCGAAAAGTTTATCCGCACGGTGTTTCCGCCACTGCTCAAGGGGCTCAAGCACATCCACTCGATGGGCCTGCTGCATCTGGACATCAAGCCGGGCAACATCTATCTGCGCACCGGCGGCAACCCGCTGCTGCTCGACTTCGGCGCGGTGCACGTGATGCAGCAGAGCCGCAAGTACCAGCCGACCCAGGTGATCACGCCGGGTTTCGCACCCTATGAACAGTTGAACCCGGGCGGCTATGTGGGTCCGTGGAGCGACCTCTATGCCATCGGCGCCTCGATGCGCGCCTGTATCGATGGCGTGACGCCGCCGCCGGCCGACGAGCGCCGCATGCGGGACACCATGAAACCGGCGACCGTACTGTTCAGGAAGAACTATTCCATGGCGCTGCTGGCCGCCATCGACTGGGCGATGGAGGTGGATGCGCTGCTGCGGCCGCAGACCGTCGACCAGTTGGTGGAGGCGATGGACAAATCGGACCCGCCGGAGGAACCGACCACGCGCGAATCGCTGCTTGACCTGCTCACCCGCGACATCACCCTGCCGTGGTCCAACAAGGGCTGAGTCCATGGAATACCAACTCGGCCAGGCCAATCATCTCGGCAATCGCAACAGCAACCAGGATCGCTTTGCGGCGGTGGAGACCGACGAAGGGGTGCTGCTGGTGCTGGCCGACGGCATGGGCGGCCAGCCCGGCGGCGATCTGGCCGCCCAATCGCTGGTGGATATCGCCCGCGATCGCTATCTGAACGCCAACCGGCCGGTGAGGCAGGCGGGGCATTTCCTCGCCGACATCATCCGCGAGACCCACGGCGCACTGCTGCGGGCCGCCGCCGATCGCGACATGGGCAACATCCCCGGTACCACGGCGGTGCTGTGCCTGATTCAGGAGGGTCACATGGAGTGGGCCCATGTGGGCGACAGCCGCCTCTACCTGTTCCGCGGCGGCGTGCCGGTGTTCCGCACGGTCGATCACTCCTACGTCGAGCAGCTCTATCAGCAGGGGGTGATCAGCCGCTCGGAGCAGGATAGCCATCCGCGCCGCAATCACGTCACCCAATGCATCGGCTGCCTGCCGCAGGAACCGGAGGTGGAGGTAGGCAAGGGCAAGCTGTTGCTCAAGGACGACGTGATCCTGCTCTGTTCCGACGGTCTGTGGGCTGCCCTGGACGACGGCCAGCTGGGCGCCATGCTGGAGGGCGATTCATTAGACGAAATGGCCGAGCGCATGGCCACGCGGGCCGAGCAGTTGGCCTATCCCCATAGCGACAACATCAGCATACTCGCGCTGCGGCTCACGTCGCTGGAGCGCCGGGCGGCACCCAAGCCCAAGAATCCCGCAGGGTCCAAGGCGCAAGCGGCCAAGGCGGCGGGCGTGGACGCAGACAAACTCAAGAATGCCATCGAGCAGATAGAAGAGGTGCTGCGCACCTACGGCGACGAACTCAAACGCTGAGGGCAGATTAGCGTTTCCCCATTGCCGCGGCGCCGTTACAATGGCGGCGCCTACCCATTCCAACCCAGCAACCAAAGAAAGGANNGCCGAATACGGCATGCTGCCGCGCTCCACCGGCTCGCGCATGGGCCGCGAAGCGGCCCAGGGCAAACAGGGCGGCCGCACCATGGAGATCCAGCGCCTGATCGGCCGTTCGCTGCGCGCCGTGGTCGACATGAAGGCCCTGGGCGAGCGCACCGTCACCATCGACTGCGACGTGATCCAAGCCGACGGCGGTACCCGTACCGCCTCCATCACCGGCGGCTACGTGGCACTGGCCGATGCGGTGCGCCACCTGCGCAACAAGAAGCTGATCGGCAAGGACCCGCTGCACGGCCAGGTCGCCTCGGTCTCCGTCGGCATCCACCAGGGGATACCGGTGATCGATCTGGACTATGCCGAAGATTCCGACGCCGAGACCGACATGAACGTGGTGATGAACGACGGCGGCGCCTTCATCGAGGTGCAGGGCACCGCCGAAGGCCACGCCTTCCGCCGCGACGAACTGGACGCCATGCTGGCCCTCGCCGAACACGGCATCGGCCAGCTGTTGCAGAAGCAGCGCGAGGCGCTGGAAAGCAATTAACTACGGGGAACATTTATGCCCTTTGGGTGCGGGGTTTGTATTCGAACAGTATTCCCCGTGCGCCCCGTGTACCCCGTGGTTAGGGATCTTTGGGAGTTTGGAAATGAAGAAAGTCGTTTTGGCCAGCGGCAACAAGGGCAAGCTGCGCGAGTTCGGGCAACTGCTTGCCGGCGTCGATATCGAAGTGGTGCCGCAGACCGAATTCTCGGTGCCGGAGGCGGAGGAGACCGGTCTCACCTTCGTCGAGAACGCCATCCTCAAGGCGCGCAACGCGGCGCAGCACACCGCTCTGCCGGCCATCGCCGACGACTCGGGGCTGGAGGTGGATGCCCTCAACGGTGCGCCCGGCATCTACTCGGCGCGTTACGCNNGATCAGAACTGCACCGCCGCCGAACTGCCGGCCGAGGCGAAGAACAGCCTGAGCCACCGCGGCCAGGCGTTGCGCAAGCTGCTGGCGGCGCTGCGCCCGGCCTGAGCCAAAACAGATCGAACCACGGGGCACGCGGGGATTCTTCAAGCCCGATGGATACTGTGGGACGGCCTTTGTGTCGATGACCCCCGTGTTCCCTGTGCCCTCTGTGGTTAGCGGCTTTCTGCTGTGAAATGGTTGCGCAGCAGTTCCGCCAGAGTGTCGGCGGCGAGCGGGCGGCTGAACAGGTAGCCCTGGGCCTCGTCGCAGCCGAGGCCGTGCAGCAACTGCCGCTGCTGTTCCGTTTCGATGCCTTCGGCGATGACCGTCAGGCCGAGGCTGTGGCCTAGGTTGACCACGCCGGCGGCGATGGCGCGATCGTCCAGATCGGTCTCCAGGTCGCGTACGAAGGACTGGTCGATCTTCAGCTTGTCGATGGGGAAGCGCTTGAGGTAGGCGAGGCTGGAGTAGCCGGTGCCGAAGTCGTCGACGGCGATGCGTACACCCAGCGCCTTGATCCGGCGCAGCACCTCCAGTGTCGTTTCAATATCCTGCGCCAGCAGGCTCTCGGTGATCTCCACCTCCAGCAGTTCCGGCGTCAGGCCGGTTTCTTCCAAGGCACGACTGACGGTTTGGTACATGTCGTTGAGGGAAAATTGCCGCGTGGAGGCGTTGACCGCCACGGCGATGGGCGGCAGGCCGGCCTCCTGCCATGCCTTGGCCTGACGGCAGGCCTCGAACATCACCCATTCGCCGATGGCGCCGATCAGGCTGGTCTCTTCGGCGATGGGAATGAAGCGGCCGGGCGGTACCGCCCCGAGCTGCGGATGGCTCCAGCGTAGCAGCGCCTCGACGCCGAAGATGTGGCCGCTGTCGATCTGTACCTGAGGCTGGTAGTGCAATACCAGTTCGCCGTTGCCGAGGGCTGAGCGCAGGGCGTTTTCCAGGGTGAGCCGTTCCATGGCGGCGTTATTCAGCTCCGGGGTGAAGAAGTGGTAGCGATTGCGGCCCAGCGCTTTCGCCTTGTACATGGCGACGTCGGCGTTCTTGTGCAGTTCGTCGAAGTCTTCGCCGTCGCGCGGGAACAGGGCGATGCCGATGCTGGCGGTGATGTTTAGCGGCACTTCGCCGGCGGCATAGGGTTGCGCGATATCGCTCAACAGCCGTTGTGCCGTATGCATCGCAGTGGTGGCGTCGGCCTTCCCCAGGATGATGAGGAATTCGTCGCCGCCGAGCCGGCCGGCGGCATCGGTGCCTTCGAGTGCGTGCGTGATACGGCGCGCCACCTCTTGCAGCAGTTGATCGCCGGTCAGGTGGCCGAGGGAGTCGTTGATGTTCTTGAAGTTGTCGACGTCGAGGTAAAACAGCGCGGCACTGCGCTGTTCCCGCCGCGCCGTCAGCAGCAGTTGTTCGGTGCGATCGCGCAGCAGGGTGCGGTTCGGCAGGTCGGTCAGTGGGTCGAAATAGGCCAGGTAGCGGATCCGATCCTCCGCCTGCTTCGATTCGGTGATGTCCGACGAGACCGATATATATTTGTTCACTTCGCCCTTTTCGTTGCGTACCGCCGAGATCGAGACCCAGGCGGGATAGAGTTCGCCGTTTTTGCGGCGGTTCCACAGCTCGCCCTGCCAATAACCCGCGCTGCCGATGGCTTGCCACATCTTGTGGTAGAACGCCGCTTCGTGCCGTCCCGATTTGAGAAAGCGTATGTGGCGGCCCACGACCTCGCCGACGGCATAGCCGGTGATGTCGGTGAAGGCGCGATTGACGCTGAGGATGAAGCCCTCCGGGTCGGTGATGGTGATCAGTTCGCGGCTGCTGTCGAATACCGTGGCCGCCAGCTGCAACTCCTCCTGGCGCTCGAAGTTGTCGAGCGCGAAGGAGATGTCCTGCGCCATCTCGTCGAGCAGACCGATCAGGTCGGGGGTGAACAGGCCGGATTCGGCAGCATATAAGGTGAGTGCGCCGACCACTTCATTTCTGCGATACAACGGCAGCGAAGCGGAGGCACGGATGCCGGCGGCGCGCGCCTGATCGTGCCACGGTGCCGTGCGTGGATCGTTGAGGAAGTCGTTGGAGATGTAGTTGTGGCCCATGCTCAACGCGGCGATGGTAGGGCCTTTACTCCGCGGATCGTCCAGATCGAACGAGAGTCCGAGATTGGCCAGATAATCGGCGTCGATACCCGCGCTGGCTACCGAGTCGATACTATGGCCCTTGGGGTCGCGCATACCGATCCAGGCGCCCTTGAGTCCGCCCTGTTCGATCGCTACGCGGCAGATCAGCGGGAACAGTTCCGCAGTGGAGCGGCTGCGCACGATGGCCGTATTGGTGTGGCTGAGGGTGGCGTAGAAGGCACTGAGGCGACGGCTGCGCCGCTCCGCTTCCTTCAGCGGTGTGACATCGTGACCCTCTGCCAGCAGCCACTGCACCTGACCGTGCTGATTGCGGATGGGGCGCAGCGAGAAATCGACGTAGTGGGCCACGCCGCCGGGCGCTATGTGGGTGGCGTCGCGCCGGATGTGGGTGCCGGTCGCCGCCGCGGCAACGTCCTGTTGCAGTCGTTGCTGTCCGGCCGAGTCGTGGGCCCACCACGGCGTCGACCAGAATTTCCGCCCGATCACGTTTTCTTTGTCGGTGTCGGCGAATTCCAATGCCAGGTCATTGACGTCCAGCACCGTGCCGTCGGGCGCCAGCAGGCCGATGAATTGGAAGCTGCGCTCGAACAGTGCATGCAACTGGCGATTCTGTTCCGCCAGTTCACGGGTGAGGGTGGTGAACTGGTCCGCCAGTTGGGCGATCTCGTCGTGGCCGCCGATGGAGGGGAGTTCCTGTTCACCGGAGCGCCAGTCGCCGATGGCAGCGGTGAGCCGCTCGATGCGGTTGACTACGGCAAGGCGCAGATAGAACCAGATCAGGGCGGCCAGCAGCAGCGAGCCGCCGACGCTGCTGACGGCATGCTCCATGGCCTCGGTGCGCGCCGACTGTTTCAGGGTGCTGCTGTCGAAGGTCAGGATCAGGGCGCCGCTACCGGCATGCTGCGGCAGCGGCAGGGGATAGATCGCCCACAGCATGTCGCGGTCGGCGGAGAGGCCGGTGCGCACCATGCGGCGGTGGCGTGCAGCGGCGATCAGGGCGGCCGGGGGCGCACCGGGCAGGGTGGCGGCGTTGCGTTGCAGCAGGCGGTCGTCGGTGCTGAGGACGACGTGATCCTGTGCGTCGGCCACCACCGCCCAGCGCAGGTCCGGCGTGGTGCCGGCGCTTTGCAACATGTGGCGTGCCGCGGCCCAATCGTCCTGGGTCAGCGGGCCGCGTAACATGGCGGTCAGCTGGGCGCCGCTGTGGGTGGCGCTGGCGGTGAGCTGTTGTACGATTTCCTGATTGGCATGATGGATATCCCACATGTGCATCACGGCGGCAAACGGCAGGCTGAGCAGCAGCAGTGCCAGGGGAATGATGCGGCGCAGCGGAAACAGCCAGTTCACGGCCTTGTTCCCGGCGGGAATGCGGTGGCCGGCACCCTTCGGACACGGCCCGGCGCATGCTGAAGTATGTTGGCGCTGTATATCCTGTACATCACAGTGAAAGAGTATTGCAGGTCCATGTCAGCAACATTGAATTCGGTTCAGTATATCCCGGCTATGCGGTGTTATGCTGGCGCATTGCCAGGCGTTCCCAATAAGACTCATCATGTCTAGTTTCTCTTCCATCCCGCCGCTAGGCCTCTATGTGCATGTGCCTTGGTGCGTGCGCAAGTGCCCCTATTGCGACTTCAACTCCCACGAGGCGCGCGGGGAGATACCCGATATCGCCTATGTCGATGCGCTGCTGGCCGACCTGGAGCAGGAGTTGCCGGCGGTATGGGGACGCGCGGCGGGCAGCGTGTTCATCGGCGGCGGCACGCCGAGCCTGCTGTCGCCGGAGGCGCTGGATCGGTTGCTGTCGGGGCTGCGTGCGCGGCTCAGGCTGCTGCCCGATGCGGAGGTCACGCTGGAGGCCAATCCGGGGACGGTGGAGCAGGGCAAGTTCATCGAGTTTCGCGCCGCCGGCGTCAACCGCCTCTCCATCGGCGCGCAGAGTTTCGACGACGGGCTGCTGCAGCGCATCGGCCGCATCCACGGTCGGCGCGAGGCGATCCGCGCGGCGGAGGCGGCCCACGGCGCCGGCTTCGACAACTTCAATCTCGACCTGATGTTCGGTCTGCCGGGCCAGTCGCCGCGGCAGGCGGAGGAGGATGTGGCGACCGCCGTCGATCTGGCGCCCACCCATCTCTCCTATTACCAGCTCACCCTCGAACCCAACACCGCGTTCCAGGCCCGGCCGCCTACTCTGCCGGACGAGGAGGCGATCGACGAAATTCAGCGCGGCGGGCAGGCGCGACTGGCGGCGGGGGGCTATGATCAGTATGAGGTTTCGGCCTATGCGCGCGCCGGTTTCCGTTGCCGCCACAATCTCAATTACTGGCGCTTCGGCGACTATCTCGGCATCGGCGCCGGTGCCCACGGCAAGGTGACGCTGCCGTCCGCGGGGCGCATCGAACGGCGCTGGAAGGTGCGCCATCCGCGCGACTATCTGGCGGCCTCCGGCGGCGCCGGGCGAATTGGCGGCGAGGCGGTGCTGAGCCGCGCCGACGCGGTGTTCGAATTCATGATGAACGCGCTGCGCCTGGTGGACGGGTTCGAGACCGAGTTGTTCGCGCAGCGTACCGGCCTCGCCGTCAGCGCCGTCACCGAACAACTGACGCAGGCGCAGCGGCAGGGCTTCATCACGTGGGACAGGGAACGGGTGCGTCCCACGGCCAAAGGACAGGATTTTCTCAACGACCTATTGCAGTTATTTTTAAACGACCATGAATGACGACAACGACTACACACCCATCGATTGCGATGTCTACTCCGAGTACGAGGTCGCGATACTGCACCAGCAACGGTTGCGCGTGCGCTGGCGCGACGAAGCGGGCGGCGACCACGTGGAGACGCTGCGGCCGACCGACCTGCAGACGCGGGAAGGGCAGGAGTTCATGTCCGCGCTCACCGATCACGGCGAGGAGCGCTGCATCCGTCTCGATCATATCCGCGAGGCGGGCGTGTTGAAGAGTGCCGCCAAATGAGCAGTGGCGAGCTGTTCTCGCTGCTGATCAATATCGCGGTGGGGGTCTACTTCGCCTGGTACTATCCGCGCAGCGTGCGCGGCAAGCTCGATCGCATGCCGCGCATCTTTTCGGTGTTGAACAAGATCCTGCCGCCGCTGGGTTACGTGCTGATCGCGGTGTCGATCCTCTACGGCGTGATGCACGCCTCGCGCCTTGCCTGAGCTCAATCCATGTAGCTGATTGCCTCGCTGCCCGGGTCGGGCAGGCCGGCGACGCGCCACGCCTCGCGTGCGCCGTGGAACAGTTTGTCCACGCAGTGGGGGTCGAGGTTGTTCTGCACGCAGGCCACGTGCATCGGCGGGGCGGCGCCGTATTGGACGAAGTGCTGGCGCAGGTAGCGGATGACGCGCCAGTGAGCCTCGCCCAGCGGCCCGATACCGTCGGCACTGGCGATATTGCGCGCCAGCTGCTCGTTCCAGCGGCTGCCGTCGCCTTCGCTGCCGATGGATGGGAGATCGAATTCGGTGGTCATGACAGGCCTCCTCTCATTCTCCGTGCCCAGTCGGGCACGAAATACTTACCTTTCAGCTCAAGTATAGCCGTTGTATCCCCGGTTCAAGTCCGCTTTGCCGGCCTGACCGCCACGGGAGGAGGTGTGTGATGCGGATAGGTATCGACCTGGGCGGTACCAAGATCGAGGCGATCGCCCTGGATGAGGCCGGCAACACCTTGATTCGCAGACGTATTGCGACGCCGCAGGGGGATTATGCCGGCACCGTCGGCGCGCTCGCCGCGCTGGTCTCGTCGATCGAGACCGAGCTGGGGCGGAGCGCCACGGTGGGTGTCGGCATCCCCGGCGCCCTGTCGCCGGCCAGCGGCCTGGTGAAGAACGCCAACTCCACCTGCCTCATCGGCCGCCCCCTCGACCGCGACCTGGGGGCGGCACTGGGGCGCGAGGTGCGGCTGGCCAACGACGCCAACTGCTTCGCCATTTCGGAGGCGACGGACGGTGCCGCCGCCGGCGCGGCGGTGGTGTTCGGGGTGATCATCGGCACCGGGACCGGCGGCGGCATCGTGATCCATGGCCGCCCGCTGACGGGCGTCAACGCCATCGCCGGCGAGTGGGGCCACAACCCGCTGCCCTGGCCCCGTGCCGAAGAGCTGCCCGGCCCCTCCTGCTATTGCGGCAAACGGTGCTGCATCGAGACCTGGCTCTCCGGCCCCGGTTTGGCGGCGGCATTCGAGCGCGAGACGGGGGAGAGGCTGACGGCGCAGGCCATTGTCGCGCGCGCTGCGGCGGGCGACGATGGGGCGGAGGCGGCGCTGCAGCGCTATGAGGACCGCATGGCGCGGGCGCTGGCCTCGGTGATCAACCTCCTCGATCCGGAGGTGATCGTGCTCGGCGGCGGCGTCTCCAACATCGGACGGCTCTATGACAACGTCCCCCGGCTGTGGGGCCGCTACGTCTTTTCCGATCGGGTTGATACCCGGCTGGTGCCGCCGCGGCACGGCGATTCCAGCGGCGTGCGCGGTGCAGCGTGGCTGTGGGGGGGGTGAGTCTTAGCCGCAGGCGGCCAGGTCGGCAACGAGCAGGTCGCTGAAGCGCAGGTACTCCTGCCGTGCCACCTCCTGGGCATGGGCGCGGCAGGCATCGATGTCGTCGAAGTTGGACAGCAACGTGTCCACTATTTTTCCATCCAGTACGTTGCGGGCGGTCAGCTCCTGCATCTTGCTTCTCACTTCCTGCTTGGCCAGCGACGCCCGGTAGGGGCGGTGTTCCAGCAGGGCGGTAAAGACGTCGGCCGCTGCGATGATGCGCGCCCCGAGCGGGATCTTGCGTCCCGGGTAACGTCCCGGATAGCCGTAGCCGTCGAGGCGCTCGTGGTGCATCGCCGCCCAGGTCTTGATCTCGTCCAGCCCCTGCAGCGGTTCGAGGATGCGGTAGGTGTAGTAGGCGTGCGACTTCACCACCCGGAACTCGGCGCTGCTCAGGTAGCCCTTCTTGGCCAGCAGCTCGCCGGGGATCGCCAGTTTGCCGATATCGTGCAGATAGCCGGCCACCCGCACCTTCTGACACTCGGTGGCGGAGAAGCCGATCAGGTGGGCGAGGTTGGAGGCCACCGCCGCGACGCCGCTGGAGTGGGTCGCGGTGAAGTGGCAGCGAAAGTCGATGATGTGGGCCAGCAGCTCGGCAAAGTCGATCAAGTCGTCGTTCTCCAGTTCGATGGAGTAGCTGCGGCAGTTGTTGATCAGCACCTGCTCCAGCGACGGCGAGATGACGTCGAGCCAGAAATGTTCGCGCCAGGCCAGTTCGCTGAAGGCTTCCACGTGCTCGGGGCAGAAGGTGTCGCCGGCGTTGCGTGCGATGGCCGCTACGATGCGATCGACCTGCTCCAGGACCGGCTGTTCCTTGTCGATCAGCACCTCGATGCGGTCGGCCAGGTGCAGCAGGCGCGACTCCAGCGGTACCGCAACACCGGCAGTACCGTCCTTCCCCGGATGGTGGTAACGGATGATGGTGGAGACGTCGGAGAAGTGACGGAACTTGTTGAGCAGTTGATAGCCGACCTCGCAATGACGGTCGTGGTCCGGGGCATCGTCGAACTCCAGCAGCTTGCCGCGTTCCTGCGCGGAGAGGATGCCGATGTCGTGCAGCAGACCGGCCAGCACCACGTCGTATTGCGACTTCTGCGACACCCCGATCTCGCGTGCGATCTGGTTGGCGATGTAGGCCACCCGCTTGTGGTGGTGGGCAAGGCGCGAATCGATGTGATCGATCGCGCTGCTGATGGAGATGACAAAGTCCAGCAGATTGATGGGGTGCGGTGTAAACACCGTTGAACTCCTTGTGCCAGTCTATACAGATATTTTTGGGATGTGGATACCAACAAAAGATACCTGGGTTTTATTGCGATGGATAGACTGCTGACGGCGACCCGGGTTCACGAATGCCGTAAATGGCAGCCGTATTCAATCGCCGTTAACGCGACCATAAGCAGCCCTTTATGACGGCCGCCGCAACGACAAGATTTGCTGAACGACGAGGGCCTGCGGCCTATGCCTCGTCGGTGAGCGCCTGCGGCAGGCGATGAAGGCGGTGGCGACCAGCGCCCGCACGCCGAGATATTGCCTACCCGGAGGGGTGCCTGTGCGATTGTTCAATGGCAGTCGGTCGCGGCCTTGCGTTCGAGGTTGCGTTTGCGCCGCATCAGGCTGTTGTACTGGCGCGCGGTGTAGCCGGCCAGCATGCGGCTGTGCAGTCGTCGCAGTTGTTCGTTGTCGCGGGTGCAGCGCTGCGCCTTTTTTTCGGCGGCGCGCGTCGCCCGGTGGCTGCCTTTGGACGGTTTGCGCCGTATCGGTTCGGCCGGGACGAAGTGGGGCGTCGGCGGTGCCGGCACCACGTTGCGATCGGGATCGACCGTCATCGTGGTGGCGGCGCCTTCGGCAGCGGCCGGGGGGCGATCGGTGAAGTGGGTCTGCCCCTGGTCGTCGACCCAGCGGGTGACGTTCTGCTCTTTCGCCGGCGCCGTGGTCGCAAGACAGCAGGCCAGTGCGGCAACAGCCACCTGGAAGGGAGAGAAGGTATGGGGAGCGTGCGCCATGGGCGTTCTTCCTTGAAGGCCATAGGGTGCGGGACCACCGTGTCCCGCATCCGATTATAGATCAGGCCGCCGTTCAGCTCACCCGCTCGAAGATCAGGTCCCACACCCCGTGGCCGAGCCGCTGGCCGCGCTGTTCGAATTTGGTGAGCGGGCGGTAGTCGGGGCGCGGGACGTAGTCGCCGTTTGGGGATGTGTTGCGGAATCCATCGGCGGCGCCCATCACCGCCAACATGTGCTCGGCGTAGTTCTCCCAGTCGGTGGCCATGTGGAACCGGCCGCCGGGCTTGAGACGGCTGCGCAGCAGCTGGGCGAATTCCGGCTGTACGATGCGGCGCTTGTGATGGCGCTTCTTCGGCCACGGGTCGGCGAAGAACAGGTAGACCGCATCCAGCGAACCCTCGGGGATGCGTCGGCGCAGCACTTCCACCGCGTCGTCGCAGATCACGCGCACATTGGTCAGCGCCAACTCCTCGATCTTCAGCAGCAGGTGACCTACACCGGGCCTGTGCACCTCGATGCCCAGGTAGTCGTTTTCCGGGTGGGTGTGGGCGATGGCGGCGAGGGAGTCGCCGTTGCCGAAGCCGATCTCCAGGATGCGCGGCGCGGTGCGCCCGAACAGCGTGTCGAAATCGATGAGGGTGTCGCCGATGGCGGCGCCGAACTGCGGAAACAGCAGCTCCAGCGCCCGCTGCTGGGCGCCGGTCAGGCGGCCCTGGCGGCGGGTGAACGAGCGGATGGTGCGGGTCGGGCGCTGCGGTTCGGTCACGGGCGGTAGTCCTCGGGTCGGGCGGCACATTGTAGGGAGGGCGCGGCGGCAGGAAAAGCCCTCCCCTCTTGGTGGATGGGCCACACTGCGGTAGATTGCCCCATCACCCGTCGGAGCCTGGATATGACCGCCCTGGATTACGCGCAACGGGAACTGCATCGCTGGCAGGTTGTCTTGACCCAGCCCGCCTCGTGGGCACAGCTCGCGGTATTGCTCGCCGCGGCCGCCGGCGCCTGGGCGGTGCACCACTATCTCGGTAAATATCTCGGTGAAGGCAGTGCCGACACCGAGACTACCGGCGTGCGGCGTTTCACCCAGCGCACCGCCCAACGGGTGCTGTTCCCCTTCACCATGGCGCTCGGCGTGGTCGTCGGCCGCGTCATTCTGCTGGCGTTCGATATCAAGGTGCTGCTGCTGAACATCGCGGTATCGCTGCTGCTCTCCCTGGCGATCATCCGCTTCCTGGTCTACGTGCTGCGCAAGGGGTTTCCAGCCTCGCCGCTGCTGAAGGCGTGGGAGAACATCATCAGTACCACGGTGTGGGGTGTGGTGGCGCTGCACCTGCTGGGCTGGCTGCAGCCGGTGCTGCGGGCGATGGATGATCTGGCGATCCACATCGGCACTACGCGCATATCGCTGCTGTCGTCGCTTAAGTTGCTGCTGCTGTTCGGGTTGCTCACCACCCTGGCCTACTGGCTCTCCGGCCTTATCGAGCGGCAGGTACGGCAGTCAACCCACGTCACCCCGGCGATGCAGATCGCGCTGGCCAAGTTCACCAAGTTTTTCCTGATCTCCCTGGCCCTCCTGATCGCGCTCAATGCGGTCGGTATCGACCTGACGGCGCTGACGGTGTTCGGCGGCGCCCTCGGCGTCGGCATCGGCTTCGGCCTGCAGCGCATCGCCAGCAATTTCATCAGCGGCTTCATCCTGGTACTGGACCGCTCGATTCGTCCGGGCGACGTGATCACCATCGGCAACAGCTTTGGCTGGGTGCAGGAGTTGCGCGCCCGCTACATCGTGGTACGCAACCGCGACGGCGTCGAGACCCTGATCCCCAACGAGAACCTGGTCACCTCCGAGGTGATCAACTGGAGCTATTCGGATCGCCACGTGCGCATCCGCATCCCGGTGCAGGTGAGCTATAACGACGACCCGGAGCAGGCGATGGCGCTGATGCTGCAAGCGGCGAAAGAGGCGTCGCGCGTGTTGCCGTATCCGGCGCCGGTGACCAGGCTGATGGAGTTCGGCGACAACGGCATCTCGCTGGAGCTGCGGGTCTGGATCGACGATCCGGAGGCGGGGATGGGCAATGTCCGCTCCGATCTCAATTTGGCGATATGGCGCGCCTTCAAGCAGGCGAGAATCACCATCCCCTTCCCACAGCGCGATATCTATGTGAAGAGCGCGCCGCCGCAGTGGAGCCCACCACCGGCGGACTGAGGGCGAGTCATTTTGTCGTAATGCCGACACGGCGGCGCCGGATCGGTGGAGGTCAGAACCACTTCTTGCGGCGGAACAGCAGCAGTAGGCCGGCGGCCAGCAGCACCATCGCCAGCAGGGTGAAGAAGTAGCCGAGGTGGGTGTGCAGCTCCGGCATGTTGACGAAGTTCATGCCGTAGACGCCGGCGATCAGCGACAGCGGCATGAAGATCGCGGTGACCACGGTGAGGGTGCGCATGATCTCGTTGGTGCGGTGCGCCACGGCGGAGAANNACGCGGCGGATGTGCTCCAGCAGATCGGTGTAGCGTACGTTGAGGTATTCGCCGATATCGCTGCGGCCGCTTTCGCGCCAGGAGACCACGGCATCCAGCTGCTCGTCGCAGAGACCCTCCAGGCGCCGCAGCTGGGTGCGGTGGCCCAATACCAGATACCAGTCGGCAAACGAATTGCGCGGGTCGAGCAGCTTGTCGGCCCACTCCTCCATCTGCTGCGCCAGCGGTTCGCGCAGCGCCAGGAAGCGATCGACCATGGCGTTGAGGATCAGGTGCATCAGGGCCGGCGGATCGGCCGGCACGCGGCCCGCCTGGTGCAGTAGCCGCTCCTTGACCGCCTTGACCGAGCGGCTGTCTCCCTCCTGCACCGTGACCAGCAGCCGGTCGAACAGGAAAAAGGCGACGGGGCGGGTGGCGAAGCCGCTCTCCTCGCTCTCCGGGGCGAGGCCGCGGAAGATCACCATGTCGTAATCGCTGGTAGTGTCGAAAAACGACGGGTGGGCGGGGTTGAAACTGTCCTTGATGTGCCGCTCATGGATCTTGACGCCGGTAAGCTGCTCGATGGTCAGGTACCATTCGATATCCTGCTCGCGCGCGAAGTCGAGCCAGAGAAAGCCCTGGGACGGGGCCATGGCGCAGGCGTCGAGGCGCTGGGGCGGTGAACCGTTGCCGATCTGCAGAATATCCATATCTGAAGGATACAACCTAAACCCGAAGACCCAAGGATTAACCGCGGGGGTACACGGGGTGATTTAGCGCCGAAGCCGGTGGAGAGCATACGCTAATGGCAATATTCCCCTGTGTTCCCCCGGGCTCCCGTGGTTAGGCTGTATTGCTTTTGAATTAGAAGAAGGTGCCGTCAATGGGCGAGGAGGCGCTGGCGTAGCGCTTGCGCGGCATGCGCCCGGCGCGGAACGCCTCGCGCCCGGCTTCGACCGCCTTCTTCATCGCCGACGCCATCAGCACCGGGTCCCGGGCGGCGGCGATGGCGGTGTTCATCAGCACGCCGTCGCAGCCCAGCTCCATCGCCACGGTGGCGTCGGAGGCGGTACCGACGCCGGCGTCGACCAGGATCGGCACCTTGGCGTTCTGCACGATCTCCAGGATGTTGTAGCGGTTCTGGATGCCGAGACCGGAGCCGATGGGTCCGGCCAGGGGCATCACCGCGACGCAGCCCATCTCCTCCAGCCGCTTGGCGATAATCGGGTCGTCGGAGGTGTAGACCATCACCTTGAAGCCGTCCTTCACCAGTTGTTCGGCTGCATGCAGAGTGGCGGTGACGTCGGGATAGAGGGTCTTCTCGTCGCCCAACACTTCCAGCTTCACCAGGTCGTGGCCGTCGAGCAGTTCGCGCGCCAGCTTGCAGGTGCGCACCGCGTCCTCGGCGCTGTAGCAGCCGGCGGTATTGGGCAGGATGGTGTACTTGCTGGGCGGCAGCGCGTCGAGCAGGTTGGGCTCGCCGGGATTCTGGCCGATGTTGGTGCGGCGGATCGCCACGGTGACGATCTCGGCGCCGGCCGCCTCGGTGGCGAGGCGGGTCTGTTCGAGGTCCTGGTATTTGCCCGTGCCGGTGAGCAGACGGGAACGGTATTCGACGCCGGCGATCACCAGCGGGTCGTTGAGCTTGGACATGGGCGTTCCTGGAGCAGGTTAATGGGACATGATACGGATTATACCGCGCGGCGGATCAACCGCCGCCGATGGCGTGGACCACCTCGACCTTGTCGGCGGGTTGGAGACAGTGGGCCGCGTAGTCGCTGCGCGGCACGATCTCGCGGTTGACCTCCATCGCCACCCGTTTGCCGGCGAGGCCCAGGGCCTCGACCAGCTCGGCGGCGGTGTAGTTGTCGGGGACCTGGCGCGCGGCGCCGTTGACGAAGATTTCCATGGACAGGAAGCGTACTGGTTGCTGGTTGGACTCGTCAAACCCGATTACCATGCGGGTATGGCATAACGATAATGATCCCAACCCGATGAACGACGATTCCCTCGACTACATTGCGCCGCAGGAGGCGCTGACGCTGGACGGGCTGCTGCGTGAGCGGGTGCGGCGCAGCCCCGACATGTTGGCTTACCGGGCCTTCGAGCGGCAGAGCGGCGCTTGGGTCGACTGGTTGTGGCGCGAGGTCGCACGCGAGGTGGGGCGCTGGCAGCGGGCGCTGCAGGCGGAAGGGCTGCAACCGGGCGAGCGGCTGGCGCTGCAACTGCGCAATTCGCCCGAGTGGGTGGTCGTGGAGCAGGCGGCGCTGGGGCTCGGCCTGGTCGTGGTGCCGCTGTATCTCGACGACCGCCCCGACAGCGTCGCGTACATCCTGCGCGATTGCGGCGCCCGCATCCTGGTGCTGGCGGACGACCGTTACCGGCGCCTGGCCAGCGCGCTGGCCGGGGTGGAGGTGTTGCAGCGTATCGTGGTGCTGCCGGCGGACGGGGAGACGGATAAGGACCCGCGGGTACGGGGTGCCGCTTCCTGGCTCGGCGATCCGGCGCCGCTGGCCATCGCGCCGGCGGACGCCGACGACCTGGCCACCATCGTCTACACCTCCGGCACCCTGGGCCGGCCCAAGGGGGTGATGCTGAGCCACCGCAACATCCTGACCAACGCCTATGCCGCCGCCAATCTGTTCACCTTCGACAGCAGCGACCTGTTCCTTTCCATTCTGCCGCTGTCCCACATGCTCGAACGCACCGGCGGCTACTATCTGCCGATGGTGGCCGGCAGCGCCGTGGCCTACGCCCGTTCGGTACAACAGTTGGCGCAGGACCTGCTGCAACAGCGGCCGACGATGATTATCGCGGTGCCGCGGTTGTTCGAGCGGATCTACGGCCGTATCGAGGATCGTTTGCAGCATGCGCCAGTGCAGCGTCTGTTGTTTCGGATGGCGGTCGCCGTCGGTTGGCGCCGCTTCGAGGCGGCGCAGGGGCGCGGCAGCGCCGGGTTGTTCCGCTGGCTGTGGCCGCTGTTGCAGCGTCTGGTCGCCACCAAGGCGGCCCAGCGCTTCGGCGGCCGGCTGCGCCTGGCGGTGAGCGGCGGTGCGGCATTGCCGACACCGGTGGCACGGATGTTCATCGGTCTCGGCATCGACGTGTTGCAGGGCTACGGTCTGACCGAGGCGGCACCGGTGGTGAGCGTCAATCTGCCCGATGACAACGCCCCCGGCAGCGTCGGCCTGCCGTTGCCGGATGTCGAGGTACGCATCGGCGACCACAGTGAACTGCTGGTGCGCGGCCCCAACGTGATGCAGGGCTACTGGAACGACCATAACGCCACCTATGCGGCGCTGAGTGCCGACGGCTGGCTGCACACCGGCGACCAGGCCCGCCTGGAGCAGGGGCATGTCTATCTGACGGGGCGGCTCAAGGAGATCATCGCCCTGAGCAACGGCGAAAAGGCGGCCCCTGCGGAGATGGAGGCGGCCATCGGTCTCGATCCCCTATTCGAGCAGGCCCTGGTGGTCGGGGAGGGCCAGGCCTATCTGGCGGCGCTGGTGGCGCTCAATGGGGAGCACTGGTGCGAATGGCTCAAGACGCTGCACCTCGATCCCTTTGCGCCGGCCAGCCTGCACGATGCGCACGTCCATCGGTTGGTACAGAAGCGCATTGCTGCGGCGTTGCATGATTATCCCGCCTACGCCAAGGTGCGGCGGGTGGCGCTGACGCTGGATGAGTGGAACATCGAAAACGGAATGTTGACCCCGACGTTCAAGCTACGCCGCAGCCAGGTGCAGCAGCGCTATGGCGAACAGATCGCGGCGCTGTTCGACTGATGCCGTGTGTCCGAGCGCCGAAGTAGCGCCCGTTATGCCGTATAATCGGCCCACGCCCGCCTACGGCAGGGTCTGTTGTCTGGAATAATTCATCACCAAGGAAAGGGAACGCGACGACGGCCTCGTTGCACTTTCGACCGAAGTGCCGGAGCAGGCGAATGCCATCCCGCGGCACAAGGTTGTGCGTGCCGCGTCCATCTGCGCGGATTGGCAAGCGCGTGGCTGGTACCTACCAGTTCACGGAGGAATGAAATGCGACCTACCCTAAATCTCGATATCCCTGCGCAGAGCAAACGGGAATCGACTTCGTTCAACACCCAGCCGGAAGCGGTGCGGCGGTGGCTCGCTGCGCTGCCGCTGGGGCATGTCGGCGAGTCCACGCGCCAGATCTATGCGGCGCTGTACCAGGTCAATCGCCTCGATATCGATGTCCGTCAACGTCTGGAGTTTCTGGAACAGGTTGCGCCCGTGTTGGATGGCCTGCTGCAAACGCTGAGGAAACACTTCACCGGCAAGACCTTTCCGTTGGGGGAGAAGACGCTGCGTATCGCGTTGCTGTCGACCGAATTGATGACGGCAATGGTGGTGGGGTATCAGGCGGTGATGATGCAGTGCGATGCGCATCACTGGTTCCGCCAGCGCAAGTGGGAACAGCTGTGGACCACGGCACTGCACCGCATGATGCACTACTTCTCCGCGATTCTGTGCAACTACCGCTTGCTGCATCTGCCGGAGCCCCCCGGCGTCTGGCTGCGGCTGCATCGCGGCTACCATCTGTCGGCGGACAACGGCCTGCTCGATATTGCGATACCCGTCATCGGTAATGCGCACCGAGACACCAGCGTCGATTACGAATATAAGCAGCTGTTGTTGTCGGCGATGTTGGCGCCGCAGCGTTTGCGTGCCGACCAGCATGATGAGATTCACGGCAACATGGCACTGTGGATCTCCGGCCTGGAACTGGTGGTCCCGGCGACGACGGCGGACTGCGGCGATCGTTACTGTATCGACTTTGACGAAGATGCGCCGCCGGTATCGTTGCGGAAACTGCATGCAGGCAGCCAACCCGCGCTCGCCACGATTCGTACGCTATACATGGATCATCTGCTCGACACCCTGCAACAACAACTGCAGCAGTATCGGATCAATTCCGCAGTGCCGCTCGCCAACGGCAGCACGGTTCAGCGCGATACGCTGGTTGCGCTGGTCAACGCTTGGCGTCGTCCCCCCGAGCGCGGAGATGAGCGCGCGAGCGACAGGGGCAGCGTTCATGCGGTATTCGGCTTGCGCGATATACACTCCCTGCTGACGCAGTTGCATCAGCCCGTTGCCGAAGAGCATCCGGCGGAGCAGCCGGCGGTAGCGGCGGACCTCGCCAAGGAGCGCTTCGAACTGCAGGACAAGGCGTCGACCGACGATGGTTCGTCCCATTGGGGTTTCACCGCCCAGCGCGAGGAGGAGGCCGACGTGTGGGATATGGTCTATTCCGGGCGCGCACAGGAAACGGTCCAGTCATGGACCTCGGTGGAGGTGAACAAGAGTTTTCGCATGCTGCAAGGCGCGCTGATCGACAAAAGCTGCGGCGGCGTCGGTTTGAGTTTCACGGCGGCCGATGTCGGCCGTATCAAGGACGGCGACATGATCGCATTCAACGATACCAGCGACGTAAGTGACTGGCACGTCGGTTGCGTGTGCTGGATCCGGCTGAAGGGTGCACAGTTGGAAGTGGGGGTGAAGCGGCTGCAGCAGCGCTCGGTGCCGGCGACGGTGCGCACGGAACAGCAGGGACGGCGCAGCGTGCCCATCGAATGCCTGCTCGGGCCGGAGCAGGAGCAGTTGCGTATTGTGTTGCCGCAGATGACCGGTCTGGAGAACAAACAGCTGATGCTCGAATCGGGGGCGCACGAAGCGCACATCGTGTTGCTCGAGCAACTGGAGGGGTCGCCCACCTTTCGCATGTTCCGCTTTATGGAGAAGCAGGATGCGGTGAAAGAGGTCAAGGCGCAGCGGCAGGTCGAAGCCCATAAGGATGAGTTCGATCGCTTCAAGTCGCTGTGGGACGTGCTCTGATCGGACCTGCCGCCGCCCCCTTTTCCCTTGAGTGTCGTGGCGCACCGGTAGTATGATTCAGCGCTCGACGCGGGCGTCGTATAATGGCCATTACCTCAGCTTCCCAAGCTGAAGACGTGGGTTCGATTCCCATCGCCCGCTCCATATTCCCCCACTATGTCCAGACTTATCCCCCTCTCATTTCGGCATCGGCCTGAACCGGGGCCGAGCGGCGCATGCGCCGCTTCCGGTGTACTATGTTGCAGGTAGCGCAACCCAGGGGGCAGGGCGGTCGATCATGAAAAAATTCCTCAAAATCCTTGCATGGTTGGTGGGCAGCGTCGTGGTGTTGCTGGTGGCGGCGGCGATTGTCGTGCCCATGGTATTCGACCTCAACGACTACCGCTCCCAGATCAGTGCGCTGGTGAAAAAGCAGACCGGACGCGAGTTGACCATCGAGGGCAAGATGAAACTCTCCCTGTTTCCGTGGCTGGGCGTCGATATCGGCAAGATGGAGCTGAGCAATGCCCCCGGTTTCGGGCCGGCGCCGTTCGCGCGCATCGGCGGCGCCGAGGTCAAGGTCAAGTTGCTGCCGCTGCTGCATGAAAAGGTGGAGACGGACAAGATCGTGTTGAGCGGCCTGGAGCTCAATCTGGGGCGCCGCGCCGACGGCAGCACCAACTGGAGCGACTTGGTGAAGGCGCCGGCCGCCGCGGCGCCCGCGCCGCAGAAGGGCGCCCCGGCAGCCAAGGGCGGCGCCGGCAACGCCCTCGGCGCGCTGGCCATAGGCGGGATAGAACTGCGCGATGCCAGCGTCAGTTGGGATGACCGCATGAGCGGTGCACGCTACGCGGTGAGCCACCTCAATCTGGTCAGTGGGGCGGTGCGGCCCGGCCAGCCGTTCGGCGTCACCCTGGCATTCGACGCCGATAGCAACAAGCCGGCGGTGAATGGCCACGTCAAATTCGCCAGCCGCGTCACCCTCGACCTGGCCAATCAGCGTTTCCGCCTCGACGCCACCGACCTGGCCGCCGATCTGCACGGCAAGCTGCTGGCCGGAGGCAAGGCGGCGTTCACTCTGCACTCCGACATCACCCTCGACCTGCCGGCTCAGCGCTACCGGCTGGACGGCACCGCGCTGACCGCCGACCTGGAGGGCAAGCTGGCCCCCGGCGGCAAGGTCGCGGCGACCCTGCACGGCGACATCAGCGCCGATCTGAAGGCCCAGACCGTGCGGCTGACCGCACTCAAGCTCAGCGCCCTCGGTGTCGACCTGCAGGGCGATGTACAAGGCACCAGGATCATCGATGCGCCGCAGTTCAGCGGCAAGCTGCACAGTGCCGCCTTCGTGCCGCAGGACGTCGCCAAGGCGCTGGGCGTGAAGCTGCCGCCCATGGCGGACCCCAGCGCCCTGACCAAGGCGGCGTTCAGCTTCAGCTTTGACGCCGGGCTCGATCATGCGGCACTTGGCAATCTGGTGCTGCAACTGGACGACACCAAACTGACCGGCCGCGCATCGGTCCGCGACTTCAAACATCCGCTGATCCGCTATGCGCTCGATGCCGANNAAGGGCAGCTACCAGGGCAACCTCACCTTCAACGTCCGTGGTGCGACGCCGGTGAGCAGCATGGATGAAAAGCTCTCGGGCGTGCAGGTCGGGCCGCTGCTCAAGGACTTCATGGGCAAGGAATACGTCACCGGTACCGCCAACATCAGCGCCAAAATGACGGCGCATGGGCTGGAGCCGCTGGCGGTACGCAAGAGCCTCAACGGCCATGCCGCGTTCAGTTTTACCAACGGCACCGTCAACGGCGTCAATATCGGTCTGCTGCTGCGCACCGCCTATGCCGCCTACAAGAAACTGCCGCCGCCGAAGGATGAGGCGAAGCAGACCGATTTCGCCGCGCTCAGCGGCTCGGCGAAAGTGGTCAACGGCGTGGTCAGCAATGACGACCTCTCCGCCAAGTCGCCCCTGTTGCGCATCAACGGCAAGGGCAGCGCCAACCTGGTGACCGATACCATCGACTACCGCGTCGAGGCGGGCGTGACGGGAGCGATGACGGGGCAGGGCGGCAAGGAGCTGGGTCAGCTGAATGGCACGCCGATCCCGATTCGTATCACCGGCACCTTCAGCGCGCCCAAGTTCAACGTCGACCTTCAGGCCATTCTCGACGCCAGAGTCAAACAGGCGGTGGAGCAGGAGCGCAAGAAGCAGGAACAGCGTCTACGCAAGAATCTGGAAAACGAATTGCAGAACAAGCTCAAGGGGATGCTCAAGTTCTGATGTCCGATGTGTTTGCCGATCGACTGCTGGCTTGGTTCGACCGCCATGGCCGCAAGGACCTGCCGTGGCAGCGCGACCCCACGCCCTACCGGGTGTGGGTGTCGGAGGTGATGCTGCAGCAGACCCAGGTCGCCACCGTCATCCCCTATTTCCAGCGCTTCATGGAGGGTTTTCCCGACCTTGCGGCGCTGGCGGCGGCGCCGCTGGAGCAGGTGCTCGCCCACTGGGCGGGTCTCGGCTATTACAGCCGGGCCCGCAACCTGCACCGCGCGGCGCAACGGGTCGTTGCGCAGCACGGCGGAGAGTTTCCCGCCGCCCTGGAGGAGGCGACGGCCCTGCCCGGCATCGGCCGCTCCACCGCCGGTGCGATCCTGGCGCTGGCGCGCGGCGAGCGCCACCCGATCCTCGACGGCAACGTCAAGCGCGTGCTGACCCGCTACCACGCCGTCGCCGGCTGGCCGGGGCAGCCGGCGGTGGAACGCGAACTGTGGCAGCTGGCCGAGGAGTTCACCCCGCAGCGGCGCATTGCCGCCTATACCCAGGCGATCATGGACCTGGGTGCGACCCTCTGTACCCGTAGTCGCCCCCGTTGCGGTGATTGCCCGCAGGCCGCACAGTGTCGCGCCCATACGGCAGGGGAAGCGACCCGCTATCCCACGCCGCGCCCACGCAAGGCGATCCCGCTGCGCCGTACCACCATGTTGTTGCTGCTCAACCCCGCAGGCGAACTGCTGCTGCAACAGCGCCCGCCCAGCGGCATCTGGGGCGGCCTGTGGAGCCTGCCCGAGTGCGCCGACAGCGAGAGTGCCGCCGAGTGGTGTGCGGCCCGTGGACTGGAGGTGGAACAGAGTGAGCAGTGGATTCCGCTGCGTCACACCTTCAGCCATTTCCAACTGGATATCACGCCGCTGTGTCTGCGGGTCCGGTCGGTCCCGGAGGGCGCGATCATGGAACCGGACGGCGCAGTCTGGTATAAAACCCACCTTTGCCATCAACTGGGGCTGCCGGCGCCGATCAAACGGCTGGTCGGGCAGTTGCTCAACGAATTCGAGGTAACGAGATGACCCGTATGGTGCAGTGCGTCAAACTGGGCAAAGAGGCCGAAGGCCTGGAGCGTCAACCCTATCCGGGCGAGCTCGGCAAGCGGATTTTCGACAACGTCTCCAANNAGCCGCTTAAATAGGCGGCCTTTCGGCCAGGTAGCTCAGTTGGTAGAGCAGGGGACTGAAAATCCCCGTGTCGACGGTTCGATTCCGCCCCTGGCCACCATTCCTATTCTTCAGTCGCTTACCTGTGTTTCGCAGGTAAGCGTTCCCCGGTAGCATGTTGCCTCTCAGCTACAACCGGTTTAGTAGTGCGAATCCTCCAGGGGGAGTGCCGTGGCGGCCTTTCGCTACTTTCAACGACCCGGAACAGTCTGTTAGGACGTAAGCGCGGCAGCGCCGGTAAAACCTTCGGCCTCGTTCATTTCCCCGGCCGGCCGCTCATCCGTGACGAACTGGATATCGAACGGCAATTCCTCGCCGACCACGTCGTGGATGCCATCGGCCAATGCCGACAGCGATGACTCGCGCGACGATGCCAAGAATTCCGACTTGATGTTGCCCATTTCGAACCTCCTCACTGGTACGCGTCAGCGGTCCTTCCCTGACTGCGTCATGCGTTAATCGGTACGATTTCGTCCGTCTGCCGATGACGTTGCACGCCACCCCCGGCATTCGATGCGCTGCCGGCGCAGATCATGATGGTCCCTCTTCGCAGAGGATACAGGACCGGCGTCACAAATTTTCCTTTCCCCGGCAACGACAACAAATAGCCGCCACTCTAAAAGAGAGACCGGAATCAATCGCGCCGCAGCGGTAAATCAAACGATATTTGATTTGAAGGGTCATCCACGACCGAACAACAGATAGTTCGGATTGTGCGGAGGTCGTATTCCGGTGGTTTCACATAATGCGCAAACGGGCTCAGGTTTTTCCTCTTGCATTTCGCAAAGATGAACCGACTACGCGCTCCATTGCGAAGCGAATTTCCATCTGGACGCCGGGATATCCCAGGTGCCATTCGTGCAACATTGTTATGACCAGAAACGCACCACGTCCTCCGGTGTCTCGCCGCGCTTTGCGAGCGTAACCGTTCCATCTTTGTGCGCGAGCACCGGAGGCATGGCGCGGCTGCAATGGCGCGACCAGGTGCCGGCGGTGTAGGCGCCGACGTCATCGACAACCAGCCAGTCGCCCGCCTGGGGTGTGCCGCCGGGAAAATCCGCATAGAGCACATCGCCCGCAAAGCACAACGGTCCGGCGATCTTGATCACCCGCCCGGTGCGCGGCCTCTCCGGGTGCAACTCGGCGCGGTGGGGCCAGACATCCGGGAAGTAGGTCGGCCGCATGAACAGATCGGCGCCGGCATGGATGGTCGCGTAAACGACGTCGCCCTGAGCCTTGACGTATTCGACGCGGCTCGCGTACACGGCGCAGCCGGCGAAGAACGCGCGTCCGAACTCGGTGATGAGTCGCCCGTCCGCAAGCCAGCGGGAGGGGATCGCCTGGCGGATCGCCTGATGGAGTGCCGTCGGGGTGGGCAGGCCTGGCTGGTCCAGGTAAGGCCACGGCAGGCCGCCGCCGATATCCAGCCAGCCTATCGTGTCGGCTGCGCCGAGTTGGTCGGCGAGTTGCGCGAGCCGCACCACCGACTCCACCAGTTGCTCCATGCGCACGCCCTGGCTGCCCACGTGGCTGTGCAGACCGGTGACGATGGCGCTGTCGTTGAAGATGTAATCGATGTCGGCGCGGTTGCGGGTGAGGGAGAGGCCGAACTTGGAGGTGCCGCCGGAGACGCTGGTGTGGGCGATGGCGCCCTCGCCCACCTGGGTGTTGACCCGCAGACCGATGCGTCCAAGCGGGGCTCGTCCCGCCAGCAGCGCGCGGACGCGCTCATATTCGGAGCGGTTATCGAGGTTGAGGGTAATGCCCCGCTCCAGACAGAAGGCCAACTCCTCTTTGGTCTTGCAGGGCGAGTCGAACACGATGCGCGCCGGCGGGCAGCCGGCGGCGAGGGCGAGGTGGACCTCTTCGATCGAGGCGGCCTCCAGCGACAGACCCAGACCGGCCAGATGCTTGAGCACGAACAGGAAGGGACAGGCCTTGATCGCCATAGCGTGCTCGAATCCGGGCATCGATGTCCTGAGTACCGCGACCTTGGCGGTCATCAAATCCAGGTCGTAGAGCAGGAAGGCCGGCACTCCTTCGTCGCCGCCATAATCGGCCAGAACGGCGTCCACCAGCTCCGGTGCCAGGCGTGCGTGCCAGGTATCAGTAGGCATCGAGGTTTTCCAATAGCAGGTTGAGCTTGCGGCAAAGCGCTTCCAACTGACGACTCAGCGTCTGCATGGCGGCGGCTGCGGAATCGGCGGCGTGATGCGATGCATCGTAGAGCTGGCTGATGTTTTCGCCGCCGATGGCGATGCGTACCGCATGTCGGCCGTGGCCGAGCGGTACCGGTTGGCCAAGTTCGAAGCGGCATTGCAGGGCCGTGTACTCCTCCAGCGATGGGCTCCCCGCGTGGGGCAGGGAACGTCCGAGCCGATCCAGCAGGCGGTGGACCTCCGCTTCGCGCAAAGGATGGCCGTCGCGCAGCGGGGTGACGGTGAAGACCGTCTGTTTCGATTCCAGCAGCCGGGTGCCCTCGTAAGGCGGAACGGACTTGGTTCGAATGGCGAAACGTTTCCGGTCCGAAAAGATCGCCGGCACGGTGGTCTCGAAATGGCGCAGCAGGGCGTAGCGGAAGTCGCCGGGTACGGCGTAATAGCGTTCGATGGAGTGCAGGGCAATCCACCAGCGAATCAGCAGGCCGGGATTCGGCACGCCGAAGTCGCTGCCGTCCACGCCCAGGTGGCGGCTGTTGCAGTAGGCGGCAAGGCCGTCTGCCACCGTTTCCAACGAGTCGGGAAACAGGGTGCGCGGCAGCACCAACAGGCCGGAGAAGGAGGGGCCGCCGAAGAATTTGGAACCGGTGGTCATGAAGACCTCGCCCGCATTCAGGGCGCGTTGCATGCCGGTGCGGCTGAAGCGTCCCTGGGCGGCGTCCACCAGCACGACCAGGTCTTGAGGAAAGCGCGCGCCCAACTCCTCGACGCAAGCCAGCGAGGGGGCATGCACGCCGGTCTTGCCGTGGGCGACCAAATGGATGATGCACAGGCGTCCGCGCCCCGTGGCCTCGTCGACGCAATCTTTCACTCGTTGGTCGATGGCCGCGATGTCCAGCGGGTTCCCTTCCTCGTCACGGACTTCCACGGAACGTACCTCGACTTCGGCGAGGGCCGGGGAGACCGGATCGCCGGGATTGACCGAACGTCCGTCAGCGGTGTGATGGGAGAAATAGCGTCCGCCGGCGGCTTGTAGCGAGCCTGCTCCGACCTCGCGCGGTGCCACCAGGATGTTGGTAATCTCCCGGCCGCAGCGGGCGCGCAGCAGGAGTACGAAGACCGTCTCCGCATCGGTGCCGGAAGGCGTGAAGACCAGGCGATGGCTTTCGTCCGCTATGGGCATCAGTGCGCGCAGGCGCGCCCGGATGCGTTCATAGACCTCATGCTCGATGGATTGGAGCGATTCGCCGCGCAATGTTCGGTCGCGCAATTCGACAAGCCGGTCCACGCCAAAGCGCCATTGCGCCTCCGACGGCGTGGAGGAGGTACAGGAGCCGAAGCGGATCAGCCCGTCGTCGAAAGCTGCCCGCCCATACCTGTTGCGCAGCAGAATGTCCGGCGCCGTCCGGTCGTCAGCGCCGGAGTGAAGGAGATGAAGCAGCTCCTCCTGGGGAGAGAGGGTCATGTGCCGGCCCCTTTCATTGTCGGCCTGGTATGCCGACGGCGTACCAGGCCGGGCGATGCGTTCGACGCATTGAAGGGTGGCGTGATCGTTGGTCGTCGCGCCACTGTGCGGGTCGTTGCCCTGGGGCCGGCATCAAGCGGTCAGCGCGAAAATATACGGCGCGGATATTTCCGCTGGCGGATGGGTGCTTGTGGGTGGATAAGGACATGATGATCCCGGTGCCGATGCAAGGCAGGCCGCTTGATGTTACGCGGGTTGGCGCAGCGGTGCGTAAAATGGGCGTGTGAAACACGGGTCGATCCCTCTTTATGAATGATGGACAAATCGGGACGCCTGGGCAAGAACGCCGTGGTGCTGCCGTTCGACGAATTCGACGTCTACAACGACCTCTACAGGCATCCGCTTCGGGCGGCGTTTAGGCGCTATGCCGACGCGCTGCGAAATGCCCTCCGCCGTTATTTTTTTGCCGCCTGCTGCCACTCATCCCAATAGGGTTCCGGGCCGAAGCGGGTAGTGAGGAAGTCGATAAACATGCGCAGCTTGGCTGACAGGTGACGCCGGCTGGGGTAGACGGCGTAGATCGAAATCTCCTCGGGGGCGTAGTTGGTAAGCACGGCTTGCAGCGTCCCGGCCTTGATGTCATCGCCGACGATGAAGGTGGGTTGCAGCGCCACGCCGAGGCCGTCGATCGCGGCGGCGCGCAATACTTCGCCGTTGTTGGCGCGCATGTTGCCCGAGATCTGGATGGCGTGTTCGCCGTCGCGGCCGGTGAAACGCCACGTCTCGGGAAATTCCGTATAGGCGTAGCCCAGGCAGTTGTGGCGTTTCAGCTCTTCCGGAGTGCGCGGGACGCCCCACTTCGAGAAATAGGCGGGCGAGCCGCAGACGGCCAGCCGCGCCGGTGCCAGGCGCCGGGCCACTAGGCTGGAGTCGGCCAGTTGTCCAATGCGCAGCGCCATGTCCACCCCNNGGGGCGTTGACCTTGAGCGTCCCTTTTGGGGTGAAGGCCAGTTGCGCGGCGGCGAGATCGGCCTCGTCCAGTGCGTCGAGGACGGCGCCGCACCGTTCGTAGTAGGCGGTGCCCGCTTCGGTCAGGCTGAGGCGCCGGGTGGTCCGGTTCAGCAGGCGGACGCCGAGACGGTCCTCCAGATTTTGCACGTGCTTGCTGACCATGGCGCGGGAGATGTTGAGCCGCTCCGCCGCGAGGGCGAAGCTGCCGGCCTCCACCACCTGGATGAATGCCTTGATGTTAGACAGGGTGTCCATCGCGTTATTGGTTCTCAATAGGAAACAATCTATTGAATATAACCCTATTTATTCGCTATTGGTCGATATTCTAACCTCATGTACAGGGTGGAGGTCCCCTAGGCCCGAAGTCCCGTAACCGTTATCTCAATGAGGAGAATCCAATCATGTCCGATACACAAGCACCCGCCCGCCGCGAACCATATGAAGTGAAGCTCGCCGCTGGCACCCACTATTTCTGCAGCTGCGGCCAGTCGAAAAAACCTCCGTTTTGCGACGGTTCGCACCAGGGCTCGGCTCATGTGCCGTACGAGGCCGTCGTCAGCGAGGCGAAAACCGTCTATGTCTGTGGATGCGGCAAATCGGGCGGTGCGCCGTTTTGCGACGGCACCCACGGCTCGCTGTAAGCCGAACGCGACAACGATATAAGGAGCTTGCGATGAAAAGTCAGCAACTGTTTTCCGCTGCGGCGCTCGCCGCTACGTTGGCCTTTGCGGTACCGACGGCGGCGCAGGCCGCCGCTGTCTACAAGGTGCAGACCGGCAATTCGAACGGTACGTTCCAGATCGATCCGGTTCATTCGATCGCCCTGTTTACCATCGGCCATCTGGGTGTCAGTGAGTTTGCCGGCCGCTTTGACAAGGTGACCGGTACCTTCACCGTCGACAGCGCCCATCCGGGGCGCGACAAGGTCGACGTCGAAATTCCGATCGCCAGTCTCGACACCAATTATGCGCAGCGTAATACCGACCTGAGTGGTCCCGATTTCTTCAACGCCAAGCAGTTTCCGACGATGCATTTCGTCGGCACCCGTGTCGAACCGAAAGGGAAGGAGGACGCCGTTCTGTTGGGCAAGCTTACTCTCCACGGCATCACGCGGCCGGTGCGCTTCCGGCTGCATCATGTGGGGGCGGGCCCCGATCCCTGGGGCGGCTACCGTTCCGGTTATGTGGCGACAGGCACCATCCGGCGCAGCCAGTTCGGCATGACCTATCTGTTGGGTGGTATCAGCGACAAGGTGAAGCTGTCGCTGCATATCGAAGGCAAGCGGCAGTAACGCATATCTACGGGGCGGCGCACCGATGGTGGCCGCTCCGTCATCATGAGGAGCGATCACATGCCTTCGACTCTGGTCTTGGGTTTGTTGCTGCATACGGTGGTCATTCCCGCGGCTGCCGCGGCCTTGTTGCTCGCCGCGACCGGCCTGCGCTTTGTCGGCGCCGCGGCACGTTACCCGGGGGACGGTGTGGTCATCGCCGCTGCTTGTCTGGCCGGCTATGTCGGCGTCTATGGTTGGCCGGCATCGCCGCCGCTCCAGGCGCTGGATTGGCTGCCGCTATTACTGCTCTCTGGCATGGTGTCGTATGGCGCGCTCGACCGGTTCGGTGCGGGTCGTGTCACGCGCGGTGTGCTGATGGCTGTTTTCGTGGCGGGTGCGGCGGCGCTGCTATTGGTGCCGCTGTTCAGTTACGACCGAAAACCGGCAACCATCGCGGCCGCTGCAACCGTAACCGGTATCTGGTTCCTGACGGCACTGATTCATGACCAGCCGGGCGATGGCGACCCATCGTTCGGGGTGCTGTTCTTCTTCGTCGCGGCGGGCAATGCCTTCATTGCAGCGCTGACCGGCAGTGTCATGCTGGGGCAGTTGAGCGGGGTGTTGGCGGCGGTAGTGGCGACCTGGTGTCTTTGGCATGGCATGGTGCAGCGGCGGCCGCTGACACGCGCCGGTCGCGGTGTGGCGCTGACACTATTGGCGGTGTTGCTGCTGATCGGCCAGTGCTACGGTGATACGCCGCTGTGGGCGACCGTGATGCTGTTTGCCTTGCTCGCGTTGCACCGGGCGGTCGCGCCGCTCTCCGTGTGCCTGATGCGCAGCGATGCGTTATTCGCCCGTCTCCTGTTTACCGTGGTGTTGGCGGTTGCGCCGATCGCCACAGGCGTCTATTTCATCGTTCGTGCCAGCGTGCATCCGGGCGAATTCTAAGTCTCGCCGCGGTGATGAAAGGGGCGGGTGAGGTATCCGCCCCTTTCATGCACTACTTGGGCCAGCGACGGCGTTTACAACCGGCACCCTGCCGCATATCGGCGCCGTCGCAATACCCATCCTGCTACCTTGTCGGTTCAGGAGTTAGTGCTGTAGCAATTGCACCAGCCGTGAGGCGTAATCGTCGCGTCCACTACGGCGCAATAGCCATTGCTGGCGCCGTTTTTGCCGGGAACGAACTGTGCGCACTGTCCGCACTCTTTGTTGCCGTTCGGCTGCGAACGATATTGCACCGCTTTCATGTCGGACTGCGTGCGCCAGGACGACTTGGCCGCCGGTGCTGCCAGGGCCTCCGTGCTGGCGAACAGAACCGGCACCGCGACCACGCCGGCTGCCAGCATGGCGGTGCGCTTGAGCGCCATGCGGCGCGAAATCTTCATATCATGCGAGTCACTCATTTTCTTAATCTCCCATCGTTTGCGATAAAAACAGGACGCGCCTATGGCGCTCAATATTTCTTGGTTACGCATCGACGGCCGCCCCTGAAGGTGGTACGTCCAGGCTTCTTGCTGCCGGTCATTGCAACTCCGGCAGCGCTTGTCGCCGTCATTGCCCACATGCCCGTCAAATTAAGTTATCCGCTATGAGGCCGGTTGGCGGTTCTATCGGGTCAGGCACAGGATCGCCAAAATGGATGGAGGCCAGTAAGGGGTAAAGGTTGCATTAACGGGGGAGGTGCTGTAATTGATATTTGTCATAAAAACAGCTGATCGATATAAACCTGACAAAATGTTTCAGGCCAACAGCCGGCGCATTTCCGGGCAACCGTCTCAGCTACTGGTGTGCGCCGGCCGGATCCCCGATGTCCTATCCTTTTATTGACCTTGGGGTCGTTAGCCTACCCAGGGATATAGGCAAGCGGCGCAATGATGTCGCCGCACAAAAAAACAATAGGAGGTTGCTTTGAAACTCTCATTTCACGGTGCAGCAGAAGGAGTAACCGGTTCCTGTCACATGGTCGAATGCGCCGGCAAACGCATTCTGATCGACTGCGGCCTCTATCAGGGCGGACGCGAGATGGACGAGGAGAACGCCGAGCCGTTCGGCTTCGACCCCGCCGCCATCGACATGGTGTTGTTGACCCACGCCCATCTGGATCACTGCGGCCGCCTGCCGCTGCTGGTGAAGCGCGGCTTCCGCGGCGAGATCGTCACCACCGCCGCCTCGCGCGAACTGGCGCGGCTGGTACTTCTCGACTCGGCCCATCTGCAGGAGGAGGAGGCGCGCTACCGCGCGCGCAAGAAGGCGCGCCACGGCAACCACGGCAACGGCGAGCCGCTCTACACCATCCTCGACGCGATGAACTCGCTGGAGTATTTCGGCCGTACCGCCCATTACAACCAGCCGGTCGAGCTGGCCCCCGGCCTGCGCGCCACCTTCCTCGACGCCGGTCATATCCTCGGCTCCGCCAGCATCTATCTGGAGGAGACCGGGGCCGACGCATGCAGCGTGCTGTTCTCCGGCGACCTGGGCAACGCCGGGCGGCCGCTGCTGCGCAACCCGGTGACGCCGGCCACGGCCGACGTGGTGGTGATGGAGACCACCTACGGCGACCGCTCCCACAAGCAGCTCAAACCGTCGGTGGACGAGCTCTACGACGCCATCGACGACACCTTCCACCGCGGCGGCAATGTGGTGATCCCCACCTTCGCCCTGGAGCGTGCCCAGGAACTGCTCTACTACCTGCGCGAAGGGATCGAGAGCGGCCGCCTGCCGCGCACCATGCAGGTGTTTCTCGATTCGCCGATGGCCATCTCCGCCACCCAGATCTTCGAGCACCATCCCGAGTGCTACGGCGCCGGAACCGCCGAGCTGTTCCGCGAGGGGCGCGATCCGTTCGGTCTGCCGGGGCTGCACTTCACCCGCGACACCGCCGACTCCATCGCCCTCAACCGCATCGGCGGCGGTGCCGTGATCATGGCCGGCTCCGGCATGTGCACCGGCGGCCGGGTGCGTCACCACCTGAAGCACAACCTGTGGCGCCACGACTGCGCCGTAGTGTTCGTCGGCTACGCCGCCCGCGGCACCCTGGCGCGACGCATCATCGACGGCGCGCCGCTGGTGCGCATCTTCGGCGAGGAGATGCCGGTGCGCGCCTCTATCCACACCATCAACGGTTTCTCCGCCCACGCCGACCAGGCCGAACTGCTGGCTTGGCACAAGGCCATCGGCGGGGTAAAGAAAACCTTCCTGGTGCACGGCGACGAGGAGGCGATGCACGTGTTTGCCAAGCATCTGCACGGGGGCGAGGTGATCATCCCGCAGCTGCACCGCGAGTTCGAGCTGTAGTACTTCGGCGCTACAAGCCATCTAAAAGCTCAAAACCGAAGAGAGGAACACGGGGAATTTCGAAGTGTAGGCCGGACATGGCCTGGCGGTGTCCGGCCTGCCTTATCGGTGTTTCCGGCGGTGGTGGAATTTCCCCTCCCGAAAAACAGCCCCGCCGATGCCGCTGCGCTCCATCGGGTCTACGATTTATCTCCGTTCCGCTTGCGTCGGTGCAGCGGCGGCCCTATTTTAAACAAACGTTTAATTAAAAACGGGACAGGCGATGGCACGACAGGTAACGGGGCCGGGACGTCCGCGCAGCGAAGGCGGCGGTCAGGCGGTGCGCGAGGCATTGCTGCACGCGGCCCGTAACTACTTCTCCACCCGCGGTTTTCAGCAGGCCTCATTGCGCAAGATCGCCGCGGAGGCCCAGGTGAATCCGGCGATGGTGCATTACTATTTCGGCAATAAGCAGGGCCTTTACATCGCCATGCTGAGCGAGACCGCCACGCCGCTCATCGAGGAGTTGGAACGCCTCAATGCGCGGGACGCCGGCCGCGAGGGTCTGCAGGAGTTTCTCCGCCACTACGCCCGCACCTTGCTGGCGCAGCCGTGGCTGCCCAACCTGCTGGTGCGCGAGGTGTTGTTCCAGGAGGGCGAGGTGCGGGACGATTTCATCGCCCGCTTCGCCAGCCGCGTCAGCGCGGCATTGCGCGGTTTGGTAGGGCGCGATGTCGAGAGCGGCGAGCTGCCGCCGCACATCGATCCCGCCCTCGGTTCGCTGGGTATCCTCAGCCTCATCCTTTTCCCCTTCATCGCCCAGCCGGCGGTGGAGCGGGTCTTCCATCAGCATATCGACGAGCCGTTCGTTGAACGGCTCACGCGCCATACCGTGGCGCTGTTCTACGGCACTGCAAACGAAAATGAGCAAGGAGATCGTGAATGCGGGCAAGAATAATCGCCATTGTAGTGTTCGTGATCGCGGCGGCCGGCGGCGCCGCCTGGTGGTGGCATCACGGTCAATCCAACGGTGCAGGGAATGATGTGCTGACCCTGCACGGCAACGTGGATATCCGCGAGGTCGATCTCGCGTTCAACGATTCCGAGCGCATCGACAGCATGCTGGTGCAGGAGGGAGACCGGGTCGCAAAGGGGCAACTGCTTGCCAGTCTCGACAAACGCCGCCTGCAACACGCCGTCGACCTGGCCGCGGCCCAGGCAGCGGCGCAGCGCGCGGTGGTGGCGCGGCTCAAGGCCGGCAGCCGGCCGCAGGAGATCCGCCAGGCGCAGGCCGCCGCCGATGCCGCCGACATCGAGGCGGTCAATGCGGCGCGCAGCAGCAAGCGGCTCGCCGACCTGGTGAAGCAGAAGCTGGTGCCGCAGGAGCAGGCCGACAACGCCCGTGCCGCCGCCGATGCGGCCGCGGCCCAGGCGCGCGCGGCCAAGGAGACGCTGCGGCTGGTGCAACTCGGGCCGCGCAAGGAGGATATCGCCGCCGCCGAGGCGCAGCTGCAGGCGGCCGAGGCGCAGCTGGCGCTGGCGCAGCGGCAGCTGGCCGACGCCGACCTCATCGCCCCCGCCGCCGGCATCATCGAACAGCGGCTGCTGGAGCCGGGCGATATGGCCTCGCCGCAACGCGCCGCCTTCACCCTGGCCCTGACCGACCCGCTGTGGGTGCGTGCCTACGTCGGCGAACAGGATCTGGGCAGGATCCACCCCGGCATGGCCGCCGAGGTGCATACCGACAGCTATCCCGGCAAGAGTTACGACGGCTGGATCGGCTTCATCTCTCCCTCCGCCGAATTCACCCCCAAGTCGGTGGAGACCAAAGAGGTGCGCACCGACCTGGTCTACCAAGTGCGCATCTTTGTCTGCGATGCGCAAAATCAGCTGCGTCTGGGTATGCCCGCCACCGTCTCGGTGCTGCTGACCCAGCCCCAGGGCACGGTGACGGCGCATCGCTGCGGGAGTCGCTGATGGGCGAGGGCGGTTACGCCATCACCTTCGCGCGGGTCGATAAGTGTTTCAGCGTCGGCCCGCGCAGGGTCGAGGCGCTGCGCGGGGTCGATCTCACGGTGCGTCCCGGCGTCGTCACCGGCCTGATCGGGCCTGACGGCGCCGGCAAGACCACTCTGATGCGGCTGGCCGCCGGCCTGTTGCGCGCCGACGCTGGACGGGTGAGCGTGCTGGGCCTTGATGCCGATCACGACGCGCTCCAGGTGCAGTCGGCCATCGGCTACATGCCGCAGCGTTTCGGCCTCTACGAAGACCTCTCGGTGCAGGAGAATCTCGATCTCTATGCCGACCTGCAAGGGGTGCCGCCGGCGCAGCGCGCGGCGCGTTATGCCGAACTGATGCACATGACCGGGCTCGGACCGTTCACCCGCCGCCTCGCCGGACATCTCTCCGGAGGCATGAAGCAGAAGCTGGGACTGGCCTGCACGCTGGTGCGCGCGCCGCGGCTACTGCTGCTCGACGAACCGACGGTCGGCGTCGACCCGGTATCGCGCCGCGAGCTGTGGGCCATCGTCTACCGCCTGGTGCAGGATGAACGGATGAGCGTACTACTCAGCACCGCCTACCTGGATGAGGCGGAGCGCTGTGCCGAGGTGATCCTGATGCACGAGGGACAAGTGTTGAGCCACGGCGAACCGGCGGGGTTCGGCCGCTATCTGGCGGGACGCACCTTTGCGGTGGAGGTGCCGCCGGACAGCAGCAAGCGTGCGTTGCAGACGCGTCTGTCGGAGCGCGCGGGCGTTATCGACGCGGTGATCCAGAAGGAGCATGTGCGGCTGGTGTTGGCCGAAGCGATCGACCCAGCGACATTCGATGTGCTGCACGGACTCGACTATCGTCCCGTCGAACCGCGTTTCGAGGACCACTTCATCGCCAGCCTGCGCAAACAGCAGAGCGGTGGTGGAGGTAACGGCACCGAGGTGCATGCCAGCCGCCATGGCGACGACGGCGAGGCGGTAATCAAGGTCGAGCGGTTGCAGCGTCGCTTCGGCGATTTCTACGCGGTGAAGGACGTTAGCTTCGACGTCCATCGCGGCGAGGTGTTCGGCCTGCTCGGCGCCAACGGCGCCGGCAAGTCCACCACCTTCCGCATGCTGTGCGGCCTGTTGCCGGCCAGCGGCGGCCAGCTGCGCGTCGCTGGCGTCGACCTGCGCCGGGCCGCCGCCGCGGCGCGCCAACGCATCGGCTACATGTCGCAGAAGTTCTCCCTCTACGGTTCGCTCAGCGTGACGCAGAACCTGGAATTCTTCGCCAGCGCCTACGGTCTGTCCGGCATGCGGCGCGGCGAGCGCATCGCCTGGGCGCTGGAGACTTTCGAACTGACGGGGCAGCAGCAGGCCGCCAGTGCCGACCTGCCGCTCGGTTACAAGCAGCGCTTGGCACTGGCCTGCGCGCTGATGCACGAACCCGACATCCTGTTTCTCGACGAACCCACCTCCGGCGTCGATCCGTTGGCGCGGCGGGAGTTCTGGCATCGCATCAACGCCCTGGCCGAGGCCGGGGTGACGGTGCTGGTGACCACCCACTTCATGGAAGAGGCGGAATATTGCGATCGCCTGGCGATCATGGCTGCGGGCGAGATCCTCAGTCTGGGAACGCCGACCGAGGTGAAGGCGGCGGCGCGCAGCGCGCAGACGCCCGACCCGAGCATGGAGGACGCCTTCATCGCCCTGATCGAACAGCATGCGGCGGAGGCGGCGGCGTGAGCGCATCGCCCAATTCACGCGGCGGCGCGGCGATGCGGCTGCGCGGGCTGGTGCGCAAGGAGTTCTTCCAGATCCTGCGCGACCCGAGCAGTATTGCCATCGCTTTTTTGATGCCGGTGGTATTGCTGCTGGTGTTCGGCTACGGCGTGTCGCTCGACGCCGATCACATACCGATCGCGGTGGTGGCGGAACAGCCGAGCGGCGATACCGCCGCCTTCGTCGCGTCGATGCGTCACAATCGCTACTTCAGCCTTACCGAAGTGGGCGACATGCGCGCGGCCGAGACGGCGATGATGGCCGGAAGGGTCAACGGCATCATCCATCTGCGCGCCGACTTCGGTCGCCGGCTGCGCAGCACCGACGGCGCACCGATCCAGGTGATCGTCAACGGCGTCGACGCCAACACCGGGCGCATCATCAGCGGCTACGTGCAGGGGGCGTGGGGGCAGTGGTTGCAGGAGGTGGCGCGCGCCCGCGGCGAACAGCTGAATACCCCGGTGGACCTGGAGCCGCGGGTCTGGTTCAACAGCGAGCTGCGCAGCCGCAACTTCCTGGTGCCAGGACTCATCGCCATCATCATGACCCTGATCGGCGCCATGCTCACCGCATTGGTGATGGCGCGCGAATGGGAGCGCGGCACCATGGAGGCGTTGATGGTGACGCCGGTGGCGATCCGCGAACTGCTGCTGGGCAAGCTGATCCCCTATTTCGTCCTCGGCATGGGCGGCATGGCGCTGTCGGTGGCGATGGCGCTGTTCCTGTTTCACGTGCCGCTGCGCGGCTCGTTGTGGTTGCTCACCATCGCCTCCGCGCTGTTCCTGTTGGTGGCGCTGGCTATGGGGCTGTTGATCTCGATCATCGCCAAAAATCAGTTCGTCGCCGGCCAAGTGGCGCTGGTGGTCACCTTTCTGCCCGCCTTCATCCTCTCCGGTTTCCTGTTCGACATCGACAGCATGCCGGCAGTGGTGCAACTGCTGACCCACGTCATTGCGGCGCGCTATTTCGTGGCGATCCTGCAAACCATCTTCATGGCGGGCAACGTCTGGCCGGTGATCCTGAGCAATGCCTTCGCGTTGTTGGTCATGGCGCTGCTGTTTTTTGCGGTGGTGCGGCGCAAGGCGCGCAAGCGGCTGGAATAAGGGGAGACGAACTCTATGTGGCGCCGCATCTTTGCGCTGGTGAAAAAAGAGCTGCTGACCTTGTTGCAGGACAAGCGCAGCCGTTTCGTGGTGATCGGTCCGCCGCTGTTGCAGCTGCTGGTGTTCGGTTACGCCGCCTCGTTCGACCTCAACCATGTCAGCGTCGCCGTCTACAACGAGGACGGCGGCGTCGCCTCGCGCCAGCTCATCGCTCGCTTCGAGGGATCGCCCAACTTCCGCCTGGTGCGCAACGTGCAAAGCCATGCCGAGATCGCCCCGCTGATCGACAACCGCGAGGCGCTGCTGCTGTTGCACATCGGCCCTCAGTTCGGCCGCGACCTGACGGTCGGCACGCCGGCGCCGTTGCAGGTGATCATCGACGGACGCGACTCCAACACCGCGCTGATCGCACTCAACTATGTGCGCACCATCGTCACCGACTTCAACCGCGCCTGGACGCGCGACCATAATCTGCAGGGCCCGCCGGCCAATCTGCAGATCCGCGCCTGGTTCAATCCCAATCTGGAGAGCCGCTGGTTCATCATCCCCGGCATCGTCGGCCTGCTGACGCTGGTGGTGACCATGGTGGTGACGTCGCTGTCGGTGGCGCGCGAGCGCGAACAGGGGACCTTCGATCAGCTGCTGGTGACGCCGCTGCGACCCACCGAAATATTGATCGGCAAGGCGCTGCCCGGTGTCATCATCGGCCTGTTCGAGGCGACGCTGATTATTACCGTGGCGGTGTTCTGGTTCGATGTTCCGCTACGCGGCCATCTGCTTACCCTCTATACCGGCGTGCTGCTGTTCCTGCTCTCGGCCATCGGCGCGGGCCTGATGATTTCCTCGCTGGCGGTGACCCAACAGCAGGGGCTGCTCGGCGCCTTCCTGTTCCTGGTGCCGGCGATCATCCTCTCCGGTTTCGCGACGCCTATCGCCAACATGCCGGCCGTGGTGCAGAAAATCACCCTTATCGACCCGCTGCGCTATTTCATGGTGATCCTGCGCGGCGTGTTCCTGGAGGGGACGCCGTTCCACCTGCTCATCGACCAGTTCTGGCCGATGGCGGCCATCGGGATATGCACCCTGGCGATTGCCGGCTGGCTGTTCCGTCATCGGATGTATTGATTGCCCCAGGCTGTGAGACAATCGGCGCCCCAGTGACTCTTCATCAGCAAGTAACCACGGGCGCGGGAATTCTCAACCTAAGAAACGTCAAATGAACTCTCGCCAAGACGCGAAGGCACAGAGAAAACAGGAAGTAGGCACTGCCTGTCAGCTTAGCCGCCCAGGCGTTTGCAGTTGGGTGTAATGCCTCGTTTTTTCTTGGCGTGCTTGGTGCCTTTGCGAGAGTAATTGAGTTTTTTGGATAAGGGTTCCCCGCGGTTCATTGCTTCCGCTTATTGAATTGAGGTTTGAGAAGATGGCATTGCTGGTACTTCGCGGGGTGACGGTGAGTTATGGCGGCCCGCCGCTGCTCGACGGCGTCGATTTGCAGATCGAGCCGGGCGAGCGGCTCTGTCTGGTGGGGCGCAACGGCAGCGGCAAGTCGACGCTGATGCGGGTGCTCAGCGGCGAGATTACCCCGGACGACGGCGAGATCGTGCGCCAGGGCGGGGTGCGGGTGGCGCGGCTGACCCAGGAGGTGCCCCACGGTACCCGCGGCTCGGTATTCGATGTGGTGGCCGCCGGACTGGGCAATGCCGGTACCTTGCTGGCGCAGTACCATCAGGTGAGCGCCGAACTGGCGGCCGGCGGCGGCGATGCCGCGCTGCGCACCCTGGAGCAGGTGCAACAGGCACTGGAGGCGGCCGGCGGCTGGGAGCTGAACCGCGACGTGGAGACGGTGCTGTCGCGGCTGCAACTGCCCGCCGACGCCGACTTCACCCAGCTCTCCGGCGGCCTCAAGCGGCGCGTACTGTTGGCCCAGTCGCTGGTCACCCGCCCCGACCTGCTGCTGCTGGACGAGCCCACCAACCATCTCGATATCGAGGCCATCAACTGGCTGGAGGAGTTCCTGCTCGGCTTCGGCGGCACCCTGTTGTTCGTTACCCACGACCGCGCCTTCCTGCGGCGGCTGGCGACGCGCATCGTCGAGCTGGATCGCGGCCGCCTCACCAGTTGGCCCGGCGACTACGACACCTATCTGCGGCGCAAGCAGGAGACGCTGGAGAGCGAGGCGACCGCCAACGCGCTGTTCGACAAAAGGCTGGCCCAGGAGGAGGTGTGGATCCGCCAGGGGATCAAGGCGCGCCGCACCCGTAACGAAGGAAGGGTGCGCGCCTTGCAAGCGCTGCGGCGCGAACGCCAGGAGCGGCGCGAACGCCAGGGTGGCGCACGCATCGAGTCCAACCAGGGGGAACGTTCCGGGCAGCTGGTGGCGGAGGCGCAGAACGTATCGTTTGCCTACGACGGCCGCAGCGTGGTCCGCGACTTTTCCACCACCATCATGCGCGGTGACAAGGTGGGAATCATCGGCCCCAACGGGGCCGGCAAGACCACGCTGCTGCGCCTGCTGCTGGGCCACCTTGAGCCGCAGCAGGGCACGGTGCGGCTTGGCACCAAGCTGGAGGTGGCCTACTTCGATCAGCACCGCGCGCTGTTGGACGAGGAGCTGTCGGTGCTCGACAACGTGGCCCAGGGCAGCGAGCAGATCACCGTCAACGGCCAGAGCCGCCACGTAATCAGCTACCTGCAGGATTTCCTGTTCGCCCCCGACCGTGCCCGCACCCCGGTGAAGGCGCTGTCGGGCGGCGAGCGCAACCGCCTGTTGCTGGCGCGATTGTTCACCCAGCCCGCCAACCTGCTGGTGATGGACGAGCCGACCAACGACCTNNGCGCTGGAGCGGGAGCGGGAGCAGCTGCACGACGCGATGGGTTCGCCCGAGTTCTATCGTCTGGAGAAGGAGGCGATCGCAGACACCCAGTCGCGGCTGGCGGCGCTGGAGGAGGAACTCGCCACGGCCTACGAGCGCTGGGAGATGCTGGAGTCGCTGCGGGATTGAAGATAGGCATGAGGATTGCGCAGTGCGCGCGTTATTGCATATAAAATTGCGAGCGTAGCGAGTTCGTTCCCTCGCCCTTCGTATCTTGTCCCTGTCTTTATAGCGGCAGCGGCTCTGCTGTTATACTTTTCCCACCGCCCACTACCGTATCGTTCCCGTTATGTCCGACAGCGACCCGATCAGCCAGTGTATCGAAGCGTTATGCCAGTGCGGCTGCGACGCGGTGCGCGCCACCATTGCCGCCATGGAGACGGGGCAGGCGGTGGTCCAGGTGGCGGGCCTCAGCGACCCGCAGCGGCAGATGGTGCTGGCCGAGCTGAAGGCGATTATGGCGGTGTACGACAAAAGATAGGTAGGAGGGACAAAAGAACAGGGACGGGATACGAGGGGCGAGGGAATGAACTCGCTACGCTCGTACTCAATTAAGAATTAAACGTGCGCGTAGCGCACTCCAACCCTCGTATCTCGTTCCCTTGTCCCTCGCACCTGTTCTTAAAGGTATTGCGACCAGTCCACCTCGCCGGCACCGCAGGCGCAGAAGTAGGGATTGAGCAGCGAC
>DFMR01000107.1 GCA_002376325.1 Proteobacteria bacterium UBA3588 | reverse complement strand
TAGCCCGGGTGGAGGGCGTCACAGCCGGTGGCGACCGCCAGATTCACCAGGCGGTGGGCGTTCAGGTAGCCGGCGACGGTATCCGGGCCGAGGCTGTAAGCTTCGTCCGCCTTTTTGACATGCAGGGCGTGACGATCCGCCTCGGCGTAGACGGCGACCGAGCGGATACCCATCTCGGCGCAGGCTCGCACGATGCGGACGGCGATCTCGCCCCGATTGGCAATCAGGATCTTCTTTATCACGAGCGGCTCTCGCCTGTGGCTTAGATATTTAGGAGGCAAAAAAAACGGCATAGGATCGTATGCCGTTTTTTCTGCCCCCAGCTATCTACGGAAATCCCCCCGCCTTGTCAAGCTGAAATTGGCCGACGGTGGCCGGAAGCTACGGAATCAGAAGGAGTTTCCCAGTATTTTCCTTTTGACACAATACGGATTATCCGCGTATTATGCGCCGCTTATGTCGGACCAGCGGCTGCCTCTTCATATTGACCCTGTGCGTTTGGCCAAAACAGGTGCCCATTTGCACGGCCATATGGCGCTTGCATCGATGGCGCGTCTGGTGCCGGCGTTGCAGTCGGCCGCCGGCGAAGCCGAGGTCGACATGGTGTTCGGCGTCGACAAGGAAGGCCGCGCGGCGCTGAGTCTGCACCTGACGGCGACCGTGACGCTCATCTGTCAGCGTTGTCTCGAACCGATGGCGTATCCCATCGATACGCTGCGTCAGCTCGGTGTGGTCGGTAGCGAGACAGGGGCAGAGCGGTTGCCGGAACAGTATGAACCGCTGCTGTTCGCAGGGGAACCTATGTTCCTGCGCGATTTGATAGAGGATGAATTGATTCTTTCCCTTCCGCTCGTGCCGCGGCACAGCGACCAGCGGTGCGCGCCGGCGGCGTCGGAGAGCGAAGAAGGGACGGGCGATACGGACAGGAGCAGGGCAAATCCGTTTGCGATCCTGGCCGAATTAAAAAACCAGTAAGTTTTAGCGACTTTTGACGAGGAAACACCATGGCTGTTCAGCAGAATCGTAAGACCCGCTCCAAGCGCGACATGCGCCGTTCCCACGATGCGCTGCGTGCGAATTCGCTGTCGATCGAGCCGACCACCGGCGAGACCCACCTGCGCCACCACATCAGCCCCGATGGCTACTATCGCGGTCGCAAAGTGCTGAACGTCAAGGGCGACTGAGCACTGAACGTCTCCGATACAGGGCGGCCTCGCGCACCGATTGTCTCGACAGTCGGTCCGTTGAGGCCGCCTTTGTATGTTATTGTCCGCATGAATTGCTCCCCGGTCAGTCGCCCATGACGTCGCTCCCGACAACGATTGCGCTCGATGCGATGGGGGGTGATCACGGCCCCAGCGTGGCGATTCCTGCTGCCCTGACCGCTCTGCGGGAGCATCCGCAACTTCGCATCCTCCTGGTCGGCGTTCAACAGGTGCTGGAAACGGAGTTGCGCCGTCACCGTGACGCACCGGCTGAACGCCTGCATATCCATCATGCCAGCCAAGTGGTGGGTATGGACGAATTGCCGTCATCTTCGATGCGCAATAAAAAAGACTCCTCCATGCGCGTGGCCATCGATCAGGTCAAGAACGGCGCGGCTCAGGCCTGTGTCAGCGCCGGCAACACCGGCGCACTGATGGCCACTGCACGCTTCGTATTGAAGACCCTGCCGGGTATCGACCGGCCTGCGATCTGCACCAGCATCCCTTCGATCGAAGGCCACAACCATATCCTGGATCTCGGCGCCAACATCGACTGTACACCGGAGCAACTGTTCCAGTTCGCGGTGATGGGCTCGGTGCTGGCCAGCGCCGTGGACGGTATCGCCAACCCGCGGGTCGGTCTGCTCAACATCGGTGAGGAGGAGATCAAGGGCAACGAGGTGGTCAAGGAGGCGCACAAACTGCTGCAGGGCGGCGGCTTCAATTATGTCGGCTACGTCGAGGGCGACGGGGTGTTCAAGGGCGGCACGGACGTGGTGGTCTGCGACGGCTTCAACGGCAACGTGATGCTCAAGACCACGGAGGGCGTGGCCAAGATGATCGCCCACTTCATGAAAGAGGCCTTCACGCGGAACCTGTTTACCCGTATCGCGGCGGTGGTGGCGTTGCCGGTGCTGAAGAGCTTGCGCCGGCGCATCGATCCGAGGCGCTACAACGGCGCCAGCCTGCTTGGTTTGCGTGGTATCGTGGTCAAGAGCCATGGCGGCGCGGATGCGCTGGCCCTCGCCAACGCGATCAAGATTGCCTATCTCGAAGTGGAAAAATCGGTGCCGGAGCGGATCAGCTCACGGCTTGAATCGATGCTCAGCCAGAGGCGCGCAGTTTGAATTATTCACGCATTATCGGCACGGGCGGCTATCTGCCCGAAAAGGTGTTGACCAACTACGATCTGGAACAGATGGTCGAGACCTCCGACGAATGGATCGTCGAACGTACCGGCATCAAGGAACGCCACATTGCCTCTCCCGGCGAAACCACCTGCGATCTGGCGGAGCAGGCGGCGCGTCAGGCGTTGGATGCGGCCGGCATCGACAAGGACGATATCGGCCTGATCGTGGTCGCGACCACCACGCCGGATCGCGTGTTTCCCAGTACCGCCTGCCTGCTGCAACAGCGCCTCGATATCCACGGCTGTCCGGCCTTCGACGTACAGGCCGTCTGCACCGGGTTCATCTATGCCCTGAGTATTGCCGACAAGTTCATCCGCACCGGTACGGTCCGCTATGCATTGGTGCTCGGAGCGGAGACCATGTCGCGGGTCGTCGACTGGACCGACCGGGGCACCTGCATCCTGTTCGGCGACGGTGCCGGCGCGGTGGTGTTGGAGGCCAGCGAAGAGCCGGGTATTCTTTCGACCCACTTGCACGCCGACGGTCGCTACGAAGCCTTGCTGACGACCAACGGCGGCGTCTCCGAAGGGCTCAGGGGAGAGGCGGGGCCGTATGTGTTTATGAGCGGCAACGAGGTATTCAAGATGGCGGTCAACACCCTTGGCCGCATCGTGGACGAGACCTTGGCCGCCAACGATATGAAAAAGAGCGATGTGGACTGGCTGGTTCCGCACCAGGCCAATACCCGCATCATTGCCGCCACCGCCAAGAAGCTGAAGATGCCGATGGAGCGTGTGGTAATGACCGTGGCGGAGCACGGCAATACGTCGGCCGCGTCGGTGCCGCTGGCGCTGAACACGGCGGTACGCGACGGTCGTATTCAACGCGACGACGTCCTGCTGCTGGAGGCCTTCGGCGGCGGGTTTACCTGGGGCTCGGCCCTCATCCGTTACTGATTGAATTTACCGGGACGGCGTCCGTGTGCACTGCCGCCGATGCGCGTCAGAGTGTGATGCGACGCCTTTTCCCGAGCTAGAGTGCAGAAGGGGTTTTCCATGTCATTAGCCTTTGTTTTTCCCGGCCAGGGGTCGCAGGCGGTGGGTATGCTGGCGGAGCTTGGCGCCGGCTATCCGGTGGTCCGCGACACCTTTGCCGAGGCCTCCGCGCTGCTCGGATACGACCTGTGGCAGCTGACTCAGGACGGCCCCGCCGAGGAGTTGAACAAGACCCACATTACCCAGCCGGCAATGCTTTGCGCCGGCGTCGCCGCATGGCGCACGTGGCTGCACAAGGGCGGCGCGACGCCCGCCGTGATGGCGGGTCACAGTCTGGGTGAGTACACGGCACTGGTGTGCGCCGGCGCGATGGCCTTTCGCGACGCCGTCAACCTGGTGGCGGAGCGCGGTCGCCTGATGCAAGAGGCGGTCCCGGCCGGCAGCGGCGCGATGGCGGCAATCCTGGGACTGCAGGATGAGCAGGTGCTGGCGGCATGCGACGCGGCGGCGCAGGGCGAGGTGGTTTCCGCGGTCAATTTCAACTCTCCCGGCCAGGTGGTCATCGCCGGCCAGAGCGCAGCGGTAGAGCGCGCGGTGGAGGCGGCGAAGGCGATGGGCGCGAAGCGTGCGGTGATGCTGCCGGTCAGCGCGCCGTCGCACTGTGCGCTGATGCGACCCGCGGCCGAGCGCCTGGCCGAACGGCTCGCGGCGATTGCGATGCAATCCCCGACCATCCCGGTTATCAACAATGTCGACGTGATCGCCGCCGTCGAGCCCGACGCGATTCGCGCCGCCTTGGCGCGGCAGCTCTACAGTCCGGTGCGCTGGGTCGAGATCATCGGCAAGATGGCGTCGGACGACGTCGACAGCTTGGTCGAGTGCGGCCCGGGCAAGGTATTGGTTGGTCTGAACAAGCGTATCAACAAAGAAATGAAGACGTTTGCACTGTTTGATTCCGCCGGCCTGGACGAGGCGCTGGCGGCCCTGAACTGAGGAGATAGGCATGTCCCTGAAAGATGAAATCGCCATCGTCACCGGTGCCAGCCGCGGCATCGGCAAGGCCATTGCATTGACGTTGGGCGCGCGCGGCGCCACGGTGATCGGTACGTCCACCTCAGAGGCCGGCGCGGACAAGATATCGGAATACCTCGCGGCGGCAGGCGTTAAAGGTAAAGGAATCGCCCTCAATGTGACGGACCAGAAGAGCATCGACGGGGGCCTCGATGCCGTGCAGAAGGCGTTCGGTGTCCCTACTATTCTGGTCAATAACGCCGGCATTACGCGCGACAATCTGTTGATGCGGATGAAGGATGAGGAGTGGGACGCGATCATGGATACCAACCTCAAGTCCGTCTACCGTATGTCCAAGGCCTGTCTGCGCGCTATGACCAAGGCGCGCAAGGGGCGTATTATCAGCATCGCTTCGGTGGTCGGTGCGATGGGCAACGCCGGCCAAACCAATTACGCCGCGGCCAAGGCGGGCATTTTCGGTTTCACCAAGGCCCTGGCGCGCGAAGTTGGTGCACGCGGCATTACGGTGAATGCGGTGGCACCCGGTTTTATCGATACGGACATGACGCGCGCACTGGCTGATGAGCATAAGGAAGCGCTGCTCAAGCAGATTCCGCTCAACCGTCTGGGACAGCCGGAGGAGGTCGCGGCGACAGTCGCCTTCCTTGCTTCGCCGGAGGCAGCCTACATCACGGGCGAGACCATGCACGTCAACGGCGGCATGTACATGTCATAAGGATTATTTTTTGTAAATCAGTTCGTTAGGCGATAGCTGGGGCTCGTAACAGGCCCTGTGGAAGCATCATCATTTGTCTGGCATAGGGCGGCGCTTTTCACTACAATACCGCCGTTATCAAATTCTTTGGAGGATATATCCGTCATGAGTACTGTCGAAGAGCGCGTCAAGAAGATCGTTGTCGAACAGTTGGGTGTCAAAGAAGAAGAGGTTCAGATCAGCTCTTCCTTCGTAGACGATCTGGGCGCAGATTCCCTCGACACCGTCGAATTGGTGATGGCTCTGGAAGAGGAATTCGAGACCGAAATCCCCGACGAAGACGCGGAGAAGATCACGACGGTTCAGCAGGCCATCGATTACATCAACGCACATATGGCCGGCTAATCAGCATTACGCAATGCAAGGCCGTCGTTCCACGCAGGTGGGCGCGGCCTTTTGCTTTAACGGCATGACATATTTCGAGTGTTAAGAGGGCTATCCCTTGGCTAAGCGGCGCGTTGTCATCACGGGCATGGGCATGGTTTCGCCCGTAGGCCTGAACGTAAAGGACTCCTGGGAGAATATCCTCGCCGGTAAAAGCGGCATTGCTCCCATCACCCATTTTGACGTGTCGTCATTTTCGACCCGCTTTGGCGGTTCGGTAAAAGACTTCGACGTCGAGAATTATCTGTCGGCGAAAGAAGCCAAAAAGATGGATCCCTTCATCCATTACGGCATCGCGGCGGCCAAGGAAGCCATTGAAGATTCCGGCCTGACCATCAATGACGAAAACTCCGAGCGTATCGGCGTCGCGATCGGTTCCGGTATCGGCGGACTTCCCGGCATCGAGCGGGGACACAGTTCATATATGAGCGGCGGTCCACGCAAGATTTCGCCGTTCTTCGTTCCCAGCAACATCATCAACATGATTTCCGGGCATGTGTCGATCATGCACGGACTGAAGGGACCTAACATTGCGCTGGTCACCGCCTGTGCCACCGGCACCCACAGCGTCGGCGATGCCGCTCGTATCATCGAGTATGGCGATGCCGACGTGATGGTG
>DFMR01000134.1 GCA_002376325.1 Proteobacteria bacterium UBA3588 | reverse complement strand
AAGGGGCAAGGGGCAAGGGGCCATCAGAAGGTTCGCCTTTTCTTGTAACCTGCAACTTGTAACTTGAGACTATCCCTTATGACACGCGTAGATTTCTACATCATCGACGACACCGGCGGCGGCCGCGCCGACGACGGCGTCATCGCCTGCCGGGTGGCGGAGAAGGCCTACCAGGCCGGGCACAAGGTCTATATCCACGCCGGCGATGCGCCCCAGGCGGAGCGGCTCGACCAACTGCTGTGGACCTTCCGCCAGGGCAGCTTCGTGCCGCACCAGCGGCTGGCGCCGGGCGAGGCAGCCGACCCGCTGACGCCGGTGCATATCGGCTGGGACGGCGAACCGGAACCCCACGACGATGTCCTGATCAACCTAACGGCGGAGGTGCCGCTGTTCTTCAGCCGGTTCCAACGGGTGGCGGAGATCGTGCCCGCCGACGAAAGGGCCAAGCAGCAGGGGCGCGCACGGTACAAATTCTACCGCGACCGCGGCTATCAACTGGAAATGCACACGCTCACACCGGGATGACGTCATGACCGACGACCAGGACGACCTCTTCGATCCGGGCGCCAAGGCCCCCGGCGGCAAGCCGGACCTGCTCGGCGAATTGCACTCCATCAAGGGGTTGCTCGACGACGAGCTGCACACTGCTGCAGCCGTCGACAACGATACGATCCCGGTATTGGACGAGGTGGTGGTGCCGTCGTCCGCACCGGAGCCGGCATCCCCTCCGCCCGCCGCCCGGCCGACTCCACGGCGCCCCGCCGTCCCCGCCAACCTGGAGCAGGAGATGGAGGCCATGGTCGACCGCATCATCGACAAGGAGATGCCGCGCATCCGCGTCGAACTCAAGCGGGTGATGCTGGCGGAACTGCGCCTGCGCGGCGTCCTCAAGTAGCCTCCGCCAGAAGGGGCGAAAGCCCCGCCCCCATCGGGTATAATCCGGCCCCATTTGCGATTCCCTGCTCCGCCCGCCCCTGTTGCGGCGGAACATGACTTTATGAAGAAGAACAGCATGGACAAGACCTACGAGCCCCATTCCATCGAACAGCGCTGGTACCAGACCTGGGAACAGAACGGCTGGTTCGCCCCGGCCAGCGACCAGGGCGCCAACGCCGACGCCTACTGCATCATGATCCCGCCGCCCAACGTCACCGGCTCCCTGCACATGGGCCATGCGTTCCAGGACACCATCATGGATGCGCTGATCCGCTACCACCGCATGTGCGGCGACAACACCCTGTGGCAGCCGGGCACCGACCACGCCGGCATCGCCACCCAGATGGTGGTGGAGCGGCGCCTGCTGGCCGAGGGCAAGACGCGTCACGAACTGGGACGCGAGCGCTTCCTCGACGAGGTGTGGAAGTGGAAGGGCGAGTCGGGCGGCACCATCACCCGCCAGCTGCGCCGCATGGGTGCCTCGCCGGACTGGAGCCGCGAGCGCTTCACCATGGACGAAGGGCTCTCCGACGCAGTGAAGGAGGTGTTCGTCCTCCTCTACGAGGAGGGGCTGATCTACCGCGGCAAGCGCCTGGTCAACTGGGACCCGGTACTGCACACTGCCGTCTCCGACCTCGAGGTGATCTCCGAAGAGGAGAACGGCTACCTGTGGCACCTGCGCTATCCCCTCAGCGACGGCAGCGGTCACCTGGTGGTCGCCACTACCCGTCCCGAGACCATGCTGGGCGACAGCGCGGTGGCGGTGAATCCCGAGGATGAACGCTACAAACACTTGGTCGGCAAGACCCTCACCCTGCCGCTGGTGGGCCGCGAGATCCCGATCATCGCCGACGACTACGTCGACCCCGAATTCGGCACCGGCTGCGTCAAGATCACCCCGGCCCACGACTTCAACGACTACGCCGTCGGCCAGCGCCACCAACTGCCGCAGATCAACGTCTTCACCATCGACGCGAAGATCAACGACGAGGCGCCGGAGCAGTACCGCGGCCTCGGCCGCTACGAGGCGCGCGACCAGATCGTGCGCGACCTGAAGGAACTGGAACTGGTCGAGAAGATCGACGACCACAAGCTGATGGTGCCGCGCGGCGACCGCTCGCACAGCGTCATCGAGCCGCTGCTCACCGACCAGTGGTACGTCAAGGTCGGCCCGTTGGCCGAAGAGGCGATCAAGGTGGTCGAGGAGGGCCGCATCCGCTTCGTGCCCGACAACTGGAAGAACACCTACTTCGACTGGATGCACAAGATCGAGGACTGGTGCATCAGCCGCCAGATCTGGTGGGGCCACCGCATCCCCGCCTGGTACGACCAGGAAGGCAACGTCTACGTCGGCCGCGACGAGGCCGAGGTGCGCGATACGCACAAGCTCGGCTTCGAGGTGAAGCTGCGCCAGGACGAGGACGTGCTCGACACCTGGTTCTCCTCCGCCCTGTGGCCCTTCTCCACCCTGGGCTGGCCGCAGCAGAGCGCCGCGCTGAAGACCTTCTACCCGACCAGCGTGCTGGTCACCGGCTTCGACATCATCTTCTTCTGGGTCGCCCGCATGATCATGATGGGCCTGAAGTTCATGGGCGACGTGCCGTTCCGCGAGGTCTACATCCACGGTCTGGTGCGCGATGCGCACGGCCAGAAGATGTCCAAGTCCAAAGGCAACGTGCTCGACCCCATCGACCTCATCGACGGCATCGAGCTGGAGACGCTGGTGCAGAAGCGTACCTCCGGCCTGATGCAGCCGGAGATGGCCAAGAAGATCGAGAAGCAGACCCGCGCCGAATTCCCCGACGGCATCAAGCCCTACGGCACCGATGCCCTGCGCTTCACCTTCGCCTCGCTCGCCTCCACCGGCCGCGACATCAATTTCGATACCGGCCGCATCGAGGGCTACCGCAACTTCTGCAACAAGCTGTGGAACGCCGCGCGCTACGTGCTGATGAATACCGAAGAGAAGGACTGCGGCCAGGAAGGCGATGCACTCGAATTATCGCTCGCCGACCGCTGGATCCTGTCGCGCCTGCAGCGCACCGTGGCCACGGCGAACGAGGCCATCGCCGGCTACCGCTTCGACCTCGCCGCCCAGGCCATCTACGACTTCACCTGGAACGAGTACTGCGACTGGTACCTGGAGCTGTCCAAGCCGGTGTTGACTCGCACCATCCACGGCGCGAGCCCTTCGGGCGACTTACAGTCGCCACGTTTCGCTCCCGGCGAAACGTTCACCAGCGGCAACGCGACCGAGGCCGACGCACAGGGAAGTGCTAGTGCCGCGGGAGGCAGGACGCCGGGAGCGGCGCAGGAGCGCGGCACCCGCCGCACCCTGGTGCAGGTGCTGGAGGCGCTGCTGCGCCTGGCCCATCCCATCATGCCCTACATCACCGAGGAGATCTGGCAGCGCGTGGCGCCGCTGGCCGGTACCCTCCCCTCTCCCTCAGGGAGAGGGGCCGGGGGTGAGGGGAGTGATGCGCCTTCGTCAACGATCATGCGCCAGCCCTATCCGCAGGCAGGCGATTTCCCCGCCGATGCGGCGGCCGAGGGCGAGATGCAGTGGGTGATGGACTTCATCGTCGGCGTGCGCAAGATCCGCTCCGGCATGAACATCGCCCCGAGCAAGAAACTACCCATCTTGCTACAGAACTTCAGTGAGCAAGATCGCGCGCGTTATGAAGAAACCGCAACATTCAGTGTGGCATTGGCGAGACTTGAATCCGTAGACTTCCTCGGTTCCGAGGTAGAAGCACCGGAGTCAGCCACCGCGCTTGTGGGAGAGATGAAAGTGCTGGTGCCGATGGCCGGGCTCATCGATAAGGAAGCGGAGCTGGCACGCCTGGGGCGCGAACTCGGCAAGCTGGAGAAGGACATCGAGCGGGTGCAGGCCAAACTGGGCAATGACAGCTTCACCGCCAAGGCGCCGCCGGAACTGGTGCAGCGGGAGCACAACCGCTTGGCGGAGCTGCAAACGGCGCTGGCGCAACTCAGTGAACAGAAGGCGAAGATCGAGCGCCTGTGATCGCCGGGCAGCACCGTGACAAAGGCGACCTGACGGCCGCCTTTGTCGTATGCGGATGACGATTTCCTGTGCTGGATCAATTTCGGGACCGATTCCGCAAATCCGGAGCCGGGCGCAGGATGACGTATCGGATCGCGGCTCCTGATATGGATTGACCT
>DFMR01000063.1 GCA_002376325.1 Proteobacteria bacterium UBA3588 | reverse complement strand
GGTAACGGTAACGGTAACGGTGTATCCTATTTCCATAACTCCTGAGTTGATAAGGAACGCCCATGAAGGAACCTATCGTTATTGTCGGTATCGGCGAGATGGCCGGCGTATTCAGCCGCGGTCTGCTCAAGCTGGGGCATCCGGTGTTTCCGGTCACCCGCGGCATGGACATGGAGAAGCTGGCCAAGGCGATCTATGAGCCGGCGCTGGTGCTGATTGCCGTCGGCGAGGACGACCTTCATCCTACCCTGGAGAAGATCCCCGCCGTCTGGCGCGACCGGCTCGGCCTGCTGCAAAACGAACTGCTGCCGCGCGACTGGCAGCGGCACGACATTGCCAATCCCACCGTCGTCGCCGTCTGGTTCGAGAAGAAGAAGGGGCAGGACTACAAGGTGCTGATCCCCTCGCCGGTCCACGGTCCCGCCGCGCCCCTCATCGAACGGGCGCTGGAGGCGCTAGACATTCCGGTGTGGGAGCTGAAGAACAATGACCAACTCACCTTCGAGCTGGTGCGCAAAAACGTCTACATCCTCACCACCAACATCGCCGGCCTGGAACTTCCCGCCGGTACCGACGTGGAGACCATGTGGCAGCAGCACCAGTCGCTGGCGCGCGAGGTCGCCGACGAAGTGATGGCGATACAGTTCAAACTCATCGGTGCCGACCTCGATCGCGAACAGCTCATTGCCGGGCTGGTGGAAGGGATTGACGGTGATCTACGACACCAGTGCATGGGCCGCAGCGCACCGGGGCGGCTGACGCGCGCGTTGCAGCATGCCGATCAATTCGGGTTGGAGGTACCTACACTACGCCACATTGGAGAGAAGCATCCAGAATAATCCGGGCGGCGTACCGTAGACGGCGCACGCCGTACGCGCTGCACGGGAGAACAAGAATTTTCAAGACGAGTGCGCGCTATCGGACAAGAGGGATGGCGACCGTCAGCTGACTCTGTCTCCAGTCTCCTCCGCCTCCGTACCGTGCAGCCCTGCAATATCTGGCGGCGGTGTCATCTCGTGCGGTTCCTCCAAGCCCACAGCCACGGCGGCGACATCCGTGCGGTGCTCATCGGCCGCGATCAGCAGTGCTGAAATTCGATGTGACAGATGCCCGATATCGAGTTTGTTGAATAACCCCAGGGCGCCCTCCTTTTCACCGCTCTGACGCAGTTTGGTTGCCGCGGTAACTTCCTCGTGAAGGCGATGATGCGTCTGCTCCAACTGCTGAAATTCGGCCGTATTTCCGTACTGGTCCTTACCCACGCCATTGAGCCATTTACCCATGTCACAATTTTCAGCCGCCATCGCGAACGCTGGTTTTGCATCATTGACCGCGTGAAAATAAGCCGATACGGATTTCTTCCAGATGGCATGTTTGCGTATCACCGCGGATAATCCATGATGCTCCGGCAAGGCTTGTGCGTCCAGCAGGAACGACAACAGATTGGCCAGCTGAGGACCCTCGATCCTGTCGAAACGGACGCCGAGGTTCACTTTGTCACTGCTGGCGTGGATATCGCGCAGGTTACCCGCGATATGCGTATAGCCCGCGGCCCCAGGAAACTGGATATCCAGTTCCAGCTCCGTATCGATGCGCCCGACCAGCGCGACTGTCGCCTCGTCTACCGGAAAAGCAAATCGTGCTCCAGTTCTACTCACATTTATCACCGAACCATCGAACAGCTGATGGTCGATCGCCGCCCTTGCCGGTAGGAAGCAGGCGACACGGGGGTAATTACGCAGTTCATAGACCTGCACCTGTGCCGGATAGCTGATAAATAGCAGCCGCTCCGGCCTGGCCAGCGCATGAAGCAAAGCCGACCTGAACCCGTAAACGTTGCCGTGGTGGATATAGCGAATGATGAGAGATGTACCCTCCTCGTGCAGCGGTGCCATCACCTGCTCCGACCCTCTCGGCATGCCGATGATGAGATACTTTCCGGGACAAATGCCTATCAGCGAACTATCCATGCGGTCGGCGAGGAGACCCACCTGGATCTGCAAGTTTGCACCGATGTCTATCTCAAGCTTATTGTGCTCGACGTACTGTTTATGCTCTATATCGTTGTTCATATCGGGCAACTCCCCCTCACAGCAGCGCACCGCCTACTGAGTGAAGCACCACATCTCCAACAAATCAACAGGGTATTCCTAATGTACGGCTACCCTTCCAGCCGCCATTTCGTCATATGAGCCGCGATGCACCACCTGAAAATATTCACTCGTCGTTTACGAAGTGGACGAAAATAATAGGACGAATTATTTCGGCTTGTGCTTTAACTGCTTGATCACGATTGGACTAAACTTAACGCAAAATTCCAGACAAATAATATCCACTATGGGATGCGGGGAGCGTGAGGCGTTCGTTTGGGACCGATGGAGAAAAGCTATATATAGTCATATCACACCCGTATCCCCGTTCACCTGCGGTTAATTCTTTGGTCTTTGGTTTGTTGAGACTGTTGGAGTCGAATCGTTGCGCATGGAGAGCTACTATGGCAAAACGCTCGTTCCCTCTCGCCAAGGTCTACGGTCTGCTGGAACCGGGGCCGGTGGTGCTGCTCACTACGGCGCGCAAGGGCAAGGCGAACGTGATGACGATGTCGTGGCATACGATGATGGAGTTCGAGCCGCCGCTGNNCAGGTGGTCGGTTGCGGCAACAGCTCCGGCCGCCGCGTCGACAAGTTCGCAGCCTTCGGTCTGACGCCGCTGCCGGCGGCGCAGGTCGAGGCACCGCTGATCGCCGAGTGCTATGCGAACCTCGAATGCCGGGTGGCCGACACGCGGCTGGTGAACCGCTACAACTTCTTCGTGCTCGAAGTGGTCCAGGCCTGGATCGATCGCGGCTACAAGGAGCCGCGCACGCTGCATCACCGCGGACGCGGTGTCTTCATGGTGGCGGGCGAGACGATCAAGCTGCCGTCGAAAATGAAATAGCGACAATCATTGTTTATTTCCTGCGGTCTTTTGCGCTCGGTCGTGAAGCACCGATATCCACGTGGGTCGCGCCGCCCATGTTATGACGCGCCTCGTCCAACGCGATGCACAACTGCTCGGTGCCCTCCAGAAAACGCGGTCCGGCGCGTTGCAGCAGGTCGGGCGGCACGAAAAACAGGTTGTGATCCCGCACCGCCTTGAGCTGCGGCCAGCGCCGCCAGTCGTCGAGCCATTCGGGGCGCTGCTTGGCCATGCCGCTGGCGACGATGACGTCGGGGTTGGCGGCAAGCACCGCCTCCAGGCTGATCTGCGGCGCCAGCATGGGCAGGCCGGCGAAGACGTTGCGGCCACCGCACAGCTCGATGGCGGCGGAGATCAGGTGCCGGCCGTTGACGGTCATCAACGGTTGGTGCCACACCTCGTAGAAGACACGCAGCGGCTTGGCGTGGGCGTAGCGCGCGCGCAGTTGTGCCAGCCGCGCGCGCCAGGCACGGGCCGCGGGCCGCGCGATCGCCTCGGTGCCGGCCAGCGTGCCGAGTTGTTCCATGGTGCGGGGGATGTCGCCGAGGCGGCGCGGTTCGTTGCGGTAGACGGGGATGCCCANNCCGCCCACATTGGGAATGCGTTTCGCGGCGGGAGGATAGTCGCTGTAGCTGACCGTGCCGACGATGCGCCCGCCGGCGCCGACGGCGAACAGCAGCTCGGTCAGGTGCGGCGCGAGACTGACGATGCGCTGCGCGGGATGCGGCAGCGTGACGACGTTGCCGCTGCTGTCGGTGACGCTCACCGCGGCCTGGGCGGCGAGCGGCAGATACAACAGCAGCCACCACCAGCGCGGCCGTCCGGTGCGTTCCGCCCGGCCCAGCTCGCACTCGTTGTCCTGGCCGACGGCATGCGCATCCAGCGGTTCTTCCCGGGTCCCGTCAAGGTAAGCGCGGAGCCGCATCTTCCATCCCACAGGCAGAGTGATCGCATCGAAAAAAATCATACCGGCCCGTATCTCAATTATCGTCGGCACCCGGCGGGCGCCTCCCGTGCGCACTGTAGCGGCCGCTCGCCCTTGAGCGGCAAATCGCATTGCAACGCGGACTGGCGTAGACTATGCGCCGTTTGTCACC
>DFMR01000040.1 GCA_002376325.1 Proteobacteria bacterium UBA3588 | reverse complement strand
GGCGCACAGTTTTAGGGCGCGCAGTCGCGAACGGATGGCGTACACTTACCCCCGTTGTTGCACTGCCGCTGCACAAAGCGAGAAAGGTTATGGATCTGCACTTTATTGACGACCTGTCACGCCGTCTGGCCGACGCGCTGCCGCCCGGACTACAGACGCTGAAACAGGATGTGGAACACAATATCCATGCGATATTGCGCGCGCGCCTGGAAAAACTCGATCTGGTCACGCGTGACGAATTCGACGCGCAGACACGCGTACTGGCGCGGACCCGCGCCAAGCTGGAAGAGCTGGAGAAAAGGGCGGCCGAACTTGAGGCCCGCTTCGGCGACAAGTGATGCGTAGCGATCCAGCATCAATCCCCGTTCGACCCATGGAAAGGAAGCCATGTCACTTGCCATTGCGCACAGCCGTGCCGCGGCGGGCATCGACGCCCCCGCAGTTACCGTAGAGGTCCATCTCGCCAACGGCCTGCCGGCGCTCTCTATCGTCGGCCTGCCGGAAGCGGCGGTGAAAGAGAGCAAGGACCGGGTGCGCGGCGCACTGCTGACTTCGCGCTTCGAATTTCCCGCCCGCCGCATCACCATCAATCTGGCACCGGCCGACCTGCCGAAAGAGGGCGGCCGCTTCGACCTGCCCATCGCCATCGGCCTGCTGGCCGCTTCCAGACAACTGCCCAAGGAACAGCTGGAGCGTTACGAATTCCTCGGCGAACTGGCCCTGTCAGGCGAATTGCGGCCGGTGCGCGGCGTCCTCCCCGCCGCCTTGCAGGCGCGCGCGGCGGGACGGGTGCTGGTGATACCGCAGGACAACGCCGCCGAGGCGGCGCTGGTCAGCGGCATCACCGTGTTGCCGGCCGGACATCTGCTGGAAGTCTGCGCACACTTGGGCGGACAGCAGGCAATCCCGCCCTACCAGGCGACCGAGGCGCCGCAGCCCGCGCCCGACACCCCCGACCTGCTCGACGTGCGCGGGCAGTACCACGCACGCCGCGCCCTGGAGGTGGCCGCCGCAGGCGGCCACAGCATGCTGCTGTTCGGCCCGCCGGGCACCGGCAAGACCATGCTCGCCGGTCGCCTGCCCGGCATCCTGCCGCCGATGACCGACCAGGAAGCGCTGGAGACCGCCGCCCTCGCCTCCATCAGCGACCAGGGCTTCGCCCCCGGCCACTGGCGCCTGCGTCCCTTCCGCACCCCACACCACACCGCCTCCGGCGTGGCGCTGGTGGGGGGCGGCAGCCACCCCCGTCCCGGCGAGATCTCGCTGGCACACAACGGCGTGCTGTTCCTGGACGAGCTGCCCGAATTCGATCGCCGCGTACTGGAGGTGCTGCGCGAGCCGCTGGAGTCCGGGCGCATTACCATTTCGCGCGCGGCGCGCCAAGCCGAATTCCCGGCGCGCTTCCAGCTGGTGGCGGCGATGAACCCCTGCCCCTGCGGCTATCTCGGCCACCCCTCCGGGCGCTGTCACTGTTCGCGTGAACAGGTGCTGCGCTACCGTAACCGGATCTCCGGCCCGCTGCTCGACCGCATCGACCTGCACGTGGAGGTACCCAGTCTGGCGCAGCCGGAGCTGCGTGCCGAACGGGCCGGCGAGTCGACCGCCGTGGTACGACAACGGGTGGCGGCGGCTCGCGGGCTTCAGTTGGAACGCCAGGGCAAACCCAACGCAGCGCTGAGCAACCGCGACTGCACCCGGCTGTGCCCGCTGGACGACAAAGGCTTCGACCTGCTGGATATGGCGCTGGATCGGCTCGGACTGTCGGCCCGCGCCTACTACCGCATCCTGCGCATGGCCCGCACCATCGCCGACCTGGCGCAGAGCGATCGCATCGAACAGCCCCATCTCACCGAGGCGATCGGCTACCGCCGCCTGGATCGGGAGCGCGGTTGATACAATCCGCCGTCCCCGCCGTTAAACCTTGCTCACCGACGGAGGCGCGCTGTTACAATGGCCTGCAATCCGCAGTCCGAGTCTCCCGTGTCCGATCTCAATCCCCGCCAACGCGACGCCGTGCGCTATATCGACGGCCCCCTGCTGGTGCTGGCCGGTGCCGGCAGCGGCAAGACGCGCGTCATCACCCAGAAGATCGCCTACCTGATCCAGTCGTGCGGCATCTCGCCGAAGAATATCGCGGCCGTCACCTTTACCAACAAGGCAGCGCGGGAGATGAAGGAGCGCGTCGGCAAGCTGTTGGCCGGCAAGGAGGGCCGCGGCCTGCGCGTCTCCACCTTCCACACCCTCGGCCTCGACATCATCCGGCGCGAAGGCAAACTGCTCGGCTATAAACCAAGTTTCTCCATCTTCGACGCTCAGGACAGCGCCTCGCTGCTCAAGGAGCTATTGCGCCGCGAAAACATCAACGAAGAGCTGCTCAAGGAGCTGCACCAGCAGGTCTCGCGCTGGAAGAACGCCTTCGTCACGCCGGAGCAGGCGGTAACCCTGGCCGGCAGCGACGGCGAGATGCGCGCGGCGCTGCTCTACGGCGAATACAATCGCCACCTCAAGGCCTACAACGCCCTCGATTTCGACGACCTGATCATGCTGCCGGTGCTGCTGTTTTCGCAGCACCCCGAGGTGCTGGAGCAGTGGCAGAACCGCATCCGCTACCTGCTGGTGGACGAATACCAGGACACCAACGCCACCCAGTACCAGCTAGTCAAGCTGCTGGTGGGCGCCCGCGGCGCGCTCACCGTGGTGGGCGACGATGACCAGTCGATCTATTCCTGGCGCGGCGCCCAGCCGGAAAACCTGGCGCTGCTCAACACCGACTTCCCGCGCCTCGAGGTGATCAAGCTGGAGCAGAACTACCGCTCCACCGGCCGCATCCTCAAGGCGGCCAACCAGCTCATCGCCAACAATCCGCACGTGTTCGACAAGCGGCTGTGGAGCGAGTTGGGCCACGGCGATCCAATCCGCATCGTCTCCTGCGCCGACGAGGAGGACGAGGCCCTCAAGGTAGTGTCACAGATGATCCATCAGCACTTCCAGCAGCGCACCGACTTTCGCGACTTCGCCATCCTCTACCGCGGCAACCACCAGTCGCGGCTGTTCGAGAAAGCGCTGCGCGAACAGCGCATCCCCTACCAGCTCTCCGGCGGTACCTCGTTCTTCGCCTACGCCGAGGTGAAGGATCTGATGGCCTACCTCAAACTGCTGATCAACCCCGACGACGACACCGCCTTCCTGCGCATCGTCAACACGCCCCGGCGCGAACTGGGCCCGGCCACCCTGGAAAAACTCGGCGCCTACGCCGGCGAGCGCGGCATCAGCCTGTTCACCGCCAGCTTCGAACTGGGCCTCAAGCAGCACCTCTCCGAACGCGCCCACGAACGGCTGGAGCGCTTCGTCCACTGGCTGGTGGACATCGGCGACCGCGCCCGGCGCGGCGACCCGGTGGCGGCGGTGCACGACCTGGTGCGCGAGATCGACTACGAAACCTACCTGCGCGACGATTCGCGCGACCTCAAGGCGGCGGAACGGCGCATGCAGAACGTCTACGAACTGCTCGCCTGGCTCAAGCGCATGACCGAACAGGAAGAGGGCGGGGAGCCGGACATCACCCTGCTGGTGAACAAGATCTGCCTGATCGATATGCTCGATCGCAACGACGACGAGGGTGCCGGCGACAGCGTGCGCCTGATGACGCTGCATGCGGCCAAAGGATTGGAATTCCCTCACGTGTTCCTGGTGGGGATGGAGGAAGAGCTGCTGCCCCACCGCAACAGCATCGAGCAGGAGACCATCGAAGAGGAGCGCCGCCTCGCCTACGTCGGCATCACCCGCGCCCAGCGCACCCTCACCCTCACCGTCGCCACCCGCCGCCGCCGCGGCGGCGAACTGGTGCGCTGCGAACCGAGCCGCTTTCTGGAAGAGCTGCCGCAGGAGGACCTGGAATGGGAAGGCGCCGGCGTCGAGCTGCCCGCCGAGGAGCGACAGGAGCGCGGCCGCGCACAATTGGCCAATCTCAAGGGAATGTTGGGAGGATGAACAAGGGTCCAGGAAACAGGGGCGAGATACGAGGGATGGCGCTCGCTGCGCTCGCGCTAAGTTTAAAAACAGGGTGCGCGCCGCACACTCTTTCCCTCGTCCCTCTGTTCTTCCTTTAGCGCAGGATCTGGGTGCGCCGCTGCTCTGGCAATGTAGGCCGGACATCGCACCGCGATGTCCGACATGGTCCGCCCGATACCGCTGCGCTCTATCGGGCCTACGACGGCAGACAGATTCTGCGGAGAAGACAATTTAAGCGGCGTGCGCGCCGCGCACTCGTGCCCCGGTATCTCGTCGCTCTGTTCTTTAGTCGCCGATAATCTCGCGATAGCCGTGCCAAGTGGCGTAGGCCAGCAAGGGAAAGGTGGCAATGAGTCCGAGGTAGAGCGGCACTACGCTGAGGGCGGTGAAACCCACGATGATCGCCGCCCACAACAACATCGGCCGCCAGTTCAACAGCACCGCGCGGACACTGGTCGCCATGGCACTGATCACGTCCATGTCGTCGTGATCCATCAGCATCGGTACCGACAGCGCGCTGAGCATAAACGCCACCACCGCCGCCACCAACCCGGTTGCAGCGAACGCTACCACCATCGGCCAGGAGATTGAGAACAGGAAGGTCGCCAAGTCGCCGCCGTTGGCGAATATCGTCGACACCACGCCCGCTTTCTGCACCAGCACCGCCACCAGTTGCAGCGACACCATGAACCAGCTCATCAGCAGCAGTACCAGCACCACTCCCACGGCCAGGATCGAGCCACTGTTATGGTGCCAGCCGTGCACCGTGTCGCGCAGGCCAACCTCGAGTTCACCCTCCAGACGGCGGCTGATCTCGTACAGACCTACCGCCAACACCGGGGCCACCAGCACGAAGCCGGCCATGATGCCGATGACCCATTGGTAGGCGCCGCGCACGCCGAACACCAGCGTGATCACCTCGAATACCAAGGTCACCGCCAGACCGTAGGCGATGCTGACTGCCGGCGCATCGGAAAAGTCGAGCCACGCCTGCGCCAACCAGAACCAGGGGCGGATCGCTTCGATACGATGGATCTCGGGAAGTGAGGTGGGGGAAATATGATGTTCCAGGTAGGGGCGCCGCATGACCATCGCCTCCTTGTCTTGCCGCCGCGATGCATGTCCGGTATGGGACACACCGGCCTCTACTTCTTAAGTTAGCAGCAATACCAAATCAATACAGTCAACTGTTATCAAGGTTTTCTATGCGGCGACACCGCTCCAGACCCTCCATGTACAAAAAAGGAGGCCGGGAAATCCCGGCCTCCTTTTTTGCTGTTACCGCCAATGCCTATTTGCTCTTGGAGATCATGTACTCGATGGCGTTCTTCAACTCCTGATCGGAGCAGTTGCCGCAGGTGCCGCGCGGCGGCATGGTGAGACCGTTGCTCTGGAAACCATGAATCGCGTGATTCCACAGCGTATCGATGCCCTTGGCGATGCGTGGCTTCCAGGCCGCCTTATCGCCCACCTTGGGAGCGCCGGCTGCGCCGGTGGCGTGACAGACAAAACAGACCGAGTGGAAAATGACGCTGCCGGAACGGGCACCGCCGGCGGCTGCCGCGGTCGTAGCGGGCGCAGGTGCCGGAGCGGCGGCGATCGCGGCACCGGTATTCAGAACACCAACCGGCGCAATGCGGGCGTCGATCGCCGCAGGCGTCATGGCGGCGCCGACGGGCGCACCTGAACCATGGAGGATCGGCGCATCCAGCGTCATCACCAGCGCAACCAGGCCGCCGACGATGATGGCAAACCACAAAATGGAATTAAACATATAGCAATTGGTTTTTTCGCTCACGACCTACCCCCTCGAACGATTAGCGGTGCGCTGCCGCGGCGTGATTGTCCTATACATTACTGCGCAGCTTGGAAATGGGGGCGTAGTATAACGGCAGCGTTTTGCGGTGAAAACCTGCAAAAAGTCAAGAATTCGTGAGGTTTGGTATCAGGGGGAAGCGGGCCGCCGAGGCACACCGGAGATGCGTACCCCGTTGTCGGCCACCGACTCTCCGGGTGCCGCCGAGCCACCTGCCCCCTGCCCAAAAAGGGTGATTAACCCCCCAGGATAAAATGCGAGACGCTGAAGTAGACGACGCTGACCAGGCCGCCGACTATCACTGCGAAGGCCACAATGGAGGTGAAGAAATAGGTGCTGGCTTTCTCGCTCATTACTTGCTCCTTACATCGTTGTTGGCGTCCGCCCCTATGGCGATTGGTTCGACTTCGCGGAAGATTACTTCCGATAATCTGAGAAAACACATGGTCTTTCATTTAACGTATGGCAATCGGTGAAGGATGGGTAAGATTGGCGTTAAATTGATGGGTAGCGCAGAGATTGCTCCGGTTTTCTGCCGGCCGCATGCGCGACAAGCACGGCCGTGGACGCATTCCGCGCCCCCGGCTCAGCCGGATAGAGCGTTGACCCCGCAGGCAGAAGCTGCCGGAAATCACCTGAGACAGGGTGGGAGTCGCCTATTTTCCGTTCAGGAATGCACGCCATCCCCGCAGCGCCGTCACCTCGCGCGCGGCGGCGAGGGCATAGCCCTCGCACACGAAACCGGATGTCCATGCGCCGTCGGCCAGCTGTACGCGGCCGATGGCTAGGGGCGCCGGGATACCGGCCATGAAGCTGCCGACCTGCGCTGCGGGAAGCGCCCAAACCTCCACTTCGATCATCGCGCCGCCGCCGTCCACGCGCACCAGTCCCGGACGCTGCGGCGGTCCGCCCGGAAGGAGATAGAGNNGCGGCGGCGGCGGCGGCGTTAGCGTCATCCGCGTCACCCCGGCCCCGGTGCCGGCGGCGGCGTGCAGCCGGGCGGCGAGCGCCAGCAGATCACGATCGGTAAAGGCAGGCGCCGTCAGGGTGATGCCGAACGGCAGACCGTTGGCCTGGAAGCCGCTCGGCACCGCGACCGCGGCCAGGTCGAGCAGGTTCATGAAGTTGGTGTAATAGCCGAGGTCGCTGTTGCACTTGATTGGATCTTCCAACATTTGCGCAATGGTGTAGTGGGTCCCCGCCGTGGGCGTCAGGATCACGTCCACCTCCCCCCACACCCGCTCGCTGACGCGGCGCAGCTCGGCCAGGCGATAGCCGGCCTTGAAGGCATCGGCTGCGCTCGGTTTCGCACCCCCCCCGATGATGCTGCGCGTCACCGGCAGCAGAGCGTCGGCGTGCCGCTCCATGAAGCCTTCAATGGCGACATAGCGTTCGCTGACCCATGGCCCCTCGTAGAGCAGGCGTGCGGCATCCAGAAACGGCGTGAAATCGATCTCCACCTTGAGACCGCCGAGCTGTTCCAGCTGCCGCACCGACTGTGAAAACAATCGTGCATACTCGCTATCGCCGAAGAAGGCGAGCTGGCCGGCGCGCGGCACGCCGAAACGCCAACCCTGCGCCGGTATGCCGCGACTGCCGAGGTGCGGCGTCTGCGCAGCGCGCGCAAACGGCTCGTCGCCATCGAACGCCGCGGCAACCTCGAACACGCTCTGCGCGTCCTGCGCATTGAGCGCAAACACCGACACGCAGTCGAGGGAGCGGCAGGCGGGCACCACGCCGCGGGTCGACACCAGGCCGCGCGTCGGCTTCAGGCCGATGAGGTTGTTGTAGGCGGCCGGCACACGGCCGGAGCCTGCGGTGTCGGTGCCGAGCGCGAAACTCACCAGCCGTTGCGCCACGCTCACCGCCGAACCGGACGACGAGCCGCCGGCGATGTAATCGTGATTGAACGGATTGGCGCAGACGCCGTAGGGCGAGCGCGTGCCGTTGAGGCCGGTGGCGAACTGATCGAGATTGGTCTTGCCGAGCGGGATGGCGCCGGCATCGATCAGGCGTTGCACCACGAAGGCGGACTCGGTCGGCGTGTAGGCGTACTCGGCACAGGCGGCGGTGGTCGGTATGCCGGCCAGGTCGATGTTGTCCTTGATGGCGAACGGAATGCCGTAGAGCGGCAACGCGTCTGGAGTGCTGTCGGCGAGACGATCCGCATAGGCCATCACCTGCTCGCGGCTCAGACGCGTGATCCAGACATTGAGTTCGGGCGCGTCGTCGATGCGCCGCAGCACTTCGTCCAATACCTGCCGCACCGTGTGACGGCCGCTGCGATAACCCGCGCGCAGGCTGGCGATATCCAGTGGCAACTCCATATCAGGCCTCCGGCCGGATAATCACCAGGGCCTGGCCGGCGGAGACCGGACTGCCCTGGGCGCACAACACCTCCACCACCTCGCCCGCCTCGTCGGCGTTGATGGGGATCTCCATCTTCATCGCCTCCACCACCACCAGTTCCTGATCCAGCGCGACGCGATCGCCGGCGTTGATCGGGATGTGCCAGACGCTGCCGGTCACCGGCGAGGCGACGGCGATGCAGCCGGGCGGGATATCGAGCGCCGCATCCGTAGCGGCGGCATCGCCCGCCGGGTCGCTGTCGTAGTGCGCCTGTCCGCTCTGTTCCCAGCGCTCGCGTTCGGCCTCGAATGCGGCCTGCTGCTTCTGCTTGAATGCGACGATGGCGCTGTCGTTGTCGGCGAGGAAGCGGCGGTAGTCGGCCAGGCGCAGCTCGCTGCGTTCCACCTTCACCTCGACCCGGCCGTGGGGAAATTCGTCGCGCATCTGCATCAGCGCGTCGCCGTCCACCGGATAAAAACGGATTTGATCGAAGAAGCGCAGCAGCCACTGCTTGCCGTCGGTAAAGTTCCGGGTCTGGCGGTAGCGGTTCCACATCTGCACCGTGCGCCCGACGAACTGGTAGCCGCCGGGCCCCTCCATGCCGTAGACACACATGTAGGCGCCGCCGATACCGACGGCATTTTCCGGCGTCCAGGTGCGCGCCGGATTGTACTTGGTGGTGACCAGGCGATGGCGCGGATCGAGCGGCGTCGCCACCGGCGCACCCAGATAGACGTCGCCGAGCCCCATCACCAGGTAGCTCGCCTCGAACACGATGCGCTTCACCTCGTCGATGGAATCGAGGCCGTTGATGCGGCGGATGAACTCGATGTTGCTCGGGCACCACGGCGCATCGGGGCGCACCGACTGCATGTACTTGTCGATGGCCAGGCGCGTGGCCGGGTCGTCCCAGGAGAGCGGCAGGTGCACGATGCGCGACTCCACCACCATGTCGTCCACCGACGGCAGCTGCGCCTCGGCGGCGATCAGCCGCTCCAGCAGTTCGTGTTGGCGCACGATGCGCGCATCGTAGTGCACCTGTAGCGAGCGGATGCCCGGCGTCATGTCGATGATGCCCGGCAGGTTTTGTGCGTGCAGGTGTTGCAGCAGTGCCTGCACCCGGAAGCGCAATTCGAGATCCAGCACCAGCGGGCCGTATTCGATCAGCAGGTAGCGATCGCCCGCCTGGCGATAGACCACCGCGGGACGATCGGCCTGCGCCTCGACGCGCTGCAGCACCGGCTGCGCCTCGCTGCCGGCGGCCACGAACGCCTGCGGTTGCAGCTCGACCGCAGCCAGCGCCTCGATCGCCGCATCCTGCGCCTGCTCCAGCCGGTTGGCCTCGGCCACGTCGATGGCCTTGAAGCGCACCTTGTCGCCGGGACGGAACTGGCCCACCTTCCACAACTCCGCCTGCACGATGGTGACCGGGCAGACGAAGCCGCCCAGGCTGGGGCCGTCGGGACCGAGGATCACCGGCATGTCGCCGGTGAAATCCACCGCGCCGATGGCATAGGCATTGTCGTGAATGTTGGAGGGATGCAGGCCCGCCTCGCCGCCGTCCTTGCGCGCCCACTGCGGCTTGGGGCCGATCAGGCGCACGCCGGTGCGCGAGGAGTTGTAGTGCACCTCCCACTCGGTGGCGAAGAAGGTGGCGATGTCCTCGTCGGTGAAGAAGTCGGGCGCGCCGTGCGGACCGTACATCACCGCCACCTCCCACGTGGCGCCGTAGTCGGGCACCAGCGCCTGCGGCGCGGGCGCGCATGCGCCGAGGTCCGCGGCGTTGGCATTGAGGCGCAACACGTCGCCGACGCGCAGCACGCGTCCGCCGTGGCCGCCGAACTGGCCGAGGGTGAAGGTGGATTTGCTGCCCATGTAGTCGGGTACGTCGAAGCCACCCTGTACGGCGAGATAGGTGCGGTTGCCGCCCCCTTCGATGCCGCGCAGCTTCAGCACGCTGCCCGCATTCACCGCGATCGGCTGCCAGTAGTCGATCGGTGCGCCGTCCAGTTCCGCCTTCATCACGGCACCGGTCAGTGCGATCACCGTCGGCGTGTTGAAACGCAGTGTCGGTCCGGTGACGGTGAGCTCCAGCGCCGCGCTGTCCTCGCCGTTGCCGACGATGCGGTTGGCGAGGCGAAACGCGTAGTGGTCCATCGGACCGGAGGGCGGCACGCCCACGTCCCAGTAACCGACGCGGCCGGGATAATCCTGGATCATCGACTGCGTGCCCGGTTGCAGCACCTCCACCGTGCGCGGCGCGAAGACGAAGCTGCCGAGATAGCGGGTGTACTGGCGTCCCTCGGCAAACACCGCGTCGTTCAGTACCTGGCGCAGATAGGCCAGATTGGTCTCGATTCCGTAGAGGCGCGTGTTCGCCAGCGCTGCGTCGAGCGTTGCGATGGCCTGCTCGCGGGTGGCCGCGTGGCTGATCACCTTGGCGATCATCGGGTCGTAGTAGGCGCAGACCTCGCTGCCGCTCTCCACCCAGGTGTCGACGCGCAGGGTGTGCGGGAAGATNNGTAGCTGTTGAGCGCGGGCGGCTCGCCGGCGGCGGTGCGCACCATCCACTCCACCAGGTCGACGCCGCTCACCTTCTCGGTGACGCCGTGCTCCACCTGCAGGCGGGTGTTCACCTCCAGGAAATAGAATTCGCCGCTCTTCACGTCGAACACGAACTCGACGGTACCGGCGGAACGGTAGTTCACCGCCTGGCCCAGCTTGATCGCCGCGGCGTAGAGGCGTGCGCGGATCGCGTCGCTCAGCCCCGGCGCCGGCGTCTCCTCGATCACCTTCTGGTTGCGCCGCTGCACCGAGCAGTCGCGCTCACCCAGTGCCGCCACGTTGCCGGCGCCGTCGCCGAAGATCTGCACCTCGATGTGACGGGCGACCTCGACATATTTCTCCAGGAAGATGCCGCCCTGGGAAAAATTGTTGCGCGCCAGCCGCTCCACCGAGTGAAAGGCATCGACCAGTTCCTGCTCGCTCCAGCACAGCTGCATGCCGATTCCGCCGCCGCCGGCGGTGCTCTTCAACATCACCGGATAACCGATGCGCGTCGCCTCGGCGCAGGCATGGACCACGTCGTCGAGCAGCGCGCTGCCCGGCAGCAGCGGAACATCGTTGGCCTGAGCCAGTTCGCGTGCGGTGTGCTTGAGGCCGAAGTCGCGCATCTGCTGCGGGGTCGGGCCGATGAAGGCGATGCCCGCCGCCTCGCACGCCTCGGCAAAGGCGGCGTTCTCGCTGAGGAAGCCGTAGCCGGGATGGATCGCCTGCGCGCCGCTGCGCTGCGCGGCATCGAGGATCACGCTCTGGCGCAGATAGCTTTCGGCGGCCGGCGCCGGCCCGACGCAGATCGCCTCGTCCGCCTCGCGCACGTGCAGCGAGTGGCGATCCGCCTCCGAGTAGACCGCCACCGAGGCGATGCCCATCTGCTTCAGGGTACGGATGATGCGGCAGGCGATGGCCCCGCGATTGGCGATCAATACTTTCGAAAACATCATTCACTCCGAAGACTTATAACCACGGGGAACACGGGGCGCGCGGGGATGTGAATGCAAAAAACCATAACATGGTTTTCCCTGTGTTCCCCGTGCCCCGTGGTTAGCCGCTTTTGCTTTTACGCCGCGTCCCAGATCAGGATGCGCGCCGGGGTCGGGTTGTAGGCATTGCACGGATTGTTGAGCTGCGGGCAGTTGGAGATGAGGACGATGACGTCCATCTCGGCGCGCAGCTCGACGTACTTGCCCGGCGCGGAGATGCCGTCCTCGAAGGTGAGGCCGCCCTCTTCGGTCACCGGTACGTTCATGAAGAAATTGATGTTGCTGGTGAGGTCGCGCTTGTTCAGGTCGTCGCCCCACTCGGTCATCGCGATGAGGTAGTTGTCGCGGCAGCTGTGCATGTAGCGGGTGCGCAGCGCATAGCGCACGGTATTGCTCTCGGCGGCACAGGCGCCGCCCAGGGTGTCGTGACGGCCGCAGGTGTCGGCGACGACGGTGAGCAGCGGCCGCCCTTCGGTGGAGAGCAGCACCGAGCCGGTGCTGAGATAGATGTTGCCCTGGGCACGGATGGTGGCCTGGGCGTCGTAGCGTTCGCTCGGGTCGCGGGCGTTGTAGAACAGCGTATCCACCGCCTGGTTGCCCTCCAGATCCACCATGCGGATCAACTGCCCCTGCTTCACCTCGTAGATCCACGGCTCGCCCGCGGGAATGGTGTAGTCGTAGACCGCCTGCTCCGGCACCAGCGTACTTTCGATAATGCTCATGCTTGCCTCCTTCAGCGGAACAGGACTTCGGTGTTATGGAAACCGCGCGTGTTTTCCGGGCGGAAGTTGCGGCAGTAGTCGTCGACGCCCGGCAGCTCGGAGCGCCACGCGCCCAGCCGCACCTTCTTTGGCGCATACTCCGGGTTGGGATCGAGCGGATGCGGGCAGGTGGAGAGCACCGCCAGCGCGTTCATCTCGAAGCGCAGCTCGACGTAGTCGCCGGCCTTGCTGTTGCCGGGGTTGAACACCATGCGCCCGTCGGGCTCCACGGTCACCTTGCTGAACAGATTGATGTTGGCGACGAAGTCGCGCTTGCCCAGACCGTACTTGGCCATCTCGATCAGCATGCCGTCGCGGGCGTTACGGTACATGCCGTTGCGAAACTCCTGGAAGCGGTGCACGCCGTACTTGGCCGCCACCTGGTGCGCGTCCAACACGCCGCTCATGGGGTCGTGCCAACCGACGGTATCGGCGGTGATGGAACAGAGCACGCGCCCCATGTCGGAATAGCAGACATAGCCGCGGCTCAGGTGCGCGGTGTGCTGCGCCTTGAGGGTGTCGGCCATGTTGTAGCGCTCCAGCTTCTCCTCCTGGTTGAACAGCAGCAGCGCGACGTTGGCGCCGCCTTCGGTGTCGGTGAGGCGCAGGGTGGTGCCGCGGCGCAGGACGCCGGACCAGTGCGCGCCGCCCGGCACCTCCTCCTCCCACAGCAGCCGCTGCTGTTCGATCGGCTGCGCCACGCTGATATCGCTCATGAGATTCCTCCTGCCGGGTCATACGCCGGACACGCCGGCGGTATTAACAATCAACGAATTCGTATTACCCACTAGGCAAGCGCTATGCCAGTGCGCCAGTGACGCACGGAAGCGGTCTTGCCGCGATATTGGCTGCCCGCGGCAGCGTTACTGCACCAACTCAGGGCGCCGTTGCGCCACGATGCGCCTTTTGGCGCCCACGTCAGCCCGCGTTCTTGCGCCGCTCGTGCGGCAGGTGCAGCTGCGGGATCAGGGTAGTGGTCAGTTGCAGCTTGCCGGAGATGACGCCGCGGTTGGTGATCATCTTGTCGGCGATGAGTTGCAGCATGGCGGCAGGTCCCTGCACCAGGATCACCTCCATGGTCTGCGAGTGCATCAGGTGCACGTGCAGGGAGCTGATCACCTCTTCCACATGCTCGTGTTGCAGATCCGCCAGGGCCTTTTGCAACCGGGGGGTGGAGTGATCGTAGAGCAGGGTGATGGTACCGGCCATGATCTCGTTGCCCTGTTCCTTCTTATGGGCGGTCACCTGATGACTGATCATTTCCGCGATGGCCTGCGAGCGGCTCTCGAAGCCGCGCTGCCGCACCAGCTCGTCGAGCTGGCGCGACAGCGGCTCGGGCAGGGAGACGCTGATGCGGGTCACCCCGCCGCCGTTGATGCTCATGGCGCTCTCTCCAATCGCTCGATCCAATGCTGCAACATAGTGTGGTCCGTGTCGCGCTGAATGGCGTGTGCCCGGCGCATCAGAACAGGTGGCTGTAACGCTCAATCTCCCAGGCCGAGATGGTCTGGTGATAGGCGGTCCACTCCTGGCGCTTGTACTTGAGGAACTCGTCGCGCAGTTCCTGGCCCAGCGCCTCGACGACGAACGGGTCGGCCTCGAAGGCGTCCAGCGCCTCCGCCAGGGTGCGCGGCAGGAACTCGATGCCGCGCGCGGCGCGTTCCGCCTCGGACAGCTCGTACAGGTTGTCCTCCTGCGGCCTGCCCGGATCGATCTTGTTGCGCACGCCGTCGAGACCGGCGGCCAGCACCAGCGCGGCGGCGAGGTAGGGATTCACGGCGCCGTCGGCGTTGCGCGACTCGCAGCGGCCGCCGCCCATGGGTACGCGCACGGAGTTGGTGCGGTTGTTGGAGCCGAAGGAGTTGAACACCGGCGCCCAGGTGAAGTACGGCATGTCGCCCTGGCGCACCAGACGCTTGTAGCTGTTGACCGTCGGCGAGTAGACCGCGCACAGCGCCTTGCCGTGCTTGATGACGCCGCCGATGAAGTGATAACCCAGCTCGGTGAGACCGAGGCCGCGCGGGTCGTCCTGCGGATCGCAGGCAAACAGATTCTTGCCGCTGTCGGGATCGTACAGCGACATGTTGAAGTGGGCGCCGTTGCCGGTCTTGTCGGCGAACGGCTTGGGCATGAAGGTGGCGACGAGTCCCTCCTGCCTGGCGTACTCCTTGGCCATCAGGCGCAGGAAGACGAAGCGGTCGCAGGTGGTGAGGCCGTCGGCATACTTGAAGTCGAATTCGAACTGGCCGTTGGCGTCCTCGTGATCCAGCGAATAGAGGTCCCAGCCGAGGTCGTTGATGGTGGTGGCCATCTTGTCGAGCCAGGTGAACTGATCGAGGAAGCCGCGCGCGTCGTAACAGGGTTTCCGCAGCTTGTCGTCGGGATTGGGCACCGACAGCGTGCCGTCTTCGTTCTGCTTCAACACGAATACCTCGGCCTCGATGCCGAGGTTGAAGCCGAAGCCGAGCTTGGCGGCCTGCGCCATCTGCCGCTTCAGCGCGACGCGGGTGTTGAGCGGATAGGGCTCGCCCTTGAAGGTGTTGTCGGCGGGCATCCACGCCACCTCCGGCCGCCACGGCAGCTGGATGATGTGGTCGAGGTCGGGCACCGAGGCAATCTCGTCGTCGTTGGGTTTCTGACCCAGGCCGTCCAACGCGTAGCCGGTGTAGAGCTCGGAGCCGTGGGCCATGTGCTCCAGGTGATCGATGGGCACCACCTTGCCCTTGGGGATGCCGTGGATATCCACATAGGCGCCCAGGCAATACTTCACGCCCTTCGCTTTCAGCTCCTGTTGAATCTTCTGGATCTCGGCAGCGCTCTTCATGGGATCAGGTTCCGTGGTCGGGTATCACTTGTTCGAAGTAGGAGTGGGGCAGCGGCGGCTGTTCCGCCACGCCCCGCGTTATCAGTGCGGCGAGGTCTTCCACCATCCAGTCATACAACTCTTGCCCGGCCGCCTTGCTGGCGCGGCTCGGGTATCCGGTGACGCCGTTGCTGCTGGTACGGTTGACCGGATGGGCAAACACGCTCGCGCCGGTGCGATCCGGATCGTCGGCGCGGGCAATCTTCTCTGCGCGCACCAGCTGCGGCGCGACCGCCTGCATCAGCGCGGTCTCCGCCTCGTTGGCGTGCCAATCGCCGGCATCGGCGAAGTGGCGTTCGCGCACCCGCGGGCTGAGCGTGGCAGTGCCCAGCAGCGCCACCATCAGGTCGTCGTGTTCGGCGCGCAGCATCTCCAGCGCGCAGCGCAGCGGGGCCTGGTTGGTGACATGGCTGTTGACGATGAACAGGCGGCGCACGCCGGAGGCGTAGGCCCAGTCGCCGATCTCCTTCACCAGGTCAATCAGCGTCTTCGGCTGCAGCGCGATGGTGCCGGGCCAGCGTTGCGAATGGCCGAGGGAGCAGCCGTAGGGCAGCGTCGGCAGCATGGGCACGCCGGTGCGTTCCGCAACGGCGGCACACAGCCGCTCGGCGATCACCCAGTCGACGCCGGTGCCCAGGTGCGGGCCGTGTTGTTCGGTGGCGCCCACCGGCAGGATGGCGGCGCCGTCGCACTGCGCCAGCACGTCGGGGATCTCGGACCAGGGGAGTTCGGACCAGTGCATGGCGTCATTCCACGTTGTCGTGTACGTCGGTCAAGCGGATCAGGTGCGGCTTCACCTTCTGCTCGTCGTCCGACTCGGGTTCGGCCGCGGGATGGATGAGCTGCTCCAGGCGCGCCTTGGTGGCGAGGAATTCGGGCGACGAAAACTGCCCGGGCGTGCGCGGTCGCGGCACCGGCACCTCGATCACCTCCTGGACCTCGCCGGGATGCGCCTTGAGCACCAGGATGCGGTCGGCCAGATAGATCGCCTCGTCCAGGTCGTGGGTAATGAACAGCACGGTGATGTCGATGTTCTTCCAGATGTCGATCAGGTGCGACTGCATCTTGGCGCGGCTCTGGGCGTCGAGCGCGCCGAACGGCTCGTCCATCAGCAGGATGCGCGGCTGGTTGACCAGGGCGCGGGCGATGGCCACCCGCTGGCGCATGCCGCCGGAAAGCTGGTGCGGATAGGCGTCGGCGAACTTCTCCAGGCCGACCAGCTCCAGCCACATCAGCGCATCCCGCTCCGCGTCGTCCCGGGCGTGGCCGTTCATCTGGGGGCCGAACATCACGTTCTTCTTCACCGTCAGCCAGGGAAACAGCGAATAGCCCTGGAACACCATGCCGCGGTCCTGGCCCGGACCCTTGATCGGCTTGCCGTCGAGCAGCGCCTCGCCCTCGGTATGATGGTCGAGGCCGGCGAGGATACGGATCAGGGTCGATTTGCCGCAGCCCGAGGGACCGATGACGCAGACGAATTCGCGCCGGTGCACACTGAAGTCGATGCCGCGCAGGGCCTCGGTTTCGCCCTGCGGGGAGCGGTAGTGTTTGCCCAGGCCGCGCACTTCGAGAATCACCTCGCGCGCCCGGATGCGCTCGAAGCGCGCCCGGACGGCCTCCGACTGGTGTCGATAGCCGGGCAGGGCGGATTCGCTCAGGTTCATGCTTTGCTCCTCAGCGCCGATCCTGGGAGCTGTCCCAGGGGAACAACCGTCGGCCGAGCCGGCCCAGCACCAGATCCGTGCCGAAGCCGATGATGCCGATGGTCATGATGGCGGCGTATACGTTGTCGAAATGCTGGTAGCGGGCCTGCTGGGTGATGAACCAGGTGATGCCCGAGCTGGTGCCGATCAGCTCGGCCACGATCAGGTAGGTCCAGGCCCAGCCGAGCAGGATGCGCTGGTCGCGGTAGAGGTCCGGCAGGATGCCGGGCACCACCACCCGGGTCAGCAGGCCCAGCCGTTTGGTGCCCAGCGTGCGGGCCGCCTCGATGATGGTGACCTCCAGCTTGCGCGTGGTGTTGGCGATGATCAGTACCTGCTGAAACAGGGTGCCGATGACGATGATGGCGATCTTGGGACCGTCGTAGATGCCGAGCACCGCGACCGCCAGGGCGCCGAACGCGGGCGCGGGCAGGTAGCGGAAGAATTCGACGAACGGTTCGTTCAGGCGTCCCACGGCACTGTAGGTGCCGGACAGGATGCCGAGCGGCACACCGATCAGCGACGAGATCAGGAAGCCCCAGAAGATGACCTGTATGCTGTGCCACAGGCTGGCGGGCATGGACGGCACGTCGCTCGTCTGCGGCGGATTGACGAAGCCGTTATAGAAGGCCTCGGCCACGGCGCCGGGCGCAGGCAGGTAGATCGGGTTGGCGGCATAGCCCTCGGGCAGGGGCTGGTGCGCCTTCTGCATGTCGGCCACCTCCTCCCGGAACATGGGCTTGTCGACCAGCATGCCGACCTGGAAAAAGTCCACGCCGCCGGGAGCGGTGACATACATCTTCGGGTGCCAGACGAACGGCACGTAACTGACCAGACACCAGACCAGCAAGGGAAGGAGGAACGAGCCGAGCCCCAGCAGCATGCGCCTGCGCGCCTCGACGTCGGCGCCGCTGCCCAACCATTGGGTGATCGTGCTCATGTTCGCTCCTCCGTCCTGCCGGTCCGGTTACAGGTCATTCGGCCTTCATGAAGGACGGATCGATGTAGGCGTCGAGGTCCTGGTGCGTCTTGTAGACGCCGTTGGCGACGTTGAAGTCGTCGGCGACCTTGGACGAGCCGTAGAGCGAGCCGAAGCCGGTGTGCTTCTGGAATATCTTCTTGCCCGCAGCCACATCCAGCAGCTTGGTGCCCTTGAGCAGCGGCAGGTAGACCTGCGGCGAAACGCCGACCCGGGCAGCCATGATGCGCACCGCGTCGGGCTGGGTCTTGGGATCGTTGATGTACTTGACGACCCGATCCCACACCTTGATCACCTTGAGCCATTGGGCGCGGTGGCGTTGGGCACTGGCCGGGTTGACCGCCAGCACGTCGTAGATCAGACCGGGCTCGTCGGCCGAGGTGTAGACCGGGCGGGAACCGGGCAGGGCACGCATGGCCTCGCCTGCGACCGGCTGCCAAGCGCCGATGGCGGCGACTTCGCCGCTGGCCAGCACCTGGGGCATCTCGTTGGTCTTGGCGTTGACCAGGGTGACGTCACTCTGCTTCATGCCGTGCTTCTTGAGTCCGTCGAGCAGCAGCAGATGTTCGACCAGACCTTCCTCGACCGCCACCTTCTTACCCTTGAGTTGCTCCAGGGAGGTGATCCCCGGCTTGGCGACGATCATGTCATTGCCGTTGGAATAATCGGTAAGCATGATCATCGCGCTCTTGCCGCCGCCCGCTCCGGTCACCAGGGCGTCGCCGTTGGTCATCAGCACGGCATCCAGCTTGCCGGCCGTGAAGGCGTCCATGGAGGCGGAATAGTCGAACCACTCGAACTTGACGTCGACGCCGGCCTGCTTGAACCAGTGTTTCTGAATGGCTACCTGCCAGGCGACCCAACCCGGCCAGTCGCTGTACCCGACTGTCAGCGGCGCGGCGATGGTCTGCGCCGACGCGGCCAGCATCGCGGCGCCGAAGATCGAACCGATAACCTTCCTGAGACTAATTTTCATGGCCTGCCCTCTTGGTAATACGAAAGTTGTTTTTCGTATTACCGTAAGTGCAACCCATGTGCCACGCGTGGCCGAAGACGAAAACGCACGTTACATCATTAGGTTACGCTTGGATGACCCGGCGACGGCGCGGCGCGTCGATCGCCGTGACGCACAAACCGGGTGCGCCGCGGCGGCGCAACGTGCGCTATTGGGGCAGGGGAAGGGTCAGGAATCCGCGCGCGGCGCCGACCGCCACGCCTCCAACAGCGTCGCCAGCAGGATCAGGCTGCCGCCGATCAGCTCCGGCGCCGCCATGCGCTCGCCGCCGAACCACGCCGCGGATGACACCGCCGCCAGCAGTTCGGCGATGAGAATGATCGATGCCCGGCCGGCCTCCATGTGGGTCACCGCCCATTGGGTGGCCAGGGTCGCCGTCACGATCCACAGCAGGCCGTAACCGAGCAGCCAGCCCCAGGCCGACACCGCCAGCGACGGCGGCGGCGTGCCGCCGATCAACAGATAAGCGCCGGCCAGGGCCGCGCAGCCGAGGAACATCGCCGCCAGCTTGCTCACCATCGGCAGCTCCTGCGCGGCGCGGCAGGCGACGTTGTTCATGGCGAAACTGAAACCGGCGCCGAGGGCCAGCAGATCGTTAATCGATGGCGCGGTAGCGAACAGCGCCGGCCCTCCCAGCACCAGGAACGCGCCCGCCAGGGCCAGCAGCAGACCCAGCCACCGCCGGGCGCCCAGCCGTTCGCCGAGAAAGAGGCGCCCGCCCAGCACGCCCCATACCGGCGCCAGATAGAACAACATCATCACCCGGATCACCTCGCCGTCGATGAGCGCGAGGGTAAAGGCGAAATTGGCGAAACCGCCCAGCAGCATCATCGCCGGCAGCAGCCAGGGGCGGGCACGCCACCGGTGCCGCTGGCGCAGCGCCGAAGGCAACAGCAGCAACGCCGCGGCGCCGAAGGCCACGGCACTGAGCTGGGGCCCGCCGATGCCCAGGGCGTTGAGCCAACGCAGCGGTATCCAGGTGACGCCCCACATGACGGCACTGGCGAGCAGCACGATAACGGGAAGCAGCGGCGACATCATGCCTCCGACCAACGGGCGAAATGCCCGCGCTCGGTGTCGCCCATCCAGCGATTGATCGCCCACAGATCCGCCACCGGCGCCTGGGTGAACGGCAGGCAGTGCAGATAGCCGTCCGGCCCGAACTCCGGCGTCATGGTGGCACAGACAAAGCCCCGCGCCTGCTGCGCCCGCCAGATCATTTCCCACCAGCGCTGATGCGCCGCCAGCGCCTGTGCATACTCCGGCGCCGCCGGATGCGGCACCTGCGGCCCCTGGTCGTAACCGACCCGGCCGTGGATGTGGCGCACCCGCGGCGCGATGGCCTCGATCACATTTATGTCATCGTCGAGCAGCCGCTCGCACACGACGCACCAATGGCTGAAGTCCGCCGTCAGCTCCAACGCCGGCAGGGCCTCCGCGATGCGCTGTGTCACCCACGGGTTGAACAGCGAGCGGCTGCGATGGGTCTCGAAGCTGATCGGCAGGCCGTAGCGCGCCGCCAACTCGATGGCGGCGCCGAAGAAATCGATGCTTTGCGGTTCGGACCAGGCGTCACAGCCGCCGATACAGTTGACCGAGTGCGGGCGCAACTCCGCGCAGCGCTGCAGACCCAACTCCAAGGTGCTCAGGTGGTGTTCAAGACCGGCATGTCGCTCGGGCACATAGCCGCCCGCGGTGGTGACCTCGGCAATGTAGTCCAACCCGTGCGCCGCCAGCGCGCCGGACAGTTCGGCCCAAGCCGAAGGCTCAGCCGGCGCCTGCCCCTCAAGGCCGGCGAAACCGGCCGCGACGGCCGCGGCGGCCGCACGCCGGTACGGCACGTCACACCCCCATAGGGTGCGAAACAGCCTTAGCTCCACCGGCCGCCCTCCCGGCACACCGGCGACGTAGCGGCCACCCTCGAACCTGCCCGCATCGGCGCATCCATCATGTCTCCGATAAAAAAAGGCCGACGCTAGGCGCCGGCCGTTGATCAAAGTATCGTCTAGGAGGAACGAACAAACGGCCCGGCGTACCGGCCAGCACCGTTCAAATAGAACTAAGCAAGTGACGTGCCATGGAAAAACCGGCGAAACCGGCCTAAATACGCCTCCGCAAGGGGGGCGGCCGCACCATGTCGGTGCCCGTCACCGCATAACGCCTCCCGATGGCGCAAGCCCCCGTGGACTCCTCACCCCCCGCCATGTAAGCTATGCCGTCCCACGCGCCCGTAGCTCAGCTGGATAGAGCGCTGCCCTCCGGAGCTAACGCTCAGAGGCAAAAAGGGCACGGAAGCTAGCTATCAAAACCTGTTAAAATCTCGTCACGCGCCCTTAGCTCAGCTGGATAGAGCGCCACCCTCCGGAGGTGGAGGCCAGAGGTTCGAATCCTCTAGGGCGCGCCAATTTCCGCAGAATCAATCCGTTATAGCTCACAAAAGTGATGCAAAATCGACTTGAGCGCTAACCCCATTCGCCAACACTCGACACCCATCCGGTTCGCGGCTAACGCTCATGAGTGTTAGCCAAAATCGTCGAATGTGCCCTGATTTCGGCCTGTGCCCAAATTGTGCCCATCTGGTGCCCACACCTTCTGCGGCCCTTGTCAATGCATCTGCAACATGAGCGTTAGCGACCGCGCCCGCAATTAGCGGTGCCCTTGCACCCTGCTTGACCACTTCCGATTCCCCATCCGTTTTGCCCGACCCGGTGTACGTGCCTGATGGACTTTTGCAATTGACTATTTCCAGTTCTTCCGCCAATCAGCATATTCAGACGGTCTGATCCGATAGCGCGCCATATTGCCTTCATGCAGGCTCATCAATTCTGTCTCGACCACTTCAACAAAACGCATGCGGGCGGCCTCGTCCAGTTTTTCGTCGGCCATGCTGCGGATGTGCGCCGTCGCCTGCCGTTTATCCATGCGCTTGACCACGATCGCCGTGATTGTTTCTCCAATCAAGGTTCGATGACGCAACCGAAATGGATCGGGTTCCCCCAGGGAGCGTCGGACGGCGGCATAGCGGGCACACGACCGCTCGTAGGCCCAAACAAACACATCGCGAAGCAGTTCGACTCGGTTTAATTCATAGACCGCCAGCAAGCCATCAATATAAGCCTGTGCAGGCACATCCACAAAGGATAATGGGGACAGGTTATGACGTATCAGGGGGATGTTGGCAGCCAATCTCGATACCCGCTTGTTCACATCCTCAAACGCCTGCAAATAGGGGATGTGCACCGTCACAAAGAATGCCTGCTCGAAGGGGTCGTCAATAGCGGCAGCAGTTTCCAGAATCTGGTCGAAGCACTCTTCGATCAACTGCGGCACTTCCAGCGGATGATACACCGTACCCCCGATAGTCACCGGGATTTGGCGCAAGCGGCCTACGGCTTGTGGGTCACCTAGCAGGTTATCCGCCAGCAAAGCATGCAAGTTCAGGACGGTGTAGCGGTTGAACCCCGTGTCCTCAGCTTGATCCACCAACAGCTCAATAGCCGCCTTGTGGTTCAGGATCATCTGCGCTTCCAGCGCGTCCTTGCCTTCGGCCGCTTCACCCAACGCCAGGAGACGTTCTGTTTCAAGCAGGGAATAAGTATTGCCTTCCAGGCGGCTTGAGTTCCATGACAGATCGATCAGTAGTCGATTCCAGATATGCCTGGCATAGGTACCCGCAGGCTGTCCCTCACCCGTTGACCGCCCCAACTCGAAAAGCCGCTGCCGCAATGTCTCGGAGAGATAGAAGCTGTGATTGGGCCGATACTGATCCAGAAATTCCCGGTGATAGCCGACCGGTTGGCGATGCTGGATCGGCCGGCGAATAATCTGCCGTATCGACTTGCCTTCCTCTGAGACGGGTAGCTGGGCTTCCGCCTCATCCCGAATAACGGGTCCTTCGGTCGTATCGGCATCAAACACCTTGCCCTTACGCTCAGGCACCCGATAGCGGCTCGCCCTGGCGCGACCTACCTGTACCAGCCGTCCCTGTTCAACCAGTGCTGCTACGCGACGCTGCAGCGTGCGTCGTGGCAACTCCGGCAAAGCAGCCGCGATGTCTTCAATCGAGACAGCTGATTCAGCTCTGGCAACAGCCTGAACGATTGCTTCAAGCTCTTCTTCAGGGACCTGCCTAGCCATGCCGTCCCTCCTGGTGGCGTAATACCCTAGAATTGCGCCACATTAGCCTATGTAGTGGCGCGATTCAATTATTACGCCACTAATCCGTATCTTAGTGGCGCGATTAAGGGACAACGGCCTAACATCAAGCGGGTCAGAGAAGAACTCAAACTGCCACATACCTATTCAGCATCCTTAACTTGCTCATCTGGCACGTATTCAACCAACTCCTCGACTCTACATCCAAAGTAGCGGCATAGGCCGTCAATATGGTCGGTGCTGGTACTAAATCCACGCCTGTTGATCATTTTTGAAAGCGTCACGCGGTGAATACTTGCCCCTTCGGCAACTTCGGCAATTGTGATTCGCCGGCCCTCCTCGAACTCCTTCTTGGCAATCATCTCTTTGATTTTGAAGCGAAGCATATGAGCTACGTCCGTATTCAAGAACCCGACAGAGGCTAACAAATAGCTACAAAGAATACTTGCATACTACGTTGCGTGTTACTATACATATACGCATGTAGCCATATAGCTACATTTGAAGCCAATAGGAGTAACCGCAATGACCGACACCTACCTGACCACCGAAGAACTCGCCGTCCGCATCAAATACGACCCCCGCACCATCCGGGAGCGCCTCAAGGACTCCGTCCTGCTGGAGGGCACCCATTACATCCGCCCGTTTGGCGGCCGGAAGATCCTGTACCTGTGGGAAGCCATCGAGCGGGACATGTTCAAGCACTCCCAGGCCGGCACCTTGGCCCTGCCCATGGCCAACGGAGGGGTGTGCCATGGGTAGTATCCGGGCCCGTCCGCAGAACGGGAAGCTGTTCTTCGACTTCCGCTACCGGGGTCAGCGTTGCCGGGAGCAGACGGCGCTGGACGACACCCCGGTGAACCGGAAGAAGGCCAAGCATGGGTCTCGTCGCTGGGGAGAATCCCCACAAGTTCATCGATTGGTTTGAGTCGATGACCCCTACCTGGGGGCCGCCTACCCTGCGCGGCTATCTGGCGGCTTTGCTTTTCGTGCTTGAGCCGACCGGGCCGGGCAGTATTTATAAGCGTGTGAAGAATATCGCCGTAGACGATGCGGTCAATTCACGACACGCAGCAAGATTCATGTGTCGGGGTTGCCGTTCGGGATGAAAAAAAAGCGCGGCAATCACGATAACATTGCCCCCACCCGACATTGCCGCTACCGCACCAGATGAGCGTACAGCAACGGCAACCTGGAGGGCAGCTCGGAAGGCTTGCGGATGATGGTGAAGTTGTTCTTGCCGAAGATATGCGGCAGATATTCGTGCGCTTCCTGATCGATGGTCACGCAAAACGGCCGCAGTCCCTGCCGCCGTGCGGCGAGCAGCGCGTTGCGGGTATCTTCCACGCCATAACGGCCCTCGTAGTGATCGACGTCGTTGGGTTTGCCGTCGGTCAGCAGGAGCAGCAGGCGCTCGCGCGACTTCTGCCGGCCGAGGATGTCGCTGGCGCGGCGGATGGCGGCACCCATGCGAGTGTAATAGGCGGGTGCGATGCCATTGATGCGGCCGCGCACGGCGGCGTTGTAATTCTCGTCGAACGATTTGAGGGTATGAAGACGAACATCGGTGCGCCGTTTCGAGCTGAAGCCGTACAGCGCGAAGCGATCCTTGGTCACCGACAGCGCCTCGGAAAACAGGAACAGACTGTCGCGGATGACGTCGATCACCCGTTGCTCGCCGCCGATCCACGCCTCGGTGGAGAGCGACAGGTCGGCGAGCAGCAGGCAGGCGAGGTCCCGTTCGCGTTTGCGCATATCCAGATAAAAACGGGTCTCGCCGCCGCCGCTGTGGGCGCGATGACGGATATAGGGATCGAGATCGATCTCGTTGGCCTCGGGCTGCGCCTTGAGCCGCTGGCGCACCGGCGTCAGGGCGTCGAACTGTTTCTTCAGGCGGCGTCGGCTGCGCTTCAGGTGTTCGGGCAACTCGCAGGACTCGGTCGCCTCCGCCGCCGGCATCGTCACCCGGCACTGGTCGGGCTTCAGCATCCGCGTGCGGTAGTCCCACTCGGGCAGCGTCATGTCGCCTTCGATCGGCGCATCGTCTAGTGCCGCAGGTTGCAGGTCCAGCTCCATGCGCAGCTTCTTGGCGACGCTGCGGCGATCCCTGGCGATGCTGATCGTATCCAGGTCGTCGGCGGCCTGTGCCAGATCCTCTTCTTCATTTTCCTGGATCTCGTGTTCGACCTTGGCGTATTCGGTCCAGCTGAAGATCGATTCCGGACGAAATATCAGCAACCCTCCGCTACGCTCCGGCGCTTCGGCGTGTTCGCCCTGGCGCCGCTTCTTGTCCGACTGCACGGTGGCCGTCTCCTGCTGCGGCGCCGGCTCCGGAATGTCGCCGGCGGACGGCGTACCCCGTTGCGACACCTCGGGACGCAGCCACAACAACACCGGGTACGGCGGTTTGCGGGCGGGCGGCAGCTCCGCCACCGCGCCGGGGTCGCGCAGCGCCTCGCGGACGGCCAGCTCCTGCCGCGCCTCATCCGGCGTCAGCGTTTCCGGCGCAGGACGCAGGGCGATGGTGGCCGCCACCAGACGCCGGTAGCTCGCGGCCAATCCGGGGAAATCGCGGATCACCGCGGCGGTCGCCGCCTGGTTGCGGGCAAACCACGGCAGACCGGCATCTTCATCATGGGCACAGAGGGCGGCGAGCCACAGATAGAGCTCGCGATTCAACCGTTTTTCCGGCAACAGATCGATGACCGGCGGCAGGCGCAGCGCCTGCGCATCGACCCAGGCCAGATCCGCCTTGCGGTCGGTGCCGGCGAGGCGTGCCCGCAGCGTTCGGCGGGCACCGTGCAGGGTCTGCGCTCCGGCCTGAAGGGCGACGCCGTGGTCGCCGCCGAGGGCGCGGAACAGCAGCGCGACGGCGCGCGAGACCTCCGTCAGTTCCACCGCCGCGGCAGGATAGCGCCGCACCGCGAGGCGGTTGATCAGACGGTGCCACAGGATGCCGATGCGTTCTTCCACGCCGCTCTTCCTCTTTACTCGCCGAATACGGCCATAACCACTTCCATCAACGCCGAGGTGATCTCCGGGTCGTCCGAGAGACACTCCACCATCGCCGCACGGCAAGCGGTTTGCGGCGGGCAACCTCCGACAATCAGCTTGGCGGCGTCGACCACCAGGCGTGTGCCCGGCGCCTCGTCCAGGTCGTGATCGGCGGTGCGGCGCAGGGCACGGGTCAGGGTGACCAATCGCTTGGCGGTGTCGCGGTCGATGCCCGATTCGGTCACCACGATATCGATCTCCAGCGCCGCCTCGGGAAAATCGAAGGCGAGCGAGACGAAGCGCTGGCGGGTGCTCGGCTTCAGTCCCTTCAGCAGTTGCTGGTAGCCTGGATTGTAGGAGACCACCAGCATGAACTCGGTCGGCGCCGCCAACAGCTCGCCGGTGCGATCGATGGGCAGGATGCGGCGGTCGTCGGAGAGCGCGTGCAGCACCACCGTGGTGTCCTTGCGCGCCTCGANNCCCTTGATCAACATCGGCAGGTGGCTGCGGTAGGCCAGTTCGAACAGTTCAATCTCGTTACCCGTCGGCGTATACGGCGGCAAACGGTCGGGAACCCGGAGGGCGTCGGCGATTGAGGTGACATGCATTGCTGTGCTCCTTGGATCAGGCGATAAGATAGGCCGCAGCGATCAGGGCGACGACGGCGATCAGATAGGCGGCCATGACGATTCGCCACAACGACCGCACCCGGCGCAGGCCCATGAAATAGTTCACCACCAGATGTCCCTTGATCAAAGTAAGCGCGAGCACCGCCGTCGTCAGCGCCGGTCCGGGACTCGATGCGCCGAGACGAAAACTGGCCAGGGTAAGGATGAGCAGCGCCACCCAGGCGGTGGTGCACGGACGCGGCATGATTGACAGACGATTCATTGTCATGCGCCTCAATGGATCACGTAGACCAGGGCGAACAG
>DFMR01000169.1 GCA_002376325.1 Proteobacteria bacterium UBA3588 | reverse complement strand
GGAGTATTTCGTCTCCTACTATGACTACTACCAGCCGGAGGCCTACGTCCCTTCCACCGACACCTTCATCGAGAAGGACGCCTCCATCAACGAACATATCGAGCAGATGCGGCTGTCGGCCACCAAGGCGATCCTGGAGCGGCACGACACCATCATCGTGGCCACGGTATCGGCCATCTACGGCCTGGGCGACCCCGACTCCTATATGAAAATGCTGCTGCATCTGGTGCGGGGCGACGTCATCGACCAGCGCCAGATCCTGCGCCGCCTGGCGGAGCTGCAGTATAAGCGCAACGATGTGGAGCTGCGGCGCGGCACCTACCGGGTGCGCGGCGATGTCATCGACATCTATCCTGCCGATTCCGAGAGCGAGGCGGTGCGGGTGGAGCTGTTCGACGAGGAGGTGGAGGCGCTGAGCTGGTTCGACCCGTTGACCGGCGAGGTGCTACGCAAGATCCCGCGGGTCACCATCTACCCCAAGACCCACTACGTGACGCCGCGCGAGCGGGTGCTGGCCGCGGTCGAGGCGGCCAAGGTGGAGCTGAAGGAGCGGCTGGCGGAGCTGCACGCCGCAGACAAACTGGTCGAGGCGCAGCGGCTGGAGCAACGCACCCGCTTCGACATCGAGATGATGCTGGAGTTGGGCTACTGCTCCGGCATCGAGAACTACTCCCGCCTGCTGTCGGGGCGCGCGCCGGGCGAGCCGCCGCCGACCCTGTTCGACTACCTGCCGGCGGACGCGCTGCTGGTGATCGACGAATCCCACGTCACCGTGCCGCAGATCGGCGCCATGTACCGCGGCGACCGTTCGCGTAAGGAGAATCTGGTCAATTACGGTTTCCGCCTGCCGTCGGCGCTGGACAACCGGCCGCTGAAGTTCGAGGAGTGGGAACGGCTGTCTCCGCAGGCCATCTTCGTTTCTGCGACACCCGCCAAATACGAGCTGGAGCACTCCGGCGAGGTGATCGAGCAGGTGGTCCGTCCGACCGGGCTGGTCGACCCCGAGGTGGAGATACGGCCGGCCCTGACTCAGGTGGACGACCTGCTGTCGGAGATCCACAAGCGGGCGGCGGTAAAAGAGCGGGTGCTGGTAACGACGCTGACCAAGAAGATGGCCGAAGACCTGAGCGACTACCTGGCGGACCACGATGTGCGCGTGCGCTATATGCACTCCGACATCGACACCGTGGAGCGCATGGAGATCATCCGCGACCTGCGCCTGGGCGAATTCGACGTGCTGGTCGGTATCAACCTGCTGCGCGAAGGGCTGGACATGCCCGAGGTGTCGCTGGTGGCGATCCTCGACGCCGACAAGGAGGGCTTCCTGCGCTCCGAGACCTCGCTGATCCAGACCATCGGCCGCGCCGCCCGCAACCTCAACGGCCGCGCCATCCTCTACGCCGATAAAATCACGGGTTCGATGCGCCGGGCGATGGATGAAACCGAGCGGCGCCGCCACAGGCAGGTGGCCTACAACGAGGAGCATGGCATCACGCCGCGCGGCGTGGAGAAGGCGGTACGCGACATCCTGGAAACCGGTTACCCAGGGGGGCAGGGCGCGCCGGCGCGCTATGCCAAGGTAGCGGAGGAGGTGATCGAATACGCCGCCCTCTCACCGGCCGAACTGGCGAAACAGGTCAAGGCGCTGGAGGAGCAGATGTTCCAGCACGCGCGCAATCTGGAGTTCGAGCAGGCGGCGCAGCTGCGCGACCGCATCCGCGTGATGCAGGAGTCCAACATGGGGCTGGGCGAGCCCGCCGCCGACTGAAATGTCGCGCACGGCGGAACTGCTTTACCGCAGTGACGCCATGGTTCTTAGGTGCTCTTGAGCCTTTCCTTAAATGTAGGAGCGGCTCCGCCGCGATGAAACGCAATCGCGGCATAGCTGCTCCTACAATGTTTGATTACGCCGCCTTGCGCCGCGCCTCCCATTGCTGCCACAGCATGTAGAGCAGCGGGATAACGATCAGCGTCAGGATGGTCGACGCGAAGGTACCGGAGATCAACGCCACTGCGAGACCGCCGAACACCGGGTCGGTGATCATCACCGCGGAGCCGAACATGATCGCCAATGCCGTCAACAGGATCGGCCGGAAGCGCACGGCGCCGGCTTCGCGGACCGCCTCTTCGATACCGTAACCCTGGCGCTGATAATCGAGGATGAAATCGATCAGCAGCAGCGAGTTGCGTACCACGATCCCCGCCAGTGCGATGAAACCGATCATCGAGGTGGCATTGAACGGCACGCCGAACGCCCAGTGACCGGGGAAGACACCCACCAGGGTCAGCGGAATGGCGCCCATCACGATCAGCGGCAGCACGAAGCTCTGGTAGTAGGCGACCAGCAGCAGGTAGATGAATACCAGCGCGACGATGAAGGCGGCACCGAGGTCGCGGAACACGTCCAGCGTCAGCCGCATGTCGCCGCCCCAGAACACCTGGTACTTGCTGACCCCGTCGGGGCGGGCGGCGGTGAAACCGAGGTTGCCTGTGGTCAGCTTCACGCCGTCGGGCAGCGTCTTGCCGTCCAGCATGCGGTTGAGCACCAGGGAGGCGAATTCAGGCGAAAAGCCGAGCGCGTCGCCCATCACGTAGACCACCTTGTCGCCGTCCACCGAAAAGACCGGCTTGGCGGCGTCGACGCGCCGGATATCGACGATGCTCGACAGCGGCACCTGATTGCCCTGCATGCTGGTGACGTTGAGGTTCTCTACCTGCTGGATCCAGGCGCGGTTCGGCTGACTCAGCCGTACCACGATGTCCCGCGGTTCCACGCTGGGACGGAACACCGAGCCGATGCGGGTGCCGGCGACGAAGTCGTGGACCAGTTGCGCCACCTGTGCCGGCGCCACGCCCGACATCATCGCCTTGTGGGGATCGACGCGGATCAGGTATTCGGAGCGGGTGGCGGTCACCGAATCATGCACGTTGATCATGCCGTAGACGTTCTTGAAGTCGTCCGATACGGAGGCGGCCACCTTGCGCAGCGTGGGATAGTCGGGGCCGTAGATGCGCGCCACCACCTGGGCACGGGTCGGCGGACCGGGCGGCACCAGGAACAGCATGATGTGGGTATCGGCGAACTCGGCCCGCACCGGTTCCAGCGTCTTCCAGATCTGCTCGCCGACCCGAGCGGTGTGCGGGCGATCCTCCTTGGGTACCAGGTTGACCACCAACTGCGCGATGTTGCCGCCGCGCATCATCTCGTCGCCGCGCACCATGCCGGCGAAGCTCAACGGACCGGTGCGGCCGAGATAGGCGTCGACGTCGGTGACGTAGCGGTTCTTGGCCACGGTACGCGCCACCGCCAAAGCGATGCGGTTGGTGGCGGGCAGGGCGGTGCCGGCCGGCGTCTCGATTTGCAGCGTAAAGGTGCTGACGTTGCCTTCCGGCAGCATCTTCAGATTGACGCCGAACAGGCTCTCGGGGCCGTTCATGCCGCTGGGGCGGATGAACTGCCATGCCGGCATCAGCAGCGAGGCGAGCAGCAGCAGGCCGACCACGCCGAAGAAGATGTTGCGCCTGCGCCGATTACTCTGCAGCGGGGTGAATACCTGCAGGTAGAGTTTGCGCAACGGGTCCTGCGGTGCGGCGTCCTCTTCCTCCAGCGACGGCCGCTCCTGCGCCTCGTGCAGTGCCGCCTTGCTGCGCAGCCAGATGCGGGCGATGTAGGGCACCACGATGTAGGCCAGGATCAGCGATGCGATCATCGCGATCGGCACGTTGATCGGGATCGGGCGCATGAACGGTCCCATCATCCCGGTGACGAACAGCATCGGAATGAAGGCGAGGATCACCGCCAGCGTCGCGATGTTGGTCGGATTGCCGATTTCGTTGGTGGCGACCACCAGCAGTTCGGAGAAATCACGCACCGTGCGCACGTGGTGCAGGTGACGGTGAATGTTCTCGATCACCACGATGCCGGCATCCACCAGCAGGCCGAGCGACAGGATCAACGCAAACAGCGTGATGCGGTTGATGGTCTGCCCCATGGTCATGCCGACCCCCAGCACCACGAACAGCGTCAGCGGCACCAGCAGGGTGACGATGACCGCCTCGCGCCAGCCGAGGAAGAAGAACAGGATCACCAGCACCACGCCGACCGCGACGCCCAGATGCTCGATCAGGGTGTTGACCGCCTCGTTGGCGCGGTGGCCGTAGTTGCGGGTGAGGGTGACGTGGACGCCCGCCGGTAGCGCCTCGCGTTCCAGCGTGTTCAGCTTGGCCAGCACCGCGTTGGCCACGGTGACCGCGTTGGTGCCGGAGCGCTTGCCGATGGTGATGGTGACGGCGTTCTCCGGCGCGAAGGCCTGTGCCTTGGCGCCCTGACCGAAGGCGATCCAGGCGTGCTGGTCATCGTTGCGCGGCCCTTCGACGATGGTCGCCACTTCCTTCAGATAGATCGGATGTTTGTCCTTGGCGCCGATGATGATGCCGCC
>DFMR01000003.1 GCA_002376325.1 Proteobacteria bacterium UBA3588 | reverse complement strand
AGGCGGTCCCAGCCGAAGAAGAACAGGCCGATGAAGGTGGACTCCAGGAAAAAGGCCATCAGACCTTCAATGGCCAGCGGCGCACCGAAGATGTCGCCGACGTAGTGGGAGTAGTAGGCCCAATTGGTGCCGAACTGGAACTCCATGGTGATACCGGTGGTGACGCCGAGGGCGAAGTTGATACCAAACAGCTTGCCCCAGAACTTGGTCATGTCCCTATAGACCTGCTTGCCGGTCATCACGTAGACCGACTCCATGATCACCAGCAGGAATGACAGTCCCAAGGTAAGCGGGACAAACAGGAAGTGGTACATCGCGGTCGCCGCAAATTGCAGCCGCGAGAGGTCGACGACACTCTCGGATATCATGCCGAATCTCCTTTATCGTTTATGGTTGCTTCGAGTCGGACACTACATTGGTGCGCAGCAGGGCCTGACTCACCTCGGCGCCGGTCAATGTTCCTCCGCCGCCGACGGGCCGGAAAAAAAGAAACCAAATCACGCCGATGAGAACGAGTTTGATCGCAAGGATCACGGCGATCTCCCGGCCGAGCGGGTTGGACAACATCGCTATTTCCCCTTTGAGCCACCTCGGTTAATGCCGCTGCTAGGCAGAGCAACAGCCATGCCACCGCCGGGGATAGACAAAGTTTGTGCCGATCGCAACTTCAAATTCCCTCGAATTTTCATTGACATAAATCAAATAACACTCATGTCATTGTGTGAAATGACACACAAAAAAATAACCGGATATTCCCTTTATTACGCCGCAAATGGCATAGTGTTATCAGTGAATTGCCATATATGACAAATATCGCCATGACTACAGCCTCCCCCATTCCCCATGCCGCGCTCCCCGGTGAGCTGCTCTCGATACTCGACGCCTTCAGCGAACCGGCGGTGCTGCTGGCCCCCGACTACCGCATCATCGCCGCCAACCAGACCTACGGCCGCAGCTACGGCGACGGCCTGACCCTGCAGCAGCGTTTTTGCTACGAGGTGTCGCACCACTACACCTTGCCCTGTGATCAGGCGGGCGAAACGTGCCCGTTGAAAAACGCATCGCTCAGCAACATGCCGCAGCGCGTGCTGCACGTGCACCACACGCCCAACGGTGAAGAGCATGTGGATGTCGAGGTGACGCCGATCCACGATGCCGGCGGCCAGGTGCAGTTTTTCCTCGAACGGATGCGCGTCAGCAGGTTGGCCAGTCCGCTGCCCAAGGCGGGCGGACTGGTGGGCCGCTCGTCCGGCTTTATCAAGGCGTTGGAACTGGTGCAGCGGGTCGCCAGCAGCGAAAGCACCGTATTGCTGCTGGGCGAATCGGGGACCGGCAAGGAGCTGATCGCACAGGCGGTGCACGAGGCGAGCGTGCGACGCGACGGACCGTTCGTGCCGGTGGATTGCTCTGGACTTACCGAGACGCTGTTCGAAAGTGAGCTGTTCGGTCACGAGAAGGGCGCCTTCACCGGGGCGTTGTCGCAGAAGATCGGTCTGGTCGAGGCGGCGCGCGGCGGCACGCTGTTTCTCGACGAGGTGGGTGAAATACCGCTGACGTTGCAGGTCAAGCTGTTGCGCCTGTTGGAGAGCGCCACCTACCGCCGGGTCGGAGGTATCGAGCCGCAAAAGGCGGATTTCCGCCTGGTCTGCGCCACCCACCGCGACCTGCGGCAGGCGGTGGAAGAGGGAAGCTTCCGGCGGGATCTGTACTACCGCATCAACGCCTTCCCTATCATGTTGCCGGCCCTGCGCGAGCGCATAGAGGATCTGCCGCTGCTAATCGAGAGCCTGTTGCAGCGCGTCGCCTCCGGGCGGCGCCTGCGTCTTAGCGAAGCGGCGCTCGCCGTTCTCAGCCGTTACGATTTCCCCGGCAATATCCGCGAACTGCGCAACATTCTGGAGCGCGCGGCGCTGCTATGCGACGGCCGGACGATCTTGCCGGAACATCTCCCCGACGAATGCCGTCGCAGCCAAGGTTCGGTGCAGGCCGCCGCGGGAATGCCCAGCGAAATCCTGCCGCTGGAGGATATGGAGCGTCGTTATCTGCTCTGGGCGCTGGCGCGGTTCCACGGCGACAAGCGCTCGCTCTCCGAGCGCCTGGGGATCAGCGAACGGACGCTCTATCGAAAATTGCAGGGCGCGCGCTACAAGTAGCGGCCATGGCTTGTGCGCGGCGATTGGGGGAGGGACAATCTGCGGATGTGGAATCGCGCAAGGGACCTGTATCCGGATGATATTCGACAGCGCATTGTTCGCCGCCGATAGGGATCTGCCGGAATGAGCCGGCCCGATCCGCAGGCGCTGCATCGCTGGCTGCAACAGCAGCTCGAATCGCCGGCGTTGCGGCGCGAACTGTGGAAGCTAAAGGACCAAGTGCAGTTTTGTGCGCGACTGGCGCAGGCGGCGCGGCTGGAGATCACTGCAGCCGATCTGGAGGCGCGGTGCATGGCGGCGCGGCACTGGTGGACGGAAGCCGGGCAATGGCGCTGACGCTGGCGGCGTTCACCGACTGGCTGCCTGCGGCGGTGACCTGGGCACAGCAGCGGCCGCAATTGCACTGGCTCTACGCGCCGGGGCTAGCGTTGCAGAAGCCGTTCTACGATCAGACGCTGCGCAGCGTGATGCTCCATCCGTTCAACCTGTTGGGGCGGCGCGCTACCTGGCTGGATGAATTCGACGACAACGACACCGCCGCCAGCGCGCGGCCGGCCGCCTTTATCTTTCATTGGTCGCGCTGCGGTTCCACCTTGATCGGCCGGATGTTGAACGCACATCCCGATTGCCAGCTCTACGCCGAACCCGCCCCGGTCGAATCGATACTGCATGCCGACGTGCGCCACGGCGTCGCGCAGGAACCGTGGCTGCTGCGCCGGCTGATCAACGCCATGTGCCTGCCGCGCACCGGAGGCGAACGCCATACCTTCATCAAGTTCGCCCCCTGGGGCATCACGGCGCTGCCGCTGGTACGGCGCGCCTTCCCCGAGGTGCCCTGTCTGTTCGTCTATCGCGACCCGGTGGAGATCCTGGTATCGCATCAGCGTAGCCCGGGGATGCACATGCTGCCGCCGGCGCTGCCGCCGGCGTTGTTTGGTATGACGCTGGAACAGGCGGTGCAGATGCCGCTATTGGCGTACCGGGTGGAGGTGTTGCGTACCCTCGCTGCGCATGCCGCAGAGTACGCGCGTCGCGGCTGGGTCGAGCCGGTCAACTATACTCAGCTGCCCGAATACGTAACGACGCTGTGCGCGCGCTGGGGTGTCGCTCAGGACGACGCTACCTGGGCGGTATCGCGGCAGGCGGCGGTGCGCAACAGCAAGAACCCGCAGGCCGCCTTTGTCTCCGACGGAGAGGCCAAGCAAGGCGAGGCGTCGGCCGCATTGCGGCGGGCGGCAGAGGCGGTGCTGATGCCGCTCCACGACGAGTTGGAACGGCTGCGCCGTTAGAAACCGGATGCGCGGATCAGGGCGGCGTGGTTCGGTCTTGTTGCCGAATGGCTGGGGGTGGCGAGCGGAGTATTTATCGAACACCGCGGGGAACGACCGTGTCCCCTATACAGCGGAGGCTATACGATGCAAAACTGCACCGCAGCCACCCTCACCCTTTTCGCCGTCCGTCACGTAAATACGAATCGCCATGCCATTACGTCTCCTCGCCGCCATCTCCGGCCACGGCTTCGGCCACCTGGCGCAGAGTGCGCCGGTACTCAACCGGCTGCGTGCGGCCGTCCCAAAGTTCGAGATAACGGTGCGCAGCGCGCTGCCGTACGAGGTGTTGGCGCGGCGCATCGAAGGACCGTTCACACATCAGCATCAGGCCGACGATTTCGGCATGGTGATGCACGACGCCTTGCGTGTGGACGTGACGGCGAGCGCGGAGAAATACCGCGCGTGGCACGACGACTGGCCGCGGCGGGTGGCGGCCGCGGCACGGGAGATCGAGCGGCTGGCGCCGGACCTGGTGTTTGCCGACGTGTCGTATCTGGCCCTGGCCGCGGCGGCGGCGGTCGGCGTCCCGGCGGTGGCCATGTGCTGCCTCAACTGGGCCGACATCTATTGGCACTATTGCCACGCATCGCCGGAAGCTGGAGCAATCCACTCGCAGATCACCGACGCGTATAACAGCGCGACGGTCTTTTTGAGTGCCGAGCCGACGATGCCGATGCCCTCGTTGCATAACACCCGCTCCATCGGCCCGGTGGCTATGGTCGGTTGCAATCGTCGCGCCGAGATCGACGCGCGCTACCACCTGGATGCGAAGGAAAAACTGGTACTTCTGGTCATGGGCGGCATCGCCTATCGGCCGCCGCTGGAGCGGTGGCCGGCATTGCCGGGGGTGCGTTTTATCGTGCAGCGCGATTGGCGGGTACGGCGCGGCGACGTATTGGAACTGGAGTCGCTGGCGATGCCGCTGCCCGACGTGCTCGCCTCGTGCGATCTGCTGCTGACCAAGCCGGGCTACGGCAGTTTCGTCGAAGCGGCGGCGGTCGGGATACCCGTGGCCTACGTGTCGCGCGACGACTGGCCTGAGCAGCCCTACCTGGTGGAATGGCTGCAGCGGCAGGTGGCCTGCGCAGAACTGCCGCGCGCGGACTGGGCCGCGGGCAGGCTGGAGCCGACGCTGCGGCCGTTGCTGGAGCAGGGGCATCGTCCGCCGGTACTCCCCGACGGCGTCGCCCAGGCGGCGGACGTGCTGTGTCAATTTCTCGGATGTGGCGAGGTAAGAAACGGTACACTCGATAAAATCCAATGATCTCGCCAAGACGCCAGGCACGCCAAGTAAGCAAGGCCGATTAGTACGCTGTGTCGGTGTCTTGGGCTGTTCTATCTATCCCCTTCGGACCGCCATTGGGCGTGTCGAGAAACGGTTATCCCTAGCGTTGCCGTGAATCTTAAGGGCCTTGGCGATCTTGGCGTCTTGGCGAGATGATCCGTTCAATTACCCACCATCAGATAGTCGCGGCCGCGGCGATAGCCCATGGCGTTTAGCTGGGCGGCGATGATGTCGCGGGCGCCGTGGTTGGTGACGTAGCTCAACACAAACGGTTTTTCTTCGAGATCGGCCAGCCACTGCGGCGGGTGGACCGGCGCGCCGTGCACGCGGTTGCCGATCTTGCGTGGGTCGATGTCGATCCAGGCGACGGGTTGGAAGCCCTTTTCCAGTAACAATTGCGAGCGCTTGCGCGTGCGCCGTCCCGCGCCGCAGATGGCCAGCGGGCGACCGTCGTGCAGCCGCGCATCGCGCGCCAGATAGTCGGTGCGCAGGCGATCGAAGGCGTCGCGGCTGTAGCGGGCATCGGTGCGGGTCAGGCGGCCGGGGCTCTCGCGCCAGTGCAATAGCACCTGTTCCACCTTGGCCATGGCGTGGCCGGCATGGTGCAGGCGCAGCAACAGTTCGTAATCCTCCGGGAACGGGCCGTCGCGATAGCCGCCCAGGGCCGTCACCACTGCGCGGCGAAACAGCAGCGAGGGGTGGGCGATGGGCAGCTCGACGTAGATCTCGTCGGCGATATCGGCGGCGCTGAGGCAGCCGTTCTGCCAGCGGATATATTCATTGAAGCCGCCCTGGATCGACTCCTCCGGAAACAGCCGCACCTGCGTACCGACCGCCGCCAACTCCGGCCGCAGGCGCATCAAGTCGTATTGGGCCGCCAATCGTTCCGGTGCCATCAGGTCGTCCGCATCCATGCGCGCCGCCAACGGCGCCCGCGCCGCAGCCAGGGCGCTGTTCATGGCGCCGACCACGCCCTGGCGTCCCGGCTGCAACAGGCGGATACGGGGATCGTCGGCGCCACGGGCCGCCACCAGTTGCGCCGAATCGTCGCCGCCGCCGTCATCCACGGCGATCAGCTCGAAGTCGCGCAAGGTCTGCGCCTGAATGGAGTCGAGCGTGGCGGCCAGCGTGGCGGCGGCGTTGTAAAACGGCAGCAATACGGATATGAGAGGAGGGTCAGTCGCCATGGTCATGGAGGCGCGTGCATAGGAATAATACCGCCGCCTTTATACCACAAACCACCACCCCTGCCTTTTGCGGTGCGGTATTGACCACTTTGTCGGCGGTGACACAACGCCTACACTTACTTCGTAGTCTCCTCCGTGTCCATCCTCGAAGCTTGGAATCATGACTCGATATTCAACGCTCCGCTATTGTGCGCTCGTCGTCGTGCTGGTGTGGTCCGTGGTACTGGCCGCAGTGGACGTCTATGCGGCCGCCGCTCCCGTTGCGCAGGAGGTGAAGATCGGCGTTCTGGCGCGGCGCGGTTCCGAACAGGCGCTGCGCATGTGGACGCCGACGGCGGACTATCTGACGGCTCGTCTGCCGCAGTACCATTTTGTCATCGTTCCGCTCGACTTTGATGCGCTGCTGCCGGCCGTGAAGGCCGGCACGGTCGATTTTGTGCTGGCCAACTCCGCCTATTACGTGGAGATGGAGGCGCGCTACGGCGCCAGCCGTATCGCGACCTTGCGCAACCGCAGACAGGGCGCCGCCTACACCCGCTTCGGCGGTGCGATCTTCGTGCGTGCCGATCGCAAGGATATCCGGCGATTGCGCGACCTGCGCGGAAAATCGTTCATGGCGGTCGACCCGCAGTCGTTGGGCGGCTTTCTGGCGGCGTGGCGCGAGCTGAAGCAGGCGGGGATCGATCCCTACCGGGATTTCAAGCCGTTACGCTTCGGCGGCACCCACGACGCCGTGGTCTACGCCGTGCGCGACGGCGTCGTCGCCGCCGGCACGGTGCGTACCGATACCCTCGAACGCATGGCCGCGGAAGGCAAGATCAAGCTCAAGGAGTTTCGCGTCCTCAACCGGGACGTCTGTCCCGGCTTCGCCTTCCTGTGCAGCACCCGGCTCTATCCCGAGTGGCCCATGGCGCGCCTTCAGCAGACGGCGGAAGCGCTGGGCAATGCGGTGGCGACGGCGTTGCTGCAGATGCCGCCGCGCAGCAAGGCGGCGTTGAGCGGCGACAATGCCGGTTGGGCCGTGCCGGCCAATTATCAGCCGGTACACCAGTTGATGCGCGCATTGCACGTCGCTCCGTACCGTAACGCCGGTCGGATCTCGCTCCATGATTTCCTCCGGCAATACTGGTATTGGGTGGTGGTCGCCGCCGTGTCGTTTATGGCCGCGCTCGGCGTGGCGGCCTACTTCACCCGGCTCACCCGGCGCCTGCGCGTCAGCGAAGGATTGCTGCGCAGCGCGCGTGACGAGCTGGAGCTTAGGGTCGGTGAGCGCACCGCCGAGCTGCGCCAGGCGATGGGGGATCTGGAGCAGAGCCGGCGCCAGATCGAACGCACTCAGCGCGACTGGCACGACGCCTTCGACGCCATTCCCCATCCCATCTTCATCCACGACAAGGATCTGCGCATCGTCCACGCCAACCCAGCATACATCGCGCGCGCCGGGCTGGATGCCGNNCCGAGCGCCGTACCGAAGCGCAGCGCCGCACGCTCAGCCACGCGGTGGCGCAGGCGGGTGAGGGCATATTGGTGGCGGGACTCGATCATACCATCACCTATTGCAACCCCGCGCTGTGCAGTCTGCTCAGTGGCGACCGCGATGCGATGCAGGGATTGGCGCTGACCGATATATTCCCGCCGCAACGGCGCGGCGAGATCGAAGACATACTGCAGCACTCCGCCGGCAGTGCGGGGTGGATGGGAGAATTCGAGCTGGAGACTCAAGGCGGCCGCCATATCCCTATATTCCTCACTGCCGGTTCGATACGCGACGACGAGGGCCGGCGCAAAGGTTTCGTTTTTACCGCCATGGATCTCAGCTCGATAAAGACGGCGGAGGAGGCGCTGCGCTACCGTCTAGCGTTCGAGTCGCTGATCGGCAGCATCGCTACCCATTTCGTCTCCATCGATGCCGCTGCGGCCGGTACCGAGATCCGTCATGCCCTGCAACAGATCGGCGTCTTCGTCGGAGCCGACCGCGCCTACATGTTCAGCTTGACCGGCGACGACCGGCGTATCACCGATATTTACGAATGGTGCGCCGACGGAGTGGCGTCGGATCGGGAGCGTTTCATGGCCTTGCCGCTCAGCCGGCTGCCGTGGCTGCTGGAGCGCATTCATCGCGCCGAGACCATCGTGATCCCCGACGTGATGGAATTGCCGCGCGAGGCGGTGGAAGAGCGCGACGAGTTGCTGGCCGAAGGGGTGCGCTCGCGCCTGATGGTGCCGATGGTGTACGGCGGTCAGTTGCTCGGCTTCATCGGCTTCGACCTGATCGAATCGCCGCGCGAGTGGGCGAAAGAGGATGTGCGCATGCTGCGTGCCGCCGGTGAGATCATCGCCAACTCGGTGAAGCGGTTCGCCGCCGAAGAGTCGGTCCGCCGCAGCGAGACGCGGCTGAAGGAGGCGCAGCAGATCGCGCACCTGGGCAATTGGGACTGGAGCCTGGCGGAGGGTACCGTCGAGATGTCGGATGAGGGCTACCGTATCTTCGGCACCAGCGCCGCCGACTTTGCCGGCAACTTCGCCGCATTGCTCGGTCTCCTGGACTCGGCGCAGCGCGCCGCCATCGAGCAGCAGGTCCGCTCGGCGCTCGACGGTCGCGGTACGCTGGCGATGGATTGGCCGGTGCTGATCGGTTCCGGGCGAAGCGTGGTCCACGTCAAGGGGCAGGTGGTGCGCGGTGCGGACGACCGACCGCTGCGCGTCGTCGGCACGCTGCAGGACGTGACCGAGATACGCCAGGCGGAGCGCGAGTTGGGACGCCTCAACCGCGCTCTGCGCACATTGAGTCGCGGCAACGAGATACTGGTGCGCGCCAGCGACGAACAGCAGCTGCTGCATGATGTCTGCGGCGTATTGACGGAAGTGGGCGGATTCCGCCTTGCCTGGGTGGGGTATCCGCGGCAGGACGCGGAACGGTCGATTCAGCCCATGGCCCATGCCGGTGAAGGCAGCGGCTACCTGGAGCAGATGCGTTTTGGTTGGGGTGACGACGAGCCGGGCGGTTGCCCGGCCGGCGGCGCGATCCGCAGCGGTCAAAGCGTGGTGATCGGCGATGTCGCCACCGAAGCGGCCCACGCGTCATGGCGCGCGGACGCCGAACAACGCGGCTACGCATCGATAATTGCGCTGCCGCTCCGCTACGGTACCGAGATGATCGGCGCCCTGACCATCGCCGCTGCCGATGCCGGGGTGTTCGACGCCGAAGAGGTCCGGCTGTTGACCGAGCTGGCCGACGACCTGGCCTTCGGTATCGTCAATCTGCGCGACCGCGCCAAACGCCGGCAGGCCGAGCGGCAGCTGGCACGCAGCGAGACGCGTTATCACCAGCTCTATGACGATGCCCCCAACGCCTACGCGTCGGTGCGTGCCGCCGACGGCACCATCCTTCAGAGCAACGCGGCGCTGGCGATGCTGCTCGGTTACAGTCACGAAGAGCTGGCGCAGATGAAGATATTCCAGTTCTATGCCGATACCCCCGCAGGCAAGCCGCGCGCGCAGGAGCTGTTCGAGCGCTTCCGCCACGGCGAGGCGAGCCACGACGTGGAGCTGCAGATGCGCCACAAGAGCGGCCGCATTCTGTGGGTTCTGGTATCGGTCGAACCGGTGTTCGGCGACGACGGCAGCGTGGTCGAGAGCCGCTCCAGCATCGTCGATATCTCGCGGCGCAAAGAGGCGGAGGAGGAGCGCAAGCGCATCGGCGAACGGCTGCAGCGCGCCTTGGTACAGACTATCCAGGCGATTGCGATTACCATCGAAAAACGCGACCCCTACACTGCCGGCCATCAGCAACGGGTGGCGGAACTGGCGGTGGCCATTGCCGCCGAGTTGGGCCTGTCGCAGGAACGTACCGAGGGGCTGCGTCTCGGTGCGTTGATTCACGACATCGGCAAGATCTACGTGCCGGCGGAATTTCTCAACCGTCCCGGCCATTTGAACAGTACCGAGCTTGAGATTATCCAGACCCATCCTGCGATGGGCTACGACATCGTCAAAGGGATCGAATTCCCGTGGCCGGTGGCCGACATCGTGGTGCAGCACCATGAACGGCTGGACGGGTCCGGCTATCCCAACGGGCTCAAGGGCGATGCGATTGCGCTGGAGGCGCGCATCCTCGCGGTGGCCGACGTGGTCGAGGCGATGGCCTCGCACCGTCCCTACCGCGCGGCGCTGCCGCTGGAGATGGCGCTGGGTGAGATCGAAGGCCGGCGGGGCGTGCGTTACGACCCGCAAGCGGTCGACGCCTGTCTGCGGCTGTTTCGTGAAAAGGGTTTCCAGTGGGACGGGAAAACGGTCTCCGATTGATGCTCCGCAATGGTGCGCCGGTCCGGGCATGCGCTTGGCAATGGTGCGCCGGTAGCTTGTGCAATGCGGCGGCCGCGCGTTTTCGGTCCATGCCTTGCACCATTTTCTGCACCGTTGGCGGTGATGAGCCTATTCTCGCCATCTTGGCGCGCTATTTGCGATTCCCGCCCCATCAGCTCATCGCCGAAGGAGCAACACCATGCTGGACAAGACCCTCGCCGTGGTATTGGCCGGCGGTGCGGGGAGTCGCCTCAAGCCGCTCACCGCCGACCGCGCCAAGCCCGCCGTACCGTTCGGCGGCAAGTACCGCATTATCGATTTCGTGCTGGCCAACTGCCTCCACTCCGGGCTGCGCCGCGTGCTGGTGCTGACCCAGTACAAATCGCACTCGTTGCAGAAACACCTGCGTGACGGCTGGTCCATCTTCAATCCGGAGCTGGGCGAATACATCACCTCGGTGCCGCCGCAGATGCGTACCGGCGAGCGCTGGTACCAGGGGACCGCAGACGCCATCTACCAGAACCTCTACCTGGTCGAACGCAGCGAAGCGGAGCAGGTGCTGATCCTGTCGGCCGATCACATCTACCGCATGGACTACGAGGCGATGGTCAGGTTTCACGAGGCGCAAGGCGCTGCGGTCACCGTGGCGGCGATGGCGGTGCCGCTGGAGCAGGCCGGCGCCTTCGGCGTCATGGCGGTGGATGCGGCCGAGCGCGTGGTCGCCTTCGCGGAAAAACCGGCGCTGCCGCAGGCGGTGCCGGACGATGCGTCCCAGGCGCTCGTTTCCATGGGCATCTACGTCTTTTCCGCCCCGCTGTTGCTCGATCAGCTGCGCCTCGATCATGACGACGACACGTCGAACCACGATTTCGGCACGGATATCCTGCCGCGCCTGATCGAGCGGCACAAGGTGATGGCCTATCGCTTCGGCGGCCCGACGGGGCGGGTGACGCCCGATCGTTACTGGCGCGACGTCGGCACCATCGATGCCTACTACCAGGCCAACATGGACCTGTTGGAACCCATCCCGGCGCTCAACCTGTACCAGGCGGACTGGCCGATCCGTTCCTATCAATTGCAGACCCCGCCGGCGCGCACCGTGCCCGGCACGTCGGGTACCGAAGGCATCTTTATCAACTCCATCGTCGCCGGCGGGGTGGTGATCGCCGGCGGCAGCGTGCAGCATTCGATCCTGTTTCCCCAGGTGTTCGTCGACGACGGCGCCTTTGTCGAGGACTCCATCCTGTTCCAGGGGGTGCAGGTCGGCGTCGGCGCCAGGCTCAAGCGCTGTATCATCGACAAGAACGTCGTGGTGCCGCCACGGGAACAGATCGGCTATGACCGGAAGCGCGACCGCGAACGCTTTTCGGTCAGCGAACAGGGTGTCGTGGTCGTGCCGAAAGGATATCGCTTCCCGGCGTGACGGGTCGCCGATTGCGGCGCCTGCGACCGCCGTCCGCGGTTGCCGCCGGGCGGCGCTAGGTCAAGTCATGGTCAAACGCTGCGGCTCGACGTTCTCAGCACTTGCCACAGCGTCGTTTCTCATCAAATAATGTAACCTTACATCGCATGTGGGGATATGCCGGTGCCGGTCGCCGTCCCCATTTGCCGACATCTTTCGATGCTTGTCCGCAGAGGGAGCCTGCGCCGTAGGTTGGATGGCACCCGTGAATCAAAGCCAAAACCCCTTCTATTGGCTGGCGGAAAGCGCGCCATACGCCATCTTCATCGCCGTCGATGGGCGTATCGCCTACGTCAATCCGGCCGCCTTGCAGCTGTTCGGCGCCACCTCGCCGCAGCAGTTGGTCGGCACGGCGGTGATGGACCGCATCCATCCCGACGATCGCGACGCCGTCGCGCAGCGCATCCGCAAGCTGTATGACGAGGAGTGCGCGCTGGTTCCCGATGAAAAGCGCTATCTGCGCTTGGACGGCACGCCGCTGGAGGTCGAGGCGTCGGCGGTGCCGTTTCGTTACGCCGACCAGGATGGCGGACTGGTGTTCGTGCGCGATGTCACCGCGCGCAAACAGGCGGAAAGCGAATTGCTCCGCCATCAGGAACTGTTGCAGTCGATTATCGACAACGGCACGGCAGTGGTGTTCGTGAAGGATACCGAAGGCCGCTATCTGCTGATCAATCAGCGCTATGCCGAGCTGTTCCATGTGAGCCGCGAGGCGATGATCGGCCGTACCGATCGGGACGTGTTCGGGAGCGTGGTGGGGAATGCGCTGCGCGCCGCCGATCAAGAGGTGCTGGACGGCGGCGTGGCTCGGGAATTCGAGGAGGTGGTGCCCCAGGACGACGGGCCGCACATCTATCTGTCGCACAAATTTCCGCTATTCGATTCAGACGGGCGGACCTACGCCATTGGTGGAGTGGCCTCCGACATCACCGAGCAGGTGCGCGCGCAACTGGAGGTTCGCACCCTCAATCACACGCTCGAACGGCGGGTCGATGAGCGGACCCGCGAATTGCAGGCCACCGAACAGCAACTGCGGGAGACGCTCACTCTCAACCAGAAGATCCTGATGACGTCGGATATGGGAACCGCCGCCTATCGCCAGGACGGCCAGTGCATCCTGGTCAATCCGGCGATGGCCGAGTTGAGCGGCGGGACCCAGGAACAACTGCTGGAGCAGAGTTTTCGTCAAGTGGCCTCCTGGCGGCAGGCGGGGTTGCTGGCGGCGGCGGAACGCGTGCTGGCCAGCGGCGTCAGAGAAGAACTGGAGACGCCCATGGTCACCAGTTTCGGCCGTAATGTATGGGTCCATGCCCGGCTGGCGCGCTTCTACAGCGAAGGCGAACCGCACCTGCTGCTGATGTTGCACGACATCACCGAAGAGCGACGCGCGGCGGAAGCGCTGGCGGAACGGGAACGCGAGTTCCGTTCGCTGGCGGAGAACGTGCCGGACAACATCATGCGATGGGATCGCGATGGCCGCGTTCTGTACGCCAATCGTAGCCTTGCTCAGACTCTGGGCATGGCGCCGGAACAGCTGGTCGGCAAGACTGAACAGGAAACGTTTAGCGGGGGGCGCTTCAGCGCGCTGGATGAAGCGGTGCGAGGTGTCGGCGCAACCGGTATCAGCATCGATGATTTCGAGCAGATCGTCCCCGCTCCGGACGGAACACTGGAGCATCACCTGATCCGCCTGGTGGCCGAACGCGACGCCAACGACCAGGTGGTCGGCGTCTTGGGGGTCGGTCGCGACATGTCGGCCCAGAAGCGCACCGAAGAGGCGCTGCGTCTGGCGGCCAGCGTGTTCCACAACTCGGCCGAGGGCGTGTTGGTGACCGACGCCAATGCCACCATCCTGTCGGTCAATCCCGCCTTCAGCGAGATTACCGGCTACAGCGAGGCCGAGGCGTTGGGACGGCGCCCCAGCCTGCTGCGCTCGGCGCGCCATGGGCCCGAGTTCTATCAGGTGATGTGGGAGGCGCTGAAGCGGGAGGGGCGCTGGCAGGGCGAGATATGGAACCGGCGCAAGGGCGGCGAGGCCTACCTGGAGTGGCTCACCATCAATCGTATCGACGACGCCGCCGGCGCCGCGGTGCGTTACGTAGCGGTATTCCACGATATCACCGAGCTGCGGCGCAAGGACGAGCATATCCGCCACCTGGCGTTTCACGACGCCCTGACCGGACTGCCCAACCGCAGCCTGATGCAGGACCGCCTGCAACACGCCATCGAACGCGCCCTGCGCAAAGGCGGCAGGCTGTCGCTGACCTTCATGGATCTCGATCGCTTCAAGGCGATCAACGACGGATTGGGCCACGACGTGGGCGATCTGTTGTTGCAGGAGGTGGCTGCGCGCATCAAAGGCCGGTTGCGGGCGGCCGATACGGTGGCACGCCTGGGCGGCGACGAGTTCGTGGTGCTGATGGAAGATCTGTCGGGGAGCCGGCACTGCGCCGCGGTGGCGGAGCAGATAATCGTCGAGATAGCGCGTCCCATGCAGTTGCGCGGCCAAACCGTCGAGGTCGGTGTATCCATGGGCATGGCGTTCTACCCCGAAGACGGCGCCGATGCGCTGGAGCTGATGCGACACGCGGACATGGCCATGTATGCGGCCAAGGAGGCCGGGCGCAACACCTACCGCTTCTTTCGCCCGGACATGCTGGCGCGAGCGAGTGAACGGCTGACCATGCAAAGCGAGCTGCGCCGTGCCATCGCCGGTAATCAATTGGAATTGCACTATCAGCCGCGGGTCACGATGGCGACCGGCGAGTCGCTGGCGGTGGAGGCGCTGGTGCGCTGGCGCCATCCGCTGCGTGGACTGCTGGCACCGATGGAATTCATTCCCCTGGCGGAGGAGTGTGGTCTGATTCGGGAACTGGGTGACTGGGTGCTGGACGAGGCGTGTCGCCAGGCGGCCTTGTGGCAGGGCGCCGGACGCAACATCCGGGTCGGGGTGAACGTCTCGGCGCGGCAGTTGGACGAAGGCGGCTTGGTGGCGCGCATCGTAGCGCTGGCCGCGCATCACGGCATCGCGCCGGCACTGCTGGAGATCGAGTTGACGGAGAGTGCGGTGATGGCCAATCCGCAACATGCGGCGAAGCTGCTGGCGCGCCTGCGCGACATCGGGGTAACCGTCGCGGTCGACGACTTTGGTACCGGCTACTCCAGCCTNNGAGGATGCGCAGATCGTCAAAACGATCCTCGCTCTCGGCGAAGTACTCAAGCTGACGGTCGTCGCGGAGGGGATCGAAACCTGCGCCCAGGCCAAACTGCTGCAATCGGTCGGTTGCGCTCTGGCGCAGGGATTCCTCTACTCGCGGCCATTGCCGGCGCAGGAGATCGAGGCCTGGCTGGATACCGCCAGGCCGGCGCAATGGTGCGAATAATCGTTCGTCGGCAATACGCCGCGTACGAATCCCGACACCCCTCTGATTAACGGCGTCGTCGGTTCCGCATCAAGACCGGCCCGCGCGCGTACCGGCCGCGAGTCGGACGCTTCCGCCGTCGCGCATGATCCGCCCATCCGCCTCCATGGACGCCAGCGTCCGGTACAGGCTTTCGTGGCTGAGTCCCAACTGCGTCGCCCAATCCTTGAGGCTGCACTGTCCGCGGCCGTAGTCGAAGCTCACGTGTTCGTTGAGATAGTGTTCGACCCGGTCCGGCGCGCGCCGCAGGCTCAGGCGCTCGCAGTGGGTGCGCAGCTCACGCACCGTGCCCGACAGCCACTGCGCATAGGCGCGCCCGAACTGCGGGTCCGCGAAGGCGTCGAGGAAGCGAGTCCGTGGAATGGCAATCAGGGTAGTTGCGGCAGCCGCGACCCCGTCGCAATGGTAGTGCCGCGAAAACAGCGAACCCTCCGCCAGCGGCCCGCGCCGGCAGCGCTGCAATACCATGCTTGCGCCGTCTGCGCCGAAGCGCACCAGATGCAGCTCGCCCCGCAATGCCCAAAACAACCGGTCAGGCTTCTCGCCGTGGTAAAACAAGACGGTCCCGGCGGGTACCGAGCGCTGTCGGCCGAGGGTCGCAAGGGCGGACAGTAGGAAATCGGCAGCGGAGTGGGGCATGGATTCGCATCGATTGGGATATGATCCGAATCATACCCTGGCGGCGACCGACCCGCTACGCTCACGACGCAAATCCGCAACAGGAGAACAGACATGGCCCATCGTTCCGCTATCCTCGCCCTGCTGGGTGCCGCGGCTATCGTAGCGCTGACCGGGCTATCGCAGTTCGCGCCCGCGCAAGCAGACACCATGCCCATGGGCGATCACGACATGACCATGCAGCCCTCTGCCGGCATGGCCATGGCTCCGGCCGCGGATAAGCGCCTGGTCGTCAATTTCCCGCCTGCATTCAAGCGCCAGGAGCTGAGCAACATGCGCAGCCACCTGGAGTCCCTGCAGTTGATCACGCGGAGCCTGGCCGTCGGCGATTACCAAGCTGCCGCCGATATCGCCGACCGGCGCCTGACCCGCGGCGGCATGTCGCAGCACGATCGCCATGATGCGGCGCGTTACATGCCGCAACAGATGCTTGCCATGGGCGCCGCCATGCATCGCGCCGCCGGCCATTTCGCCATCGTCGCCCAGGATGCCGCCGTTTCCGGCGACATGGCATCGACGCTAAAGGCATTGGCCGAAGTGGAGAACCGCTGCGTCGCCTGCCACCGCGCTTATCGAATGAAATAGATAGGGTCCGAATGGCGCAGATTCTTCGGGTGTGCCGCGGCGGCCGATGAATACGACTCCTCCGCGCCGCAAGGGCGGGTAGCCTTAACTACTGACGTTTTGCACCGACAGTGCCAGTGCTGGGGTTTTCGGTGGACTCCAAGGTCCATGCGCGGATTCGGCATGGCGATGGCGATGCCGGCGCCGCCTGCGGGATCAGCTCAGCCAGGCGATCGAGTAGTTTCATCAGTCTCAATATCTAAATAGCCGTTCCAGGGTAAATGCCTGCCGGGCGCAGTAACGCAGTAGACGTTCCCGGCCGTTGCGGACCAAGGCATCCACCGAGAAGCCACCACCCTGTTCCCAGGGGGTGTTTTCACGCGTGGCCAAGGCTCCCCTTAAATAGTCTGCTGACCCTGTACGGAGAGACGCGACCAACCGCATGAAGGTTAAAACGCTCTAGTGCTATTTGCCGCGATCCTTGGCGCCGTCGTTCTTGCACTGTATCAACAAATGCTTGTCGGCGCCGCTGAACAGGCTTGTCGCCAGCAAATCTGACTTTTCGAACACCTTATATCCGCTAGCACCACACAGTTGTCCCGCTTTCGAATAACACGCACTCATGCTCGTGCCGGAACAGTCCACGATGAATCCGTGGCCTCCGCCAGGGGTCATGGCAGGCTGTGCCGTAGCGCAGCCGCCAACTGAGCCGAGCATCATTGTCGCTATCCCAATGCGTAGGGCAAGATTCGTTTTGGTCATTTTGGTGTACCCCCTTTGATACGGCTCGGCGTAACCGTTGTCACTCCGCACACTCGAGCAGTCGATCGCTGCACTACTGATACTTCCCAGTGCAGCGCATATCGCCCAACAGAGCAAGTCCGGAACCATGATACTTCGCTAGGCACTCGCCGAAAGGCGGAGAGGTCGGGATCGATTATGTAAGCGGTACATCTCACACTGGGCATCCAGTCACCGAGAAGGCTAGCAAACCCGACCGTGTCGTCAAGAGTACCGAGGGCCTCGGCAACCTAGGGCAACCCGGAACATTGGGGCACGGCACCTGAAAACCCCGCCAGGATGTCGCTGCGCATCAAGATTTGACCCTCGTTGCGTGTTAATTTTGACCGGTTGACGATTAGTCGTATGCCGCAGGGATCATCATCAAACGCACAGAATAACTAATCCATTTCTCGGCAAGCACGACCGGGAAACATGCCCGTTTACCGATGCTCAGCAGCAATCAGCCGGCTCAGCGGATATCCGAATCGCCTTACATCCCGCTCGACTTTGGAAAGGGCTATGAAATGGAGACCTTTCGTGAACCCAATGGACGGCGCCCGGCGTCAATGTCGGAAGTTTGTCGCCAACCACCCGTATACTTCAGGCGGAAGCTCTCACCCGAAGCGGACGTTATGCGTGTCCAGGCAGTCTAAGTCGGCACTCAGCGCTCCGGTGTTGCTCTTGTGACTCTTGGAATGCGAACCGCAAACGTTTCATTAGCTCTGTAATTAAGCGGTGCAGTCGCTACGTATGGCATGGCAGCTGGATTGAGCTACGATTAGTGCGGGTAGAGTTGAAGCCAACGCATGAAGGGGGCTACATGAGTCTGGTCCGCGCCGAGAACGTTGCAAAAACCTATCGCTCTGGCGCACTGGAGGTTCACGCCATCAAGGGTGTGGATTTCGCGATTGAACGTTCCTCTTTCGTCTCCTTCGTCGGTCCTTCCGGCAGCGGCAAGACCACGCTGCTCAACATGATCGGCTGCCT
>DFMR01000193.1 GCA_002376325.1 Proteobacteria bacterium UBA3588 | reverse complement strand
GGCGCTTCGGGCGAGATGCGCGAGGTGTCGCCGTGCCAGTAGCGATCCAGCATCAGGTCGCCCAGCGCGAGCACATGGCCGGCGGCGAAATCGGGTATGCGTAACTTCATAACTGTGAGCTCAAAAATCGTAACGCGGCAACGGGGCGGCGGGATGGATCACTGCGTCCGACCGGCTTCGCCGCTGTGCATGGCGCCGGCCGGCGCGGTCACTTGCCGTCCTTGAGAACGTAGCGCGCGCTGCAATAGGGACAGATCGCCTCGCCGCTCTCCTCGATAGGGAGAAATACGCGAGGATGGGAGTTCCACAAGCTACTGCCCTCCAGCGGACAGTGCAGCGGCAGATCGGCACGCGTCACCTCGTAGTAACGCTGCGTATTCGATGTTCTGTTGGCTACGGCATCAGCACTCATCGTTTCCTCCCTTCGGTATAGCGGCTCAACCCACGGTGGTCAGCCATTCGGGATGTTCGCTGCGGCGCCCGTGCACCTGGTCGAAATACATGGTCTGCAACCGCTCGGTGATCGGTCCGCGCCGGCCGATGCCGATGGCGCGGCCGTCGACCTCGCGGATCGGCGTCACCTCGGCGGCGGTGCCGGTAAAGAATGCCTCGTCGGCGACGTAGACTTCGTCGCGGGTGATACGCTTCTCCTTGACCGGCACGCCGATCTCGGCGGCCAACTGGAAGATGGTGTTGCGGGTGATGCCGTCCAGCGCGGAGGTGAGGTCGGGCGTGTAGATGATGCCGTCGCGGACGATGAAGATGTTCTCGCCGGAGCCTTCGGCCACGTAGCCTTCGTTGTCCAACAACATCGCCTCGTCGACGCCGCAGCTGATCGCCTCGCGCAGCGCCAGCATCGAGTTCATGTAGTTGCCGTTGGCCTTGGCCTTGCACATGGTGATGTTGACGTGGTGACGAGTGAAGGAGGAGGTGCGTACGCGGATGCCCTTTTCCATGCCTTCGGCGCCGAGATAGGCTCCCCAGGTCCAGGCCGCCACCATCACGTGTACCTTGAGGTTGTCGGCGCGCAGCCCCATTCCTTCGGAGCCGTAGAAGCACATCGGGCGGATATAGGCCGACTCCAGCTTGTTGTCGCGCACCACGGCAAGCTGCGCCTCGTTGATGGTCACCTTGTCGAAGGGCATCGGCATCATCAGGATGTGGGCGGAACGGAACAGCCGGTCGGTGTGCTCCGAAAGGCGGAAGATCGCCGTGCCCTGATCGGCCTTGTAGGCGCGCACGCCCTCGAACACGCCCATGCCGTAGTGCAGGGTGTGGGTCAATACGTGGGTCTTGGCTTCGCGCCAGGGGACCATTTCGCCATCCAGCCAAATCACGCCATCGCGGTCAGACATCGACATCTGTCGTTCTCCTAAAAACCTCGGTCAAGTGCCAAATCAAGTGTCCATCAGCGCGCGCCAGATACGCAGCACGCCGGCGCGGTAATCCGTAAATTCGTCCGCAGCCGCCAACGCCGGCCGCTGCTGCAGGGTAAGCCTGTGCAGCCGGGCCCGGTAGGCACGGTAGGCGTCGCTCAACAGGGCGGCATCGGGCTGCGCCAGCAGACCGGCATCGGCCAGGCGCTGCAACAACCGGATGTTGTCGGTAAAATCGAGCAGTGCGGGATGCTCGCGGGCCCATGCCAGAACGGCATATTGCACCATAAATTCAATGTCCGCGATACCACCGGGTGCCTGCTTCAGGTCGAACTGCGACGCATCGCCCTTGGCCAGCTGGCCGCGCATGCGCTCGCGCATCTCGCGCACCTCGCGGCGCAGCGACGCGCGCTCGCGCGGCTGCGTTAATACTGTGCGCCGCACCGTGTCGAACGCCGCCCCCAGCGCCGGGTCGCCGGCGACGAAGCGGGCCCGCACCAGCGCCTGATGTTCCCAGGTCCAAGCCTCGTCGCGCTGGTAGAGGTCGAAGGCCGTCATGCTGCTGACCATCAGGCCGGAGGCGCCGCTGGGGCGCAGGCGGGTATCCACCTCGTAGAGAATCCCGGCGGGGGTGCGGGCAGTGAGGATATGGATGATGCGCTGCGCCAGCCGGGCGTAGAACACGGCGTTGTCCACCGGGCGCTCGCCGTCGGTGGCGTGGCCCTGGCCGGCGTCGCTGTGCAGGAACACGATGTCCAGATCGGAGCCGTAGCCCAGCTCGATCCCGCCCAGCTTGCCGTAGGCGATAATGGCGAAGCCGGGGTCGCAGGCGTCGGGTACGCTACAGCCGGGGCGGCCGTGGCGGGCAATCAGGTGGCCCCAGGCGAGGGTCAGCGACTCGTTCAACAACACCTCGGCGATGTCGGTGAGGTGGTCGCTCACTACCATCAGGGGCACCGCCTCCATCACGTCGGCAGCGGCCACCCGCAACGTGTTGGCCTGCTTGAAGTGGCGCAGCGCCTCCATCTGCGCCTCCAGATCCTCCGGGTCCAGATTCAGCAGGCGCTGGCGCAGTTCCTGCTCCAGCTCGGCGCGGGCGGGCGGCGCGTAGAGGGTGCGCGGGTCGAGCAATTCGTCCAGCAGCAGCGGATAGCGCGCCAGTTGGTTGGCGATCCAGGGGCTGGCCCCGCACAGGCGCACCAGCTGCGACAGCGCCATCGGGTTCTCCACCAGCAACGCCAGGTAGGCACTGCGCCGGGCAATGGCCTCGACCACCGTCAGTACCCGTGCCAGGGTCGGGTCGGGCCGGTCGCTGCCGCCGGCGGCACCGAGCAGCAGCGGCATCAGGTGGTTCATGCGGGTGCGGCCCTGGGTGCCGAGGCCGAGGTAGGCACGGCCCTGGCGCACCTGCTGCACCTGGCGGTAGACCTCCTCCGTTGCCTCATAACCGGCGCCGGCCAGCGCCGCGCAGGCCTGCTCCCGATCCAGGTTGCCTTGCCATACACCGACCAGATCCAGGCTGTCGGACTGGGCGTGCTCGGTCTGCGGCGCCGCGAACACCTGCTCGAAATGCTGGTGCACCGTCGCCATGTGGCCGCGCAATACCGGCTCGAAGGCGGACCAGTCGGCAAAGCCCATGGAATAAGCCAGACGCGCACGTCCGAACTCGTCCTGCGGCAGGGCGTGGGTCTGGCGGTCGGCAACTTCCTGCAACCGATGCTCGGTGGTGCGCAGGAAGCGGTAAGAGACGGTCAGCTCGTCCACCACGAAATCGGGCAACCAGCCGGACTCGCGCAGCGTCTGCAACACCGCCAGGATCGGCCGCGCCCGCAGCGCCGGTTCGCGTCCGCCGCGGATCAGCTGGAACGCCTGGCCGATGAACTCCACCTCGCGGATACCGCCGGGGCCCAGTTTGACGTTGTCGGCCATCCCTTTGCGCTGTACCTCGCGATGGATCATCGCCTTCATCTCGCGCAGCGACTGGAAGGCGCCGAAATCCACGTAGCGGCGGTAGACGAAGGGGCACAGCAGCGCCATCAACTGGTCGCCGGCCTGCCGCTCCCCCGCCACCACCCGCGCCTTGATCATGGCGTAGCGTTCCCATTCGCGGCCGTGGACCTGGTAATAGTCCTCCAGTCCATCGAAGGAGAGGGCCAGGGCGCTGGCCTCGCCGAACGGGCGCAGACGGGTATCGACCCGGAACACGTAGCCGTCGCCGGTGATGTTGCTCAGCGCATTGCCCAGACGCTGGGCGAGGCGAATGAAGAACTCCTGGTGCGAGATGCTGCGCGGTCCTCCCTGGGTCTCCCCCTCTTGCGCGTAGGCATAGATCAGGTCGACGTCGGAGGAGAAGTTGAGTTCGCCCGCCCCCAGCTTGCCCATTCCCAGCACGATCAGTTGTTGCGGCTGGCCGGCGCTGTCGAGCGGCGTTCCCCACTGCTCACAGTGCCAACCGTAGAGCCGTTGCAGCGCCAATGCGATGCAGGCGTCGGCGAGTGCCGACAGCTCCGCCGTGACTTCGTCAAGATCGCTGTGTCCGGCCAGGTCGCGCCAGGCGATGCGGATCATCTCGCGCCGGCGGAAACGGCGCAGCTGCCGTTGCAGCTGGACTTCATCCGTGACCTCCGCCAGCAACGACCGGAGTCGCTCAGCATAGGTGAAAGGGGGATAGCGGCGCTGCAGATCGCCGCTGGCATAAAGCTCCGGCAGCAATTGCGGCTGATGGCGACAGCCGTCGGCGACAAAGTCGCTGCACGCCCAGACCCGCACCAGCTCCGGCATCCATTGCGGCGGCAACGCGGCGGCGGCAGCGGTTTGTGCAATGGCGTCGCGCTGCGGTTCGAGCCGCTTCGCCAGCAGAGGGGGTAACAACGACAGGAGTTGGTCCGGGGTCACGCGCGGGTCCAATCAACGTAAAAACTTGATTGTACCAGCCCGACCGGGCGAGGCGGCGTACTCGTCGCGCGAAAAAACCAGGGGCCAAAGGCCCCAGGCACGAGTGGGGAAAAGACCCCCGCAACAACGTACGGCCCACAACGGAGAGGCATACCGTACGTCCAAGCAGACGTTGGCAACAGCCCAAAGACCACATCAAATGCGCGGACTCTGGTCCTTGGCGCTGTTTACCTACGCCGATAAGACGCGCCGCCGCACCGATTTATTCCCTGGAAATTCCATACGTTTTCACTAATAATCGATGCAAACGACGCATCAGACGTCGTTGCATCAATAACAACAATAAAACCAATAACTACATCGCTAGAAACGAGTGGAGGAGAACATGGGTCTATTGGGGTTGTTTTGTCGCAGCCGCGAATTCAATCAGCGGCTGGAACATAATCGGCCGCGTCTCTACCGGGTGGCCTATTCGTGGTGCCACAACACCCACTTGGCAGATGATCTGGTACAGGAAACGATGTTGCAGGCGATGAAGAGTGCGGCCAATCTGCGCAACTTCGAAGCCATTGACAGCTGGCTGTTCAGTATCCTCACCAACTGCTGGCGCGGTCACCTGCGCAGCCGCCGCGATTTGGTGGAATTCGATGAAGGCGAATTCCACAGCGACAGCAATCCGGAGCGGTCGCACCAGGAGTTGGAGACCGTTCACCGGGTACGCAGTGCGGTGGCACAGCTGTCCATGGGGCAGCGCGAAGTGGTGACGCTGGTCGATCTCGAAGGCTTCAGTTATGCCGAAGTGGCCGAGATACTCGGCATCCCCATCGGTACGGTGATGAGCCGGCTGTGCCGTGCGCGCCAGGCATTGAAGGAGCGGTTGCTGGAAGCGGCCGCCACGGTAACAGCGCCGCCACGGGAATTGGCTCTCGTGAGGGTAAAATGAACAAGCGGCACATTTCTGACGAGCAGTTGAACGCCTTCGTCGACGATGAGCTTGGTTCGGAAGAGAAGGAGCAGATATTTCTGGTCCTCAACAACGACCAAGTATTGAATCGTTCCGTGTGCGAAACGCGCAAGCTGCAGGATATGCTGCGCTATGCCTATCGCGAACCGCCATCATCGCCGCCGCCTGCAATGCGGCCGCGCCGCCGCGCGCGGCTGACCGACGCGGTCGCCGCCTCGTTACTGCTGCTATGCGGTGCGTTGATCGGCTGGTTTTCACATAGCCACGACGTTACCGTCAAGCACGCAGTTTACCTGCACGAAGACATGGATGCGTTCCAGACGGTGCAGCTGCTGTCGGCCCGGGGGCAACAGCAAAACGTCATCCTGCATATCACCACCGCAGACCCCAACAAATTGCATTACGCGCTCACCGAAGTCGATGACCTGTTGCGCAGTTCCAAACGGCGCGGCGTCCCCATCAGGGTCGAAGTGGTCGCCAACGGCAACGGGCTGGCGCTGTTGCGCGCCAAAGTATCGCCCTATCCACGGCTGACTGAGGAGCTGATTCACAATTACAACAATCTCACGATCATGGCCTGCGCCAACGCCCTGGCGCAGCTCAAGCGCGAGGGAGTCGATACCAGGCTGCTGCCCAATGTCAGCACCACCAAGTCGGCGCTGGAACGGGTGGTGGAACGACTGCAGGAAGGTTGGCTTTACATCAAGGTGTAAGGGCGGTCCATTCGAACCGCAGGCAACCATCCGACGGCAAAGCCGATTACGGGAATTTCATACGGAAGCCCAACCAGGAAAAATGCCCCGCCGGCAAACCGGCGGGGCATTTTTTTTGACGCAGTGCCGCTGCTTTATCTAGTACATCATCGTCAACTGCAGTGCCAAGCGGTCCTTAATCGATGCCAGACCGTTATGCAGATTGGTGAGCGGCGTGACCAGCGGCCCAGACGTCGGGATGGCATCCAGCGCCTTGTCGTTACGCATCGCATAATCGAAGGTGACGCGCGTTCTGGCATTGATATGGTAGACCACCCCGAGGGTCGTGGTGGTAAAGCGTGCCGTATCGTACTGGTGCGAGGTCGAACGGTTGTACTGATCGTAACGCGCGTCCAGTTCCCAGCGTGTATTCGGCACGTAATAGCCGGCATCGACGTACCAGCCGTTGGCCTTGCCATCGAGATCCTGGAGCGCGGCCGGCGTACCAAAACCGAAATTGGGCTTATTGGGTCCCTGGAAGATCATGCCCTTACCCTGCATGTACTCCGTGCCCAGACGCCAATTGCCTCGGCGATAGCGCATACCGATACCCTGGCGTATGCGGTCGTGGGTCACGGGGTTGTAAGTGTTGTCGTCGCTCAAGTCCACCCGGCGCTTGCCGGTCTGCTGCCAGATGAAGAATTTCACGCCCTGCTGCAGAGGCCCCTTGCCGCTGAACACCTTTTCCGACGCCCAGTAGAGATACTCTTCCGGCCCATCGGCAATGCTGTCCTGCACCTGCAGTCCGTTGCCATTACCGATCATCACCGCGTAGCTGTGGGTCCACCCGTTGGCGTGGAAGCTATCGAACACCTCCATGCCTAGGTCGCGCGCCGCGCCGAACGACGAGGTCCACTGTGCCTCAGTCGGCGTCACCTTTCCATCGCCATTACCATGATTATCTGTGGCACTGGTACTGGTCTGTACACCTCTGGGGAAACGCTCCAGCATCATCTGGCTCGACACATCGGTAAAGTTGATGTAGTCCATGCCTATGATGCCCTGCAACAACTCTTCCGGCCCCGGCGTTTTGAACAAACCGGTACGAATGCGCGCACCTGGAATGCTGTTGACCGTGACGCTCGCATCCATCAACCGCACCGGCGTCCGTTGCCCGTAGGGCCCGCCATCGGTCGCCGCGTTGGTACCAAACTCGACGTTGAGCAGGTAATTGACGCTGTCGTCGATCGGAAAGGCCAGCCCGCGCACGCCGAGCATGGCCCGCATCAGCTGGAACTGCTCCTGCTTCTGGAAGTTCGGGGCAATCAGCGTCGGCTCGGGGGCCGTATTGGAAGCGATGGCGGCGGCGCTGTCAGAGCTGGTGTCCGCCTGATAGGTCGGCTGTAACACGCCAAAAATACGCGCCGGCGCACCCGCCCCGGCGGGCTCCGTTCCCTGCAACATCAGCCAGTCCGTCGCCGACGCCGTGCCGGCGCCGAGCAGGCCGCCGATGCAGCATGACGCGACACAGGCATTTTTCAATAATTTGTACGACATAGCTCCTCCCACCTTTTCATAAAAGGCTCTAGTTATTGTGTTTACGGCTTGTCCAACACATAGCCTTGGTGCACCAGGTCGACGATGCGCACGATTCCGCCGGGCACGATGGTCGCAACCGGGTTGATCTTAGGTGCATGACCCAGTTGTTTGGTGAAACTGTGGATGGTGTTGCCGCAGGCGGAAAAACGCACGCCGTTCTGCGCCAACATGTCGACACGGTCTTTGTTCGCATTGTTGGCGAACAGCAGACGCAGGCCGGGACCAAAGGCCACCACTTCGACGTCCACGCGGTCGGGGCCGTAGTGGTTCAGCAGGTTCTGCGCCACGTTAAGCACCAGATTCTGTTTGGCCGGAGACAGGTTGCTTATCTGCAGCACGACCTTGGTGTCAGCAAAGGGTTTATCCATCGCCGGAGCGGCGGTCGACGCCGTTGCATAGAGCAAGGAACACAACAGTGCCAACCTTGCCACGAGTTTTAAAGCGTACATATCTGTTTCCTCCCGAAATCCCAAGCGATATAGCGCGCCCGGCTTCCTGCCGGGAACACACCTCTTGTGGCCACGGGGAGCAGACGGCCCCTATAACGGCTTTATTCCGCTATCCACGGTGAAATACGGATGGGAATATTTCGCGGGCGAGAAGCGTCAATTACAAGGTGTGGAGGAGATTCAAACAACTATAAATAGTGGGGGCGTAGTGGATATGGCTATATTCATACGGCTTTGTCGTAGCCGGGAGCTCCGGCAGAAATTGGAGGAGAGTCGGCCGCATCTGTTTCGCGTCGCCTATGCCTGGTGTCACGATTCGTCGATCGCGGATGACCTGGCGCAGGAGACCTTGTCGAAGGCATTGCGCCTGATCAACCAGTTGCGCGATCCGGAGGCACTGTATGCCTGGCTGTTCCGGATACTGAACAACTGCTGGCATGATCATCTGCGCAAACGGCGCGACATGGTGGAGTTTGATGAAAACGAATTCGTTCATCCGACGACACCGGAATCACTGGTGGCGCAGCAGCAAAAAGTCCGCCAGGTGCGCGACGCGATCGCAAATCTGTCGGTCAATCAACGACAGGTGGTTACACTGGTCGACCTCGAAGGTTTCAGCTATACCGAGGTCGCGGCGATCCTCGAGATTCCGGTGGGGACGGTAATGAGTCGCTTGTGTCGGGCGCGGCGCGCCCTGGTCGATTTGCTGACTCCTCACGATGCGGAACTCAATAGTGAGAAGAGGCGGATCAGGAGAGTGAAATGAACCGAGATCATGCGTTTTCTGAAGAGGCGATCAACTCCTTCGTCGACAATCAGCTGACGACGGAAGAGAAGGTTCGGTTTTACCAGGAGTTGGAACAGGACAGTGAGGTAGCACAATACGCCTGCCGCCTGCGCAATCTGCGGGAAATGGTGCAGGATGCGTATAGCCCCTCTGCATTACCGCCGCCGTCGTCACGGCGACGGCAGCGCAAGAAGCTGAGTTGTTACGGAATGGCTGCAGCGTTGTTGATGTTTGTGGTCGGCGCCTGCGTCGGCTGGTTGTCGCGCGGCGGCCTGCCCGAACAACACACGGCAGTCGCTACACCGGCTAGTTGGAATGTGCCCATAGCTCGCGCCCACAACGTGCTGTTGCATATCAGCGACGATGAGCCGCAGCATTTCCGTACGGCCATGGCCGAAGCGAAGCAGATGCTGGCGCGCGCGCGCGCGCAAGGGGTGGCACTTCATCTGGAGATACTGACCAACGACAAGGGCCTGGATTTGTTGCGAACGAGTCTCTCGCCATACCGGCAGGAGATCGCACAGCTGGCCCGACGCTATCCGAACGTCACCTTTCTCGCCTGCGGCAAGACGCTGCAGCACTTGAGGGAACGCGGCGTCCACTACCGGCTGTTACCCCAGGTCAAGGTGGTTCCATCGGCACTGGATGAAATAGTCCAACGCATGGAGAGCGGCTGGGTCTACGTGCGGGTTTAGCGACTCAGGGTATTCGCCTGCATCGGGCAAGAACCCGAGCGAGCCTGCCGCACCCAACAGGGCCGTCTGCGGCACACAATAAAAAAGCCCCGCTGTCGCCAGCGGGGCTTTTTCGTGCAGCGCTTGTGCGACAGGGTTTACATCATACCCATGTCGCCCATGCCACCCATACCGCCCATGCCGCCCATATCCGGCGCGGCCGACTCGTCCTTCGGCAGCTCGGCAACCATGGCCTCGGTGGTGATCATCAGACCCGCCACGGAGGCGGCGTTCTGCAGTGCGGAACGGGTCACCTTGGTCGGGTCGAGGATGCCCATCTCGATCATGTCGCCGAAATCGCCATTGCCGGCGTTGTAGCCGAAGTTGCCCTTCCCTTCCTTCACCTTGTTGACGATGACGGAGGGTTCGTCGCCGGCATTGGCCACGATCTGACGCAGCGGCTCTTCCATCGCACGGCGCGCGATGCTGATGCCGACATCCTGCTCGTGGTTGTCGCCTTGCAGCGACTTGACCGCATCCAGGGCACGGATCAGCGCAACGCCGCCGCCGGGGACCACGCCCTCTTCCACCGCCGCGCGGGTGGCGTGCAGGGCGTCTTCGACGCGCGCCTTCTTCTCCTTCATCTCGACCTCGGTCGCGGCACCGACCTTGATCACCGCAACGCCGCCGGCCAGCTTGGCCATACGCTCCTGCAGCTTCTCGCGGTCGTAGTCGGAGGAGGTCTCCTCGATCTGCGAACGGATCTGCTCGACCCGGGCCTTGATGTCCTCGACCTTGCCGGCACCGTCGATGATGGTGGTGTTTTCCTTGGCCACCACGATCTTCTTGGCGGTGCCCAGGTCGTTCAGGGTTGCCTTCTCCAGCGACAGGCCGACCTCTTCGGAGATCACCTGACCGCCGGTGAGGATGGCGATGTCCTGCAGCATCGCCTTACGGCGATCGCCGAAGCCCGGCGCCTTGACGGCGGCGACCTTGACGATGCCGCGGATGGAGTTGACCACCAGGGTGGCCAGCGCCTCGCCTTCCACGTCCTCGGAGATGATCAGCAGCGGCCTGCTGGCCTTGGCCACCCCTTCCAGCACCGGCAGCAACTCGCGGATGTTGGAGATCTTCTTGTCGTGGATCAGGATGTAGGGATTCTCCAACTCCGCCGTCATGGTCTGCTGGTTGTTGACGAAGTACGGCGAAAGGTAGCCGCGATCGAACTGCATGCCCTCGAC
>DFMR01000086.1 GCA_002376325.1 Proteobacteria bacterium UBA3588 | reverse complement strand
CGCCGAGGCGGTGGCCCGGCAGCTCGGTATCGATACGGTCATCGCCGAGGTGTTGCCCCAGGACAAGGATAAGAGGGTTGCCGAGTTGCAGGCCCGCGGCGAGATCGTCGGCATGGTGGGCGACGGCACCAACGATGCACCGGCTCTGGCACGATCCGATGTCGGTTTCGCCATCGGCGGCGGTACCGGCGCCGCCATTGGGAGTGCCGACATCACGCTGTTGCGCAGTTCGCTGCACGGCGTGGCCGATGCCATCACCATCTCCAGTGCGACGCTGCGCAACATCAAACAGAATCTGTTCGGTGCTATGGTCTACAACAGTTTGGGAATTCCGCTTGCAGCCGGAGTGCTCTACCCGCTGGCGGGCGTGTTGCTCACTCCGATGATTGCCGGCGTCGCGATGGCGTTGTCGTCGTTGGCGGTGGTCGGCAACGCCGGCCGGCTGCGTCGGTTGCGGCCGCAGGAGAGGGCGTGATGGTTGCGGTCGATGCGGCGGGCGTGGTGGCGATCGCGCTGATCGTATGGTGGTTCTGGATCGCCAGGTGAATCAACGAAATATCACGGAGTAGGTTATGGAAAAACTGGTGGAATTGTTGCGCCACGGCCAATCGGTGTGGCAGGACTATATCGAGCGCGGACAGACGCGCAGCGGCGGGTTGCGCCGGCTGGTGGCGGCGGGGTTGCGCGGCGTCACCTCCAATCCCAGCATCTTCGAAAAGGCGATCGCCGGCAGCTCCGCCTACGACGAGCAGGTGGCGGCGATCATCGAGGCACAGCCCGATATCGCCGTGGAGGCGTTGTTCGAGTTGATCGCGGTGGAGGACATCCGCGAGGCGGCGGATGCGCTGCGTCCGGTGTTCGACGAATCCGCCGGCCTCGACGGTTACGTCAGCCTGGAGGTGTCGCCGCGCCTGGCCCACGATACCGAGGCGACACTGGCGGCGGCACGCCGGCTGTGGCGTGCAGTGGACCGGCCGAATCTGATGATCAAGGTGCCCTCGACCCCGGAGGGCATTCCGGCCATCGAGACCCTCACCGCCGAGGGCATCAACATCAATGCCACGCTGATGTTTTCGTTACGTCACTACGACGCCGTATCCCAGGCCTTTCTGCGCGGCGCCGGCCGCGCCGCGGCGCCGGAGCGGCTGGCATCGGTTGCCTCGATCTTCGTCAGCCGGGTCGATACCGCCGTCGACAAGCAGTTGGATACTCTGGGCGGCGCGGCGGCACCGGCGCTGCGCGGCATCATCGCCATCGCCAACGCCAAGGCGATCTATCAACGCTTCCGCAGCCGCTTCGACGGCGCCGAGTTCGCCGCGCTGCGCGCCCGCGGCGTCCGGGTGCAACGGGTGTTGTGGGGCAGTACCGGTACCAAGGACCCCGCCTATTCCGACGTGCTCTACGTAGAACAGTTGATCGGTGCGGATACGGTGAATACGCTGCCGCCGGCAACGCTCGACGCCTTCATGGATCACGGCCGGGTGGAGGATACCCTGCCGCAGGCGTTGGACGTGTCGCAACGGCAGCTGGCGCAATTGGCGCAGCTCGGTATCGATATCGATGCGGTATGCCAACAGTTGCAGGAGGCGGGCGTGAAGTCGTTTGCCGACGCCTACGAGAAATTGCTGGAGGCGTTGGAGCAGAAGCGCGCCGCGCTGCGTGCAAACTGATTCGGCAGCCGGCAGGGCGCCGTGGCACAATGGTGCTCTGTAGATTCGGACGGAAGGCATCATGAGTTGGTGGGGAAAACTGATCGGCGGAACCTTCGGCTATCTGCTGGGCGGACCGCTGGGGGCGTTGCTCGGCGCGGCCCTGGGGCATAGCGTCGATGAGGGGTTGCGCAACATCAAGCTGGGCGGTTACGGCGCCGATGGACCGGAGGTGGAGCGTATCCAGGCGGTTTTCTTTACCGCCACCTTTTCCGTCATGGGGCATATCGCCAAGGCCGACGGCCGCGTCTCGCCGCAGGAGATCGAGCTGGCGCGCGCCGTGATGGCGCAAATGCGGCTCGATGAACAGCAACGCCTTGCCGCGATCAATTTATTCAATGAGGGCAAGGCGGACGACTTTCCCCTGGACGAGGTGCTGCGGCAGTTTCGCCAGGAGTGCCACCGTCGTTCCACGTTGCTGCGGATGTTTCTGGAGATACAGCTGCAGGCGGCCTATGCCGACGGCGCCATCGACGCTGCCGAGCGGGCCATCCTGCTGCGTATCTGCGACGGTCTGGGCGTCGACCACGCGCTGTTTGCACAACTGGAGGCGATGGTACGCGCGGCACGCCATTTCGCCGGTGGCGGCGCGGGCGCTGGTGCGCCGCCGCGACATGAACCGACACGCGACACGCTGCGCGACGCCTACGCAATATTGGGCGTCGGCTCCGATGCCTCCGACGCCGAGGTGAAACGGGCCTACAAGCGCTTGATGAACCAGCATCATCCGGACAAATTGGTGGCGAAGGGGCTGCCGGAGGAGATGATCCGCCTGGCGACGCAAAAGACCCAGGAGATCAAACAGGCCTACGATACCGTACGGAGCGCACGCGCCCTGTGACGGTGAGCGCTGCGTCGTCCGGTGGAAGGTTGAAGCGGAGGTTGAGACAGAGTGGCTAAACGTGTTGTGACGTTAGTGACGGTGGTTGCGGCCTGTGGGTTGCCGCTGACCGCCATGGCGGTAACGCGGACACCCTCCCTGCTGGGCGTATGGCAGTGCCAGGGCAAACCGGTGGCGGCAACGCTGCAGTTCAAGCCCCACCACCGCCTGCTGTACAACGGCGCAATGAGCCGCTATTCATTGCTGCCGGGGGTCATCATGATCAAGGACGCGTTCGGTCCGGTGGAGTATCGCTATCAACTGGACGGCGACCGGCTGAGGATCAACTCCCCAGCGGGCGCCGACCTGCAATGTTATCGCGGCCTGGCGGGAAAGCACGGCGTTCCCGCGCCGGTCGCGGATGCCGCTCTCGCGCAGCTGCATGCACGTCTGTGCAGCTGGAGCGGTCCCTCATCCTACAGCGGCAGCTACAGTCACAGCAGTTGGCTTCAGTTCGACGGTGCCGGCCGGCTGCGCTACGGCAGCGATTCGGTGTTTGCCAGCGGCTCCAACCTTGCTCACGGCAACAACGACAATTCGGTCGGCGGCAACTATAGCGTCGTCGGCAACAGGGTAGAGATTACCCTCGACGACGGTACTCGCACCGAGGGTAAGGTGCGCAAGCGCGAACACGACGGCACCGTTACCGAGCTGACGATCAACGATAACCTGTTTGCCGCCCGAGAGTGCCAATGAGCAATTCGGGCGCGCGCCGCAGCGCAGAACGGATACGTGCGGCCTGCATCCGGGCCGCGCTGGAAGGCTACGAGTCGGCGGCCATCAGCGGGCTGTGCAGGGAGGGGGCATGGGAGGCGGCTGTCGACGCCATGCGCATGCTCGATATCGATGCCTTGGTAGCGGAGGCGGAGGATGACGACGACGACGCCAGCGCTGCGGATCAAACGGGTATATGACCCGCCGGCCGATGATGACGGCATGCGGGTGCTGATCGACCGGTTGTGGCCGCGCGGCCTCGGCAAGGCGAGCGCACGGATCGATCTTTGGCTGAAGGAGGTCGCGCCGAGCGACGAGCTGCGCCGCTGGTTCGGTCATGAGCCCGAGCGCTGGGCGGAGTTTCAGCGGCGCTACCGCGAGGAGCTGAAGACACGGCCGCAGGTGCTGGGGCAGTTGACGGCACTGGCGGGGCAGGGCCGGTTGACGCTGCTCTACGCCGCCAAGGACCAGACCCGCAACAACGCCGTGGTGTTATTGAAGCTGCTGCAGCATAGGCTTGCGGCTCACGCCAGATAGCGTCCCGCCGCGGCAACCGCGACGATGGCGAGTCCCAGCAGCAGGTTGATGCCGATGATGTGGCGGATACGCGCCAGTGCTGCGCCGCCGCGTTTCCAGTCGCTGTTCCGCACGGCATCCTTGAGGACCCGGTAGGGAGCGAAATAGAGCCACAGATAGAGCAGGATCATAACGCTGCCGCCGCCGGTCATCGCCAGCACATAATGCGGTGCATGCATCAGGCCGCCGAACAGGCTCAGCGCCATCCAGTAGCCGCTGAGCGGCAGCGCCACGACGGCGATCCAGACCCAGAAAAAGAAACCATTGAAACAGGCGGCCCATAGCGGCAGGCGCTGGGGCGGTTCCAGTCGGCTGGCTGCGACCGGACGCAATACCATGTAAGCGAAAAACATTCCCCCGACCCAGACGACGGCCGACAGCACGTGCAGCAGTAAAGCGATGCTCATAGTGGCTCCGATATCACGGTGTTGCGGTTTTTTCCGCGTTTCCGGCATGGGTTTTCAGCCAGCCGTAAACGAACTGAATCACCATCGGTGTCTGGTCGGCAAAAGCGTGGCCCGCCCCCAGCAGTCCCAATTGGCGATAAAACGGCCGCCCCGGTTTGATGTCGGGGGCGCCGCCGGCATGCTGCGTATTGATCCGGGCTGCGGCGGTGAGCCGTTGCGCGGCGCCGCTGAGCACGTCCGGGCTGTCGTCGCGGCCGTAGAGGTCGAAGATGGGGACGTTCACTTTATTCAGCAAGGCCATCACGTGTTGCGGCGGCTGCAGGTCACCACAGGAACCCAGTCCGATGACGACGAGGCCGCTCAGTGCCGGGTCGGGACTGTTCGCCGCATAGGTCAAGGCATCGAGTCCGCCGAGGCCATGGCCGACGAGCGCGATGTGGTTGAGCCCTTTACCTTTGAGAAAGGCGACTGCCGCCGCGATGCGCGCCTGCGCCGGCGCCACCAGGGCGCCGTAACTGTCAGGCGGTGCATCGGTGGCGGGGGCGGGCAGTTCGACCGACAAGGTCGACCAGCCGTATTGGGGCAGGGCGCGGCGTAGCGGGCCGATCAGCGCCGGCCAATCGGCATGTGCCCCGACGTCGTGCAGCAGCACCACGCCGCCGGCGGCGGTGCCGCGCGTCTGCGGTCGGTAGAGCGCCAGCACCTTGGTGCCGCCTACGTCGAGATCGACCGCATCGACACCTGCCGGGCTGCTGCGCAGCTGTGCATCGATCAGCGCCTCCGGTGTAGGAGCTGTCGCGGCAGGCATAGTGGCATTGCCGGCTGCGCCGGTGGTGGGGGGCGCAGCCGGCGCTGCGTTCGGGGCCGCGGCGACGAGGCCTGGCAGGGACAGGGCGATGGCGGCGGATAGCAGGAGGTAGCGCAGGGTTTTCATAACGTTGCAGCATAGAGGCGGGGTGGTGCGCGGTAAAGTCCGGCGCAGTGGTTGTCGCCAAGCGGGTCCGGAGCCGCTACAATCCCCGGTCATTTTATTCGATAGGTCCTCGAAGAGACCTTTACCCGACGCAACGAATTCAGAGGGAATACCATGGCCGATTACCAAATTGCCCCTTCCATCCTGTCGGCGGACTTTGCCCGTCTGGGCGAGGAGGTCGTGAATGTGCTGGCCTCCGGCGCCGACATCGTCCACTTCGACGTTATGGACAACCATTACGTGCCGAACCTGACCATCGGCCCGCTGGTGTGCGAGGCGCTGCGTAAGCACGGTATCACCGCGCCCATCGATGTGCACCTGATGGTCAAGCCGGTGGACCGCATCATCCCTGATTTCGCCAAAGCCGGTGCCAGCTACATCACCTTTCACCCGGAGGCTTCCGAGCATGTCGACCGCACCCTGCAGTTGATCAAGGGTGAAGGCTGCAAGGCCGGCCTGGTGTTCAACCCGGCGACCCCGCTCGACTATCTCGAATACGTCATCGACAAAGTGGACATGGTGCTGCTGATGTCGGTCAACCCGGGCTTCGGCGGCCAGAGCTTCATCCCCACGACGCTGAAGAAGCTGAAGAAGGCGCGTTCCATCATCGACGCCTCCGGCCGCGACATCCGCCTGGAGATCGACGGCGGCGTGAAGGTGGACAACATCCGCGAGATCGCCGAGGCCGGCGCCGACACCTTCGTGGCCGGCTCCGCCGTCTTCGGCGCCGCCAACTCCACCGATGCCAACCACTACGACACCGTCATCAAGGCGTTCCGCGCCGAGCTGGCCAAGGTAGGCAAATAAACCAAAGCCGAACCACGGGGCCACGGGGAACGCAGGGGGATTGGCCTTGTCTCCCCGTGCCCCCAGTATTCCCCGTGGTTCATTTTTTTCGGTCCTGATCATGCACAAACCCGAGATGGTGTTGCTCGACCTGGACGGGACGCTGATCGACAGCGTGCCGGACCTGACCTATTGCGTCGACGAGATGATGCAGCAACTGGGGCGACCGGTGTGCGGCGAGGCCAAGGTGCGCGGCTGGGTCGGCAACGGCATCGAGCGGCTGGTCAAGCGTGCCCTCACCGACGACCTGGAAGCGGAGCCCTTGGCGGCCGAGTTCGAGCGCGCCATGCCCATCTTCAGTGAGCTGTATGCGGCCAACAACAGCGTGCGCAGCTGTCTGTTCCCCGGCGTGCGCCAAGGCCTGGAGGCGTTGCGGGCGGCGGGCATCAAGCTCGGTTGCGTCACCAACAAGGCGGCCTGCTTTACCGAGCCGATGTTGCGCGCACTGGGGATCATGGAGTTTTTCGGCATCGTGGTCAGCGGCGATACCACGCCGCAGAAAAAACCCCACCCGGCACCCTTGCTCTACGCCGCGGAGTTCTTTAAAGTCGGGCCTGAACATGCCTTGATGCTCGGCGACTCCATGCACGATGTGCATGCGGCGCGGGCCGCGGGTTTCGCGGTGGTGGCGGTGAGCTATGGTTACAACCACGGCATCGACATCCGCGAGGCGCAACCGGATGCCGTCATCGATTCCCTGGCCGAACTGCCGGGACTACTGCAACTGAACTGAACAAACATGGTGTATACCGACGAGACAAAGCTGGGAATGAGCGGGACGCGATGGCGCTGGTGAAGCGCGCGCGTATCTCCGGCTATTCCATGAAACTTTGCTTGTCAGGTGGTAACCATGACTCCACAACGCTTTGCTGAACTCGCCTCTCAGGGCTACAACCGCATCCCGGTGTCGCGCGAGGTTCTCGCCGACCTCGATACACCGCTCTCCACCTACCTGAAACTGGCCGCCGGCCGCTACTCCTACCTGTTCGAATCGGTGCAGGGCGGCGAGAAGTGGGGCCGTTACTCCATCATCGGTCTGCCGTGCCGCACCGTGTTGCGGGTACGCGGTTACGACATAGAGGTGGAGCAGGACGGCGCCGTGATCGAGACCGCGACCGTGACCGATCCGCTGGCCTGGATCGAGCAGTTCCAGCAGCGCTACAAGGTGGCCTGCGAAACGGGCGAGCCGCGCTTCAACGGCGGGCTGGTCGGCTACTTCGGCTACGACACCGTGCGTTACATCGAGCCGAAGCTCGGCGCCTGTCCCAACGCCGACGAGATGGATACCCCCGACATTCTGCTGATGGTGTCGGACGAGGTGGTGGTATTCGACAACCTGAGCGGCAAGCTGCACGTCATCGTCCACGCCGATCCGAGTGCGCCGGACGCGCTGAAAAAGGCCAATCGCCGGGTCGATGAGCTGATCGCCCTGCTGCGCGGTCCGCTGCCGCCGCGTCGTGCGACCAATCCCCACCGGGTCAGTGAGCAGGATTTCATCTCCGGCTTCACCCAGGAGGGGTTCGAGGCGGCGGTGAGCCGCGCCCGCGAATACATCACCGACGGCGACATCATGCAGGTGGTGCTGTCGCAGCGTCTGTCGCTGCCGTTCTATGCGGCGCCGCTCGATCTCTATCGCGCGCTGCGCGGCCTCAATCCCTCGCCCTATATGTACTTCCTCGATCTGGACGGCTTTCACGTGGTGGGGTCGTCGCCCGAGATCCTGGTGCGCTGCGCCGACGGCGTGGTCACCCTGCGCCCCATTGCGGGTACCCGCCCGCGCGGCAAGGACGAGGCGCAGGACACGGCGCTGGAGGAGGAGCTGCTGGCCGATCCCAAGGAGCTGGCCGAACACCTGATGCTGATCGACCTGGGGCGCAACGACGTCGGCCGTATTGCCGAGACCGGCAGCGTGAAGCTCACCGACAAGATGGTGATCGAGCGCTACTCGCACGTGATGCACATCGTCTCCAACGTCGAGGGAAAATTGAAGGACGGCATGAGCGCGATGGATGCGCTGCGCGCCACCTTCCCCGCCGGTACCGTCTCCGGCGCGCCGAAGATCCGCGCCATGGAGATCATCGACGAACTGGAGCCGGTGAAACGCGGCGTCTATTCCGGCGCCGTCGGTTATCTCGCCTGGAACGGCAACATGGACACGGCCATCGCCATCCGTACTGCGGTGATCAAGGAGGGGACGCTCTATATGCAGGCCGGCGCCGGCATCGTCTACGATTCAATCCCGTTGAAGGAGTGGGAGGAGACGATGAGCAAGGGGCGCGCGGTATTCCGCGCGGTGACCATGGCCGAGGCCGGCCTCGATATCCGGCATAAGTGAGGGACGCATCATGTTGCTGATGATCGACAACTACGACTCCTTCACCTACAACCTGGTGCAGTACTTCGCCGAGTTGGGTGCCGAGGTCCAGGTACACCGCAACGACCAGATCACGCTGGAAGAGATCGAGCGGCTGCAGCCGGAACGCATCGTCGTTTCGCCCGGCCCCTGCTCGCCCACCGAGGCGGGCATCTCGGTGGCGGCGATCCGGCACTTCGCCGGCAAGCTGCCGATCCTCGGTGTCTGTCTCGGCCACCAGTCCATCGGCCAGGCCTTCGGCGG
>DFMR01000002.1 GCA_002376325.1 Proteobacteria bacterium UBA3588 | reverse complement strand
TGCCGTACAGCTCGCGTACCGTGCTGCCGGCCACCAGGCGGCACTGCTGACCGCCCAGGCGCATGGTGCCGCCCAAATCGGAATCGGCGCCGCGCCGTTCCACCTTGCCTTCGGCGGTTGTCCACTCGGTGATCAGCGCAATTACCGGGTGGTCGCACTTGGGACGGAACTCGGTGCTGTGCGCACCGTCGAACCCGGCCACGTCGCGGGCGTATTCGATCACCGCCACCTGCATACCGAGACAGATGCCGAGATAGGGAATCTTGTTCTCGCGTGCGTAGCGCACCGCCTGGATCTTACCCTCCACGCCGCGCTCACCGAAGCCGCCCGGCACCAGGATGGCGTCCTTGCCGACGAGGCTGTCGGTCCCCGTCTTCTCGATATCCTCGGAGTCGATGTAGACGATGCGTACTTTGGTGCGCGTCTTGATGCCGGCGTGGATCAGCGCCTCGGACAGCGACTTGTAGGATTCGGTCAGGTCGACGTACTTGCCGACCATGGCGATGGTCACCTCGCCGGTGGGATGTTCCAGCGCCTCGACCACGGCGTTCCACTCGACCAGATCGGCCGGCTTGGCGCTGATACGCAGCTTGTCGACCACGATGTCATCCAGCCCTTGGGCATGGAGCAGGCCGGGAATCTTGTAAATGCTGCTGACGTCCAGCGAGGCGATGACGGCGCGCGCCTCGACGTTGGTGAACAGCGCGATCTTGCGCCGCTCATCCTCGGGGATCTCGCGGTCGGCACGGCAGATCAGCACGTCGGGCTGGATGCCGATGGAGCGCAGCTCCTTCACCGAGTGCTGCGTCGGCTTGGTCTTCAGCTCGCCGGCGGTGGGGATGTAGGGCAGCAGCGTGAGGTGGATGTAGAGCACGTTGTCATGGCCCAGCTCCACCCCCATCTGGCGGATCGCCTCCAGGAACGGCAGCGATTCGATGTCGCCGACGGTGCCGCCGATCTCCACCATCGCCACGTCCGAACCTTCGGCACCCACCTTGATGGAGCGTTTGATCTCGTCGGTGATGTGCGGAATCACCTGCACGGTGCCGCCGAGATATTCGCCGCGCCGCTCCTTGCGGATCACGTTTTCGTAGATACGGCCGGTGGTGAAGTTATTGCGCTTCGCCATGGTGGTGCGGACGAAACGCTCGTAGTGGCCGAGGTCCAGGTCGGTCTCGGCACCGTCCTCGGTGACGAACACCTCGCCGTGCTGGAACGGACTCATGGTCCCCGGATCGACGTTGATGTACGGATCCAGTTTGAGCAGAGTGACCTTGAGACCGCGGGCCTCAAGAATGGCCGCAAGAGAAGCGGAAGCGATGCCTTTGCCCAATGAGGACACAACACCACCCGTAATGAAAACGTACTTTGTCATCAATGAGTAAGGATCGTTGGAACGGGAAATTAGTAGGGCCAGCGGCCGGGCTAATTGTCGTTGTTTTCGACTCCGCTTGCAATGTCTGCGGACGGCAGCCAGCGAATAAAAATGGCCTCGTCCGATTCGCCGGCGGCAAACGGCTCGCATGCCCAGTGCCCCGCCACCAGCGCCAGCATGCCGTCCACGAACAGCAGCGGGATGCGGCCGCGCCGCCACGGCGGCACCCCTGCCTCTTGCAGCAGCTTCTTCAACTCATGGTGTCCGCCGCGTCCGGCCGGCGCGCAACGCTCGCCGCCGCGGCGAAATCCCACGGTAATGCGCGCCCCCTCGCAGCGGACCCGCGCCAGCCCGGAGCCGCGCCGCGGCTCCGCCCGCAATGTCCCCAGTCCACCGGGCAACGACAGCGGCTCCTGCAGATCCCACGACAACGTCTGCCCGGCGTGCGGCGCCAGCGGTGCCATCGCATACAGAAGATCACGGTAACGGCGCACCTCGGCCCCCCGCCAGCCCACCTGCGGCTCGGCATCGGCGCGCGCCGCCAACACCTCGCTCTCGATACGTTGCAGTTGGGTTGTGCTCGGCAACGGCAGGCCACAGCGGACGATCCAATGGCGCAGCGCGTTGCGACGCCGCGCCGGGGACAGCGTCAGCAGGCCGGCGACCGACAGCGTGCCCGCGGCGTCTCCGGCCAGTGCGGTCACATCGCCGGCCGCCAGCTCCGCCAGCAACTCCGTCGCCTCGCCCAGATGCGCTGCGCTGCGGGCCAGGGTGCGGTCGGCTGCGGGCCAGGCCTCGCGCAAGCGCGGCAGCACCTCGTGGCGCAGGAAGTTGCGGTGCAGGCTGGTGTCGAAATTGCTCTCGTCCTCGATCCATCTCAGCCCGCACCGGAGCGCGTAGTCCCGCAGGGTCTGGCGCGACAGCGACAGCAACGGCCGCGCCAACCGGCCGCGACCGAGCCCGCGCCAGGCAGGCATCCCCGCCAGACCGGCGACGCCGGCGCCGCGCAGCAACATCAACAGCAGCGTCTCCGCCTGATCGTCCTGGTGATGGGCGGTGAGCAGCATGTCGTCGGTGTCGAGGATCTGCGCGAACGCTGCGTAGCGCGCCGCGCGTGCCGCCGCCTCGCGGCTCTCGCCTGCCGCGTGACGCGCCTGGACGTGGCGCACCTCACAGGGGATGGCCAGCGCGGCGCAGGCGGCATCGCACTGCGCCGCCCAGCGGTCGGCGTTGGGACTCAAGCCGTGATGAATATGGACGGCGGCCACGGGCGCGGCCAGTTCGCGGCGCAACTGCGCCAGCGCGTGCAGCAACACTTGGGAATCGAGGCCGCCGCTGAAGGCGACGTAATAGCGCCTGGCCGGCGGCAACGCTGCGAGGGTCCGGCGGAGATGTGCGACGATGTCCACGGCGGCCTCCAACATGGCGTTTACCGCCGGCGCCGAATCAATCTTCCGCGAAGTTGCCGAAGCGCATCAGCCGTTCGTAGCGCTGATCGATCAGCTTGGGCAGCGACACCTTGCACAGCAGGTCCAGGCTCTCGCTCAACGCGGCCTTGATGTTGCCGGCGGCCGCCTCGATGTCGCGGTGGGCGCCGCCCAGCGGTTCGTCGATGACCCGATCGATGAGACCCAGCTCTTTCAGCCGCGCCGAGGTGATGCCGAGGGCCTCGGCCGCATCCGGCGCCTTTTCCGCGCTCTTCCACAGGATCGAGGCGCAACCCTCCGGCGAGATGACCGAATAGGTACTGTATTGCAGCATCATCACGCGGTCGCCGACGCCGATGGCCAGCGCGCCGCCGGAACCGCCCTCGCCGACCACGGTGCAGACCACCGGCGTCTTGAGCCGCGACATCACGTAGAGATTGCGAGCGATGGCCTCGCTCTGGCCGCGCTCTTCGGCGCCGACGCCGGGGTAGGCGCCCGGCGTGTCGATGAAGGTGAGGATCGGCAGCTTGAACTTCTCCGCCATCTCCATCAGGCGCAGCGCCTTGCGGTAGCCTTCCGGCCGCGGCATGCCGAAGTTGCGCGCGATCTTCTCCTTGGTGTCGCGTCCCTTCTGGTGGCCGATCACCATCACCGGCTTGCCTTCCAGGCGCGCGACGCCGCCGACGATGGCGCTGTCGTCGGCATAGGCGCGATCGCCGTGCAGCTCTTCGAAATCGGTGAAGATGCGTTCGATGTAATCCAGCGTGTAGGGACGCTGCGGATGGCGTGCCAGCTGCGAGATCTGCCAGGAGCTGAGATTGCTGAAGATGGATTTGGTGAGCGTCTTGCTCTTCGCCTGTAGCCGCGCGATCTCGTCGCTGATGTTGATCTCGTTGTCGTCGCCGACGAAGCGCAGCTCTTCGATCTTCGCCTCCAACTCGGCGATCGGCTGTTCGAAATCGAGGAAATTGAGATTCATATGGGTGTCGGGATACGTTCCGGGTAGATTTTGCTTAGTCTACCGGTTTCAGCAATTTCCGTACACAGCGCAAAAAACCAAAAACAAGAGTATTAACCACGGGGGCACGGGGAACACGGGGTTTCAGTAATGAGTTTTGTATTCCCCGTGTTCCCCGTGGTTCAGGTTTTTCTTCAATACTCCAGCCGCACCTCGCCGCCGGCGAGCTGGCGCAGGCGGTGCAGCAGTTCATCGCTGGGGCGCACGCGCCAGCGCTCGCCCAGGGTGAGGCGCGCCCGGCCGGTGGGATTGGCGTACTCCAGGGCGACCGGGCAGCGTCCCTCGCAGTAGGGACCGAGAACTCCCTCCAGGGCCTCGACGAAGCCGTTGCCGGCACGGACGGCATCCAGGTCGACCACCAGCCGCTTGGCGTACTGGTCGCGCGCCAGTTCCAGATCAAACACCTCCTCGGCGCGCAGGGCGATACCGCCCGAGTAGTCGTCGTGGCGCACCTCGCCCTTGATCACGACGACCCGGTCCTGGCCCAGCAGGTGCTGGCAGCGAGCGTAGACGTCGCCGAACAGGGTCGCCTCGATGCGGCCGCTCTTGTCGTCGATGGTGACGAAGGCCATGCGGTCGCCGCGCTTGGTCGGCCGGGTGCGCAGCGCCATCACCAGACCGGCCACCACCACCGTGCGCGGTCGGTCGGCGTTGAGGTCGGCCAGGCGGGTGCTGGTGAAGCGGGCCAGCTCCGGCAGGTACTGGTCCACCGGGTGGCCGGTGAGGTAGAGCCCCAGGGTCTCCTTCTCCCCCGCCAGGCGCACGTCGTCGGTCCACTCCGGCACCTCTTCGTAGATAGTCGGGACCGCCTCACCGGCGACCGACGCCGGTTCGAAACCGAACAGGTCCTCGACCCCCGCCTGCTGGTTCTGTAGGTGCTGCTCCGCCTGGCGTAATGCCTCGGGCAGCGCTGCGGTCAGGGTGGCGCGATTCGGACCGAGCTGGTCGAGAGCGCCGGAACGCACCAGCGCCTCCAGTACCCGGCGGTTGGCCTTCTTCAGGTCGATGCGCGTGCAGAAGTCGAACAGGTCGCGAAACGGGCCGTGGGCCTGCCGCTCGGAGACGATGCCCTCGATAGCCCCCTCGCCCACCCCTTTGATGGCGCCCAGGCCGTAGACGATGGCGCCGGAGTCGTCGACGGTGAACTTGTAGCTGCTGGCGTTGACCGAGGGCGGCACCACCTTCAACTTCATGTGGCTGCACTCGTCGATCAGGGTCACCACCTTATCGGTGTTGTCCATATCGGCGGAGAGCACCGCAGCCATGAAGGCCGCCGGATAGTGGGCCTTGAGCCACATAGTCTGGTAGGAGACCAGGGCGTAGGCGGCGGAGTGGGACTTGTTGAAGCCGTAGCCGGCGAACTTCTCCATCAGGTCGAACAGGTCGCCGGCCTTGCGCAGGTCGAAGCCGAGCTGCTCGGCACCCTCCAGGAAGGTGCTGCGCTGCTTGGCCATCTCCTCGGCCTTTTTCTTGCCCATGGCGCGGCGCAGCAGATCGGCGCCGCCCAGGGTGTAGTTGCCGATCACCTGGGAGATCTGCATCACCTGTTCCTGGTAGACGATGACGCCGTAGGTGGGCTTGAGGATCGGTTCCAGTTCCGGGAACGGGTACTCGACCTTGGCGCGGCCGTGCTTGCGGTTGATGAAGTCGTCCACCATGCCCGACTCCAACGGGCCGGGGCGGAACAACGCCACCAGGGCGATGATCTCCTCGAAGTTGTCCGGTTGCAGGCGTTTGATCAAGTCCTTCATGCCGCGCGATTCGAGCTGGAACACGGCGGTGGTCTGGCACGCCTTGAGCAGCTCGAACGAAGGGCGGTCCTCCAGCGGGAGCGTCTCGATGTCGATCTCTTCGCCGGTCTGCTTTTTGATGTTGCCCAGGGCCCAATCGATGACGGTGAGGGTGCGCAGGCCGAGGAAGTCGAACTTCACCAAGCCGACGGCCTCGACGTCGTCCTTGTCGAACTGGGTCACCACGCCGTGCGCCCCCTGTTCACAGTAGAGCGGCGCAAAGTCGGTCAACGCGGTGGGGGCGATGACCACGCCGCCGGCATGCTTGCCGGCGTTGCGGGTGAGCCCCTCCAGCTTGCGTGCCATGTCGATGAGGAGGCGCACCTCCTCGTCACGCTCGTAGCGCTCCTTGAGCTGCGGCTCCTTCTCCAGGGCATCCTCCAGGGTGATGCCCAGTTCGAACGGGATCAGCTTGGCGATCTGATCGACGAAGCCGTAGGGGTGACCCATCACGCGGCCCACGTCGCGCACCACCGCCTTGGCCGCCATCGAGCCGTAGGTGATGATCTGGGAGACCTTCTCGCGGCCGTAGTGCTCGGCCACGTAGTCGATGACACGGTCGCGCCCTTCCATGCAGAAGTCGACGTCGAAGTCAGGCATGGAGACGCGTTCTGGATTGAGAAATCGCTCGAACAGCAAGTCGTAAGCCAATGGATCCAAATCAGTTATTGTGAGCGCGTACGCTACCAACGAGCCGGCGCCCGAACCGCGCCCCGGCCCCACCGGCACGCCGTTGCCCTTGGCCCAGCGGATGAAGTCGGCGACGATGAGGAAGTAGCCGGGGAAGCCCATCTTGATGATCACGTCCAGCTCGATCTCGAGCCGCTCGCGGTAGGGCTCGCACTTCGCGGCATAGTCCGGCGCCTTGGCATCGAGCAGCTTGGGCAGGCGCCGCTCCAACCCCTCCGCCGCCTGCTGGCGGAAGTATTCGTCCGTGGTCATCCCGGCCGGAATCGGGAAGTCCGGCAGGAAATACTTGCCCAGGGTAAGGGTGACGTTGCAGCGTTGGGCAATGGCGACCGAGTTGGCCAGCGCCTCGGGGACGTCGGCGAACAGCTCGGCCATCTCCTCCGGGGTGCGCAGGTACTGCTGTTCGCTGTAGCGCTTGGGGCGGCGCGGGTCGTCCAGGGTGCGGCTGTCGTGGATGCAGACCCGGGTCTCGTGGGCCTCGAAGTCGTCGGCCTTGAGGAAGCGCACGTCGTTGGTGGCCACCACCGGCACGTGCATCATCCCGGCCAGACCGACGGCGCCGTGCAGGTAAGCCTCCTCCCCCTCGCGTCCGGTGCGGGTCAGCTCCAGGTAGTAGTTGTCGCCGAACAGGCGCAACCAGTCGGTGATGAGCTGGGCGGCCAGGTCGCGGTTGCCGGCCAGCAGAGCCTGGCCGACATCGCCCTCGCGCCCGCCGGACAGCGCAATCAGACCGTGGTGCCTGCCCGCCAGCCAGTCGCGTTCCACCACCGGGATGCCGCGGTGCTGCCCTTCGATGTAGCTGCGCGACACCAGTTCGGAAAGGTTGCGGTAGCCGGCGGCATCCTTGCACAGCAGGGTGAGGCGGGTCGGGTTGTTGGCATCGTTCGGATTGGCCAGCCACAGGTCGGTGCCGACGATGGGTTTGATCCCCGCCCCCTGCGCCGCCTTGTAGAACTTGACCATGGCGAACAGGTTGCTCTGGTCGGTGACCGCCACCGCCGGCATGGCGCCGGCCTTGGCCGCCGCCACCAGGGGCTTGATGCGCACCAGGCCGTCGACCAGAGAGTATTCGGTGTGGACGCGCAGATGGACGAAGGTGGGTTGCATGGCGGCAGTTTGGTAACTTGGCGCGCCGGATGCAAGACTTGACAGCCGGCGTCGTCGGCCCCACACCGGACTCCCTGACGTCTACCTCCTTGCGGAACAAACCGTTAGCGAAATATCTCATTTCCGGCATGGTGAGCCGCGGAGCGATGCGGTTTTCGCGTATCATCCGCCTGCATCTCCACATTTTTCCCAGAACGCCCATGTCGAAACCTCAACGCCCTCTCCCCGACGTCGCCGTCATCGGCGGCGGACCTGCGGGCCTGATGGCCGCCGAGGTCCTGGCCGCCGGCGGTGCGCGGGTGACGCTGTACGACGCGATGCCGTCGCTGGGACGCAAATTTCTGTTCGCCGGCAAGAGCGGGCTGAACCTGACCCACGCCGAAACCCGCGCGCATTTTCTTGCCCGCTACGGTGCGCGCCAAACGGAGTTGCGGCCGCTGCTCGACGCCTTCGATGCGCAGGCGCTGCGGACGTGGGCCGGTGAACTGGGCATCGAGACCTTCGTCGGCAGCTCCGGCCGGGTCTTTCCCAAGGAGATGAAGGCGGCGCCGCTGCTGCGCGCCTGGCTGCATCGGCTGCGCGGTGCCGGCGTCCGTTTTCAGGTGCGCCACCGCTGGCTGGGCTGGGATGGCGGCGGGGCGCTGCGATTCGCCACGCCCGAAGGGGAACGTCGGGTAAGCGCCGACGCGGTGGTCCTCGCCCTGGGCGGCGGCAGTTGGGCTCGGCTCGGCTCCGACGGCGCCTGGCTACCGCTGCTGGCGTTTCAAGGCATTGAGACGGCGCCGCTGCGACCCGCCAACTGCGGCTTCGACGTGCCCTGGAGCGCACACTTCCGCGAGCGCTACGCCGGCCGGCCGGTCAAGTCGGTGGTAGCCTCGTGCCGCGCGCCGAACGGGGAGGACGTCACGCGCCAGGGGGAATTCGTCATTACCGCAACGGGGGTCGAGGGCAGCCTGATCTATGCCCTCTCCGCGCCGCTGCGCGACGCCATCGAAGCCGGCGGCAGTGCCACCCTCCATTTTGATCTCGCGCCGGGCAAGACCCAACAGCAGCTCGCCGAGGCGCTGGCGCGGCCGCGCGGCCGCGACTCCCTGGCCAACCACCTGCGCAAGCGCGTCGGCATCGAAGGGGTGAAGGCGGGTCTGTTGCGGGAACTGCTGGGTAAGGAAGATTATGCGCTGCCGGAACGGCTCGCTGCGGCCATCAAGGCACTGCCGTTGCCGTTGGCCGCGACCCGCCCGCTGGACGAGGCGATCAGCAGCGCCGGCGGCGTGCGCTTCGCGGCGCTGGACCGGCGCCTGATGGTGCGCAACCGGCCGGGGCTGTTCTGCGCCGGGGAGATGCTCGACTGGGAGGCGCCCACCGGCGGCTACCTGCTCACCGCCTGCTTCGCCAGCGGCCGCGCCGCCGGGCTGGGTGCCCTCGCCTGGCTGGCCGAAACGGTCACGGTGCCAGACGCCCCTGCGCCACCAGCCGGGTGACCGGGCCGAAGGAGCGGCGGTGGATCGGCGTCACGCCGAGCCGCTCCAGCGCCTCCACGTGGGACTTGCTGGGGTAGCCCTTGTGTTTGGCCAGGCCGTAGCCCGGATAGCGCTGGTCCAGTTCCACCATCTCGCGGTCGCGCGCCACCTTGGCCAGGATCGAGGCGGCGCTGATCGCCTCCACCTTGCTGTCACCCTTGATCACGAACTCGCAGCTGCACGGCAACCGGGGGCAACGGTTGCCGTCCACCAGAGCGTGGTGCGGCGCCGTGCTCAGTGCGGCGACGGCGCGCTGCATCGCCAGCATCGTGGCCTGGAGGATGTTGAGGCGGTCGATCTCCTCCACCTCGGCCCGCCCCAGCGCCCAGGCCAGCGCCCGTTCCTTGATCAGCTCGGCCAGCCGCTCCCGTTTGCGTTCGGTCAGCACCTTGGAGTCGGCCAGCCCTTCAATCGGCCGCGCCGGGTCGAGAATCACCGCAGCCGTCACCACCGGCCCCGCCAGCGGCCCGCGGCCGACCTCGTCGACACCGGCAATCAGATGGTCATGCATGGCAGCAGTCGTCCGTCAGCAGTGTTGTTTGTCTCGCGCAGCGCCGTCAGCGGCCGATCAGCCGCAGCACGGCGGCGGCGGCCGTCGCGCTCGCGTCGCGACGCAGCTCTCGATGGATGGTACCGAACAGCGCCTGCATCTCGCGTCCCTTGTCCTTCCCCAGCTGCTCCAGCAAGGCGGTACCGAGATTTTCCGGCGTCACCGCATCCTGGGTGATCTCGGGCACCACCGCCCGCCCCGCCAGGTAATTGGGCAGCGAGTAGTACGGGGTGCGCAGCAGGCGCCGGACCAGCCAGTAGCTGAAGCGGGCCAGGCGATAGGCGACCACCATCGGCCGCTTCAACATCAGCGCTTCCAGGGTCGCGGTGCCGGAGGCCAGCAGCACCGCGTCGGCCGCGGCCATCGCTGCGCGGGAACGTCCGTCGATCACGCTGAGCGGAAAACCGGTCGGCAACATGTTCAGCTTCGCGTCGATGATGCGCCGCACCCGCGGATTGGCGGCAGGAATGAGGAACTGTAATTCCGGCCTCCGCTGCCGACACCATGCGGCGGCCCCCAGAAACGGTTCGATCAACCGCTCCACCTCACTGCGGCGACTACCCGGCAGCAGCGCCACCAGCGGTTGCTCCGGCGGCAGGCCCAATTCCTGCCGCGCCGCTACCGGATCGACTTCATCGGCGATCATCTCGGCCAGGGGATGGCCGACGAATTCGGCGCGCACGCCGTGTCCGGCATAGAAATCGGTCTCGAAGGGAAACAACGTCAGCATCAGGTCGGTGCTGCGGGCGATCTTGCGCACCCGGTATTGACGCCAGGCCCATACCGACGGACTGACATAATGAACCGTCGGGATGCCGGTGCGGCGCAGCTCGGCTTCCACACCGAAATTGAAATCGGGGGCATCGACGCCGATAAAGACATCCGGCGGATGGTCACGGAAATGGCGGATGAGATCGCGCCGGATCGTCAACAGCTCCGGCAGATGGCGCAACACCTCCACCAGCCCCATCACCGAGAGTTTTTCCATCGGGTGGAGCGAGCTGCATCCGGCCGCCTGCATCAGCGGACCGGCGATACCTTCGAATGTCGCGTCAGGAAAACGTGTGCGCAGTGCGGCAATCAGTCCGGCGCCCAGCATGTCGCCGGAGGCCTCGCCGGCGACGATGCCGATACGAAGAGGACGGGAGAGAGCGGCATCGTCCGCCGCTTCAGCGGACGATGCCACGCGTCTGGATCTCCAGGAAGTGCGCGAACTGTTTGACGTCGGCGGTGGCTTCCGGCATGCGTTCCAGCTCCTCCTTCGCCTGCTCCAGGGTCAGACCGGAGCGATAAAGGATCTTATAGGCCTTGCGCAGCTGCGCCAGCCGCTCTTTGTCGAAACCGCGGCGCTTCAATCCTTCGGCATTGAGCCCGTGAGCCTGCGCCGGATTGCCGGAGACTATCAGGAAGGGCGGCACATCCTTGCCGATGCCGCTGCCCATGGCGGTGAAGGCGTGGGCACCGATGGCGCAGAACTGATGCACCAGAGTGAATCCGCCGAGAATCGCGTAATCACCCACATGGACATGACCGGCCAGCGCCACGTTGTTCGCCAGAATCGTCTCGTCGCCGACGATGCAATCGTGCGCCACGTGGACGTAGGCCATGATCCAGTTGTTGTTGCCCAACCGAGTGGCACCCGCATCCTGCGTCGTGCCGCGATTGATGGTACAGCCCTCGCGTATCACATTGCCGTCGCCGATCTCCAGCCGCGTCGCCTCACCCGCGTACTTCTTGTCCTGCGGGATCTCGCCGATGGATGCGAATTGGAAGATTTTGTTGTCGCGTCCGATCCTGGTCGCACCGGTAACCACCACATGCGGACCGAGCCAGGTGCCGTCACCGATCTCGACCTCGGGGCCGACGATCGAATAGGCGCCGATAGTGACATCGGTTCCCAATTTCGCCTGAGGATCGACAATCGCTGTGGGGTGAACGTTCATGCAGCTTCCTGCTCCGCACACATCAGCTCGGCACTTGCCACCACCTTGCCGTCCACCTTGGCTTCCGCCGAGAATTTCCAGATACTGCGCTTGGTCGTCAGCAGCTTCACTTCAAGAATCAGTTGATCACCCGGTTGCACCGGCCGTTTGAAACGGCAGTTATCTATACCGGCGAAATAGTAGAGCGAAGTGCCATCCGGCTTCTTGCCCTGAGTCTTGAATGCCAGCAGGCCGGTCGCCTGGGCCAACGCCTCCATGATCAATACGCCGGGAAAAACGGGACGTTGCGGAAAATGTCCAGGGAAAAACGGCTCATTGACCGATACGTTCTTCACTGCGACGAGATATTCACCCGGCTTGTAGTCGAGCACCCGATCGACGAGCAGAAACGGAAAGCGGTGCGGGAGGTGTTCGAGAATCTCGTAGATGTCCATCGTATTCAAGGTGCTACCCTTTCTTTTTAAGGTCTGCCAACTCTTTTTCGATTTGTTTTAATCTGCGCGCCATCTCGTCGAGTTGTTTGAAGCGGACGGCGCTCTTGTGCCAGCTGTCGCTCGGCTGCAACGGTGTTCCCGAGGAATAGACGCCGCGTTCGCGAATCGACTTGGTGACCAGCGACATGGCTGTGACGGTAACCCCGTCGGCAATTTCCAGATGCCCGAGAATTCCCGCCCCTCCCCCTATGGCACAGTGCTTGCCGATGACCGCGCTGCCAGCCACGCCGACGCATCCCGCCATGGCGGTGTGCGCACCGATGCGAACATTGTGCGCTACCTGGATCAGGTTATCCAGTATCACCCCGTCCTCGATCACGGTGTCTTCCACCGCGCCGCGATCGATGGTGGTATTGGCACCGATCTCCACGTCGTCACCGATGATCACCCGGCCCAGTTGCGCTATCTTGATCCAGATACCCTTGTCGTTGGCGAAACCGAAACCGTCGGAACCGATCACGGCACCGGCGTGAATCAGAACCCGGCAACCGATGCGGCAACCGTAATAAACCATCACGTTGGCAACCAGACGCGTCTGCGCACCGATCACAACGTCGCGCTGCACCACGCACCCGGGACCGATTATTGCGCCGGCCCCCACAGTCACGTTCGCGCCGATAACGGCATGAGGTCCCACCGTCGCAGTTGGATCGACGTTTGCGCCCGCCCCGATAACGGCGCTCGAATGGATGCCGTCGTTGTCACGAGTATCGGGAACGAAAAAAGCCGCCACCCGCGCATAGGTGAGATAGGGATCAGAGGAGACCAGCGCGTCAACCGGGCAATACGAGAGGTCGCTTTCAGTTAAGATCACCGCGCCCGCGCCGGTCCCCTCCAAGTGCTTGCGATAGCGTGGATTACTGAGAAAAGTGATCTGAGTGGTGGTAGCGTGAGTCAGTGTCCCGACGCCGCTGAGCAGCTTCTTTGGATCCCCCACGAGCCGCGCGCCGACCCGGTCAGCCAGTTCCTGCAGCGTAATACCCATGACCAACTCGTTATTTGCCCTTTTTCTTGGATTGCGACCGGAGCTGTTGCCGTAGCACGGCAAGCACCTTCTCAGTCAGATCGACTTTATCGCTGGCATATACTACGCCGCTTTCGAATATCAGATCGTAATGATCTTTTTTTGCAATAGCGACGATAGCATCGCCCACTTCCCGCTGTAACTTGGAGAATTCCTCATTGCGCCGCAGATTCAAATCTTCAGTAAATGCCTCGCGCGCACGCTTCAAATCCCTTTGGTGCGACAGCACGTCGCGCTCCAGCTTGCGCCGCTCATCATCGCTCATGATAGAGCCGTCACGCGCCAGCTTCTCTTCCATCGAACTCAAGTTTTTTTGCTGTGTTGCCAACTCGCCATCGCGCGGCGCGAACTCCTGTTCAAGGCGTTCCCGTGCGGATTTTGCTTGCGGCGCCTGCTCCAAAATTCTAGGCGTATTAACAAACCCCACCCGGGCACTATCCGCCACCGCAGGCATGGAAAACACGATGAGCGATGCGAGCGCCAATACCGAGACAATTACTCTGTTCATGGCACAACTCCTTAGTACAAAGTACCCATCGTAAACTGGAAACCCTCCGTCGAATCGCCAGGTTTCGCATTCAAAGCCTTCGCGACGGTGAATGACATGGCCCCTACCGGAGTCAGCCAGTACAGGGTCAGACCCGTCGAGTAGCGCAAATCGCCCAACGAAACCTTCTGCGTATCCGTATTGTATACATTGCCGCCGTCGACAAAGGCGCCGATACGAATGGATTTATCTTTCCACGGACCAGGGAAAATCAGCTCGCTGTTGGCCAATACGCGAGCATTACCGCCGAGCGCATTGCCGTTTATGTCCTTCGGCCCCAGGCTGTTGGCACGATACCCTCGCACGGTGCTGGCACCACCGGCATAGTACATATCAAACGGCGCCAAATTTCCCGACGTCTTGCCGTAATCGTGTCCATAGCTCAACTCACCGCCAACACGGAATGTCAGGCTCTTGGTGACGGGGAAGAAGACCTTCTGATTGTAGCTCAGCTTGTAATACTGCAAATCACCGACGGGCGTGGCAATCTCGGCACCCAACGTCGCTATCTGGCCGGAACTCGGGAACAGATAGCGATTGCGCGTATCATGGTTCCAACTGGCGCTCAACGTATACGCATTAAAGGTCGAGCCGTTTTTGTTGACAAAGTCTTGCACCGTAGGGGCCGAACTCTGAATCCCTTTAAGCACGGTATTATTAAAATTCGCGCCGACATTGACCGAATCATATTCGGACAGGGGGATACCGAATCCAATGCCGGCTCCGTATGAGTCGGTCAAATAGGAGACGATACTCGTAACCTGGCTCGCATCCACGGTCGAATAGGAAACGTTCAGACTACGACTGACGCCATCCATCGTGTAATACGGATTGACCACGCTAAGGCTATAAAGATTGCTGACCGCACTTCTATTGAAATTGAGCGAATAGCGTTCACCGGTCCCCAGGAAATTATCTTGCGAGACACTGGCATTGAACATTAGGCCCTGCACGTCACCGTAGCCGACGCCGAAATTGAGACTGCCGAATGCCGGACGTTCCTGGACGTTGAAGTTGACGTCCACTTGGTCCGGAGTGCCAGGCACCACCGGGGTCTCCACTGTGGCGTTGGTGATATAACTCAGACGCTCCAACCGTGTGCGCGAGCGCTTAATATCCTTGTTCGAGAACCAGGCGCTCTCCATCTGGCGAATTTCCCGCCGAATCACCTCGTCTTTGGTCTTCGCATTACCGTATACATTTACTCGGCGCACATAGATACGCCGCCCCGGATCGACAAAGAACGTCAAAGATACTTTTTTCGTTTTCTTGTCCAACGTCGGAATCGCATTTACGTTGGCGAAGGCATAACCTTCGTCGCCGAGCCTGTCGCTGATTCGCGTACTGCTGTCCGTCACTTCCTTACGGGAGAACGTATCGCCCTTCTTGATGCTAATCAAACCGCGCAGCACATCGTGCGGGACGATGGTGTCGCCCACGACCGCGACATCCTTGACCGTGTAGCGTTCACCTTCGCTGATATTGACGGTGACGTATATGTGCTGATAATCCGGCGTAATGGAGACCTGGGTTGAATCAATCTTAAAATTGACGTAGCCGCGATTCATGTAGAAGGAGCGCAAGGTCTCCAGGTCGCCGGCAAGCTTTTGCTTCGAATACTTATCCTTGTCGCTGAACAACGAGAATGCGGGCGCCGGCCCCAACTGAAACTGGTCCAGCAGTTGCTGCTCGCTGAAGGCCTTGTTGCCGATAACATTGATGCGATAGATAGTCGCCACATCGCCTTCGTAGATATCGATGCGAACCGCTACGCGGTTACGCGCCTCCGGCGTCACTTTCGACTGGACCCGCACCCCGTAGCGTCCCATGGACATATACTGGCGCTTCAACTCCTGCTCCACTTGATCGAGCATGGAACGATCGAATACGCGGCCTTCGGCAAACCCGATACGTTTGAGATTCGCCAGCAACTCTTCGCTTTTGATGTTTTTGTTGCCGTCGATCTTGATGCTCGCGATAGCCGGACGCTCGGTTACGTGAATAACCAGCGTATCCCCTGCACGCTCCAGATCGACATCCTTGAAGAACCCGGTTTTGTACAGCGCCCGAATGGCCGTAACCGACGCGTCATCGTCGACGGTGTCGCCGCGCTTTAGCGGAAGATAATTGTATACGGTGCCTATGGAAATTCTCCGCAGGCCTTCGACGCGAATATCCTTCACCACGAATGGATGAAAAGCCCACGCCGACAGCGGTATTGCAGAACAAAGCAGCGCCGGCAAGCGCAGTAATTTTGTGTGTCGCTTTTTCATCCGCCCCTCAGAAGTCGGCCCATGTCGTTATATAAAGCGATGGACATAAGCGCAAAGATTACGGCCAAACCGATTTTTGTGGCCACCGCTTCCGTACGTTCTGAGACCGTGCGTCCGGTAATCGATTCAACGATATAAAACATAAGATGACCGCCATCCAACACCGGTATCGGCATTAGATTGAGCACACCGAGACTGATGCTCACTATCGCCAGGAATCCGAGAAACTGCGACAGCCCGGCAAATGCCGACGCCTTGGCGTAAATCGCGATCGTAATGGGACCGCTGATGTTTTGGACTGAAGCATTCCCGACGATCATTTCACCGAACATCTGCAGGGTAAGTACCGACATATCCCAGGTCTTCTTCACGGCGGCAGGGAATGCCGCCAACGGCGAAAGCTTCCAATTCGCCCGGAATTGCGCCGCCAATGACTCGTCGACCCGGACCGTCGCCCCGATAAGGCCGATGGTTCCACTTTTTGATTTCACTGGTGCCGGTTCAATGGAGAGTTGCAGCAACCTTCCATTACGCTGCACCTGAAACTGCAGCATTTTTCCCGGGCTCGCCTGGACATGTTCGACCAACTGTTCCCAATCGTCAATGCCGGTGCCGTCGATGGCGACGACTTTGTCGCCCGGTTTAAGGCCCGCACGTTGAGCCGCGGAATTATCCTGTATCCGGTCAATCACCGGGGGCAATGGCGGATCATAGGGAACCAAGCCGATCTGTTTGGAAAAACTCGCTGTATCGATTTCACCGGACAAATCGTCCAGGCGCAATTTATATGAGTGCTCCGTTCCATCCTGCCGGGTTACGACCGTTACCGCCTCTTTACGCAGCGCGTACGGCAGCATGGCTTCCAATACCGCATCCCAGGTGGGTGTATCGCTGGAGCCGATGCTTAGTACCTCCTGCCCCGTGCGGAGTCCCGCCTCGTAGGCAAGCCCATTGTGCGGCAAATCGCCAACCACTGAACGCATACCGATGGTGCCGTGGATGAACATGCCCCAAAACGCCACTACGGCGAACAGCAGATTGAATATCGGACCTGCTGCTACCACGGCAAACCGCTTCGCAATCGGCTGGCGGTTGAACGCGTGTGCCACCTCTTCCGGCGCCACTTCCTCCTCGCGCTCATCGAGCATTTTCACGTAACCGCCAAGCGGCACTGCGGAGATTGCATACTCGGTATCGTCGCCTTTACGATGCCAGGTCCACAGCGGTTTGCCAAAACCGATGGAAAACCGCAGCACCTTGATACCCATGCGACGCGCGACCCAAAAATGGCCGAATTCATGTACTGCTATCAGCACACTAAGCGCTAGCAGGAAGATCACAGGCGTCACTATGAAGTCAATCATTCAACTCACCTTGCGGCACTGCGCCACGTGTCCGACGGCCACGGCACGCGCTGCGGCATCGTCCGCCAAAACGACTTCGAGGTCCGACGGTTCATGAGAGGCGGTCTGCTCCAGCGTCTTCTCGATAACAGCGGCGATATCCGTAAAACCTATGCGCCGTTCGAGGAACGCATTAACTGCAATCTCGTTGGCGGCATTGAGGATCGCCGAATAGGTACCGCCCTGCTCCATCGCTTCCACCGCCAGGCGCAGACAGGGAAAACGCACTAAATCGGGTTTGCTGAAATCGAGACGCGCCACAGCGAAGATATCGAGACTGTTGACACCCGAAACCATACGCTCCGGCCATGCCAGGGCATGCGCTATCGGAGTGCGCATATCCGGATTCCCCAATTGGGCCAGCACCGAGCCGTCGACGTATTCGACCATGGAATGAATCACGCTCTGCGGATGAAGAACCACCTGTATCTGTGACGGTACGGTGTTGAACAACCAGCATGCCTCGATCACCTCCAGGCCCTTGTTCATCATGGTTGCCGAGTCCACTGATATCTTTCGGCCCATACTCCAGTTGGGATGCGCTACCGCCTGCTCAGGCGTTACGGCACCGAGCTGTTCCAGGGGCATCTCGCGAAATGGACCGCCCGAGGCCGTGAGCAGGATGCGCCGTACCCCGACTTGCGTCAGTCCGGAGGCAAACCCAGCCGGCATGCATTGAAAAATCGCGTTGTGCTCGCTGTCGATGGGCAATAATTCAGCCCGGTTCTGCCGCACCGCATCAATAAACAGCCGGCCCGACATCACCAGCGCCTCTTTGTTGGCCAGCAGGATGCGCTTTCCCGCCCTTGCCGCGGCCAACGCCGGCTGCAAACCCGCCGCACCCACGATGGCCGCCATGACATAATCGGCCTCCGGAGCCGCGGCCACCTGCTCCAGCCCTTTGAGCCCGGACAACACAGTGACCTCGGGGGCGACAGCCCGCAACTTCGTCTCCAGTCGTTCCGCAGCGACGGCATCGGCCATGACCGCATAGCGCGGCCGGTAGTCAAGACATTGCTGATACAGCACGTCCACCTGCGTGTTGGCCGTCAACGCGACGATGCGATAGCGCCCGCGATGCCGCGCCAGCACATCAAGCGTGCTGCGACCGATCGACCCGGTCGCACCCAACACGGTAATGCCAATTACGCCATCCGGTGCCATAGGTATATCCCAAGCGCGAACCACGGTGCCGCGGCCGTCAGGCTGTCTATACGATCCAACATGCCGCCATGTCCCGGCAGTATCGCACCGCTGTCCTTGACCCCGGCGAGGCGCTTGAACATGCTTTCGCCAAGGTCGCCGACGACGGAAAAGGCTATGGCGATCAGCGCCACCACCAGTAGCGGGAGCCACACATGAACCGGAGCATGCAGCACGTTAAAGGCTACGACCATAACAAACAGCGCTGCGCCCATGCCACCCCAAAAACCGGCCCATGTCTTGCCGGGACTCACTGCAGGCACCAGCTTGCGCCGCCCCCAGGCGCGACCGGCAAAGTACGCGCCGATATCCGCCCCCCAAATCATCAGCAACAGCAACAGGGCAAATACCGGACCGGCCTCCAGACGAACCGCCACCAGTCCTATCCAGCCCGGTATCAGCGTCAGCAACCCCGCCAGTGCGGTCAGTAGCGGCGACCGTGTCCAGAGCGCGCTACCCGCAGGAAAGCGCAGAATAAACAGCAACACGGCAATCCACCAGGCAACGGCAACCAGTGCCGACGGCAGCAAGGCCGCGCGCAGTGCCTGCGGCCCAAGCAGGATCAGCAGCAACAGCAACCAGATGAATGTCACCAGATAAAGGTGGCGCCAAGCCGAACTGCGCAGCCCCAGCAGACCGGACCACTCCCAGGCGCCGAGCGAGAAGATCACGCCCATAATCACCGCAAACCATAAATCGGGTAGCGCAAGCGTGCCCCAAATTGCGAGCGGCGCGAGTACCAATGCCGTCAACACGCGCCATTTAAGCATCGCGGATATTCTCCACTTGTTCGCCGGTCCGTCCGAAACGGCGTTGCCTCTGGGAGAAAGAATTCAATGCCTCTTCGAACGCCTTCTCGTCGAATTCAGGCCACAGCATCGCAGTGAAATAGAATTCGGTATAGGCCAGTTGCCACAACAGAAAATTACTGATGCGCTGTTCGCCTCCGGTGCGAATGAACAGATCGGGTTCCGGCAACCCGCTGAGCGACAGCTGTGCCTCGATCATCTCACTGCTAATCGCATCGGGCTGTATTTCACCGCGCACTGCCGCTTGCGCCAATTGCTGCGCCGCCCGCGTGATGTCCCAACGACCGCCGTAATTGGCCGCGATAATCAGGGTTAGCGCACTATTCTCCGCTGTCAGTTCCTCGGCCGCCGCGATACGCTGTTGCAATTCCGGCGCGAAAGCGTCGCGTGCGCCGATGACACGCAAACGCACGCCGTTCTTGTGCAGTTTACGCACCTCATGATCCAGCGCCATCATGAACAGGTTCATCAGCAGGCCCACCTCTTCGGCGGGACGACGCCAGTTCTCGCTGCTGAAAGCGAACAGTGTCAGGTATTCGATACCGTGGGTAAGGCAGGACTTTACCGTTGCGCGCACGCTCTCCATCCCCGCTTTATGACCGGCAAAGCGGGGTAGCCCCCGTTTGCGGGCCCAGCGGCCGTTGCCATCCATGATGATGGCGACATGGCGCGGCAGTTTTCTCGCGTATAACTCTGAATCAGTCATCGGCTAGCGGCAAGTTGCAAGTTACAAGTTTCAAGAAAGAGAACCCCTGTTTACTCCGTACGGCCAGCGACTTATTCATCTTGCAACTTGTCACTTGTAAAGCGTCACTTCGCCCCAGCCTTCAGATCTCCATCAAATCCTTTTCTTTCGTCTCCAGTACTTTATCCACTTCGATGATGTAGCGATCGGTCAGCTTCTGGATGTCGTCCTGTCCGCGGCGCTCATCGTCTTCACTGATCTCCTTGGCCTTAAGGAGCTCCTTGAGGTCGTTGTTGGCATCGCGACGAATGTTGCGAACCGCCACCTTGGCGCCCTCGCCTTCGTGGCGCACCACTTTGGTCAGTTCACGACGGCGTTCCTCGGTCAGCAGCGGCATCGGAATACGCAACAGGGTGCCGGAGGTGGCGGGATTCAGGCCCAGATCGGAGGTGATGATCGCCTTCTCCACCGCCTGCACCATGTTTTTCTCCCACACGGAAATCGCGAGGGTGCGCGCATCATCGATGCTGATGTTACCAACCTGGCTCAGCGGCACCATCGAGCCGTAGTATTCGACGCTGATATGTTCCAGCAGGCTGGGGTGAGCGCGGCCGGTACGCAGCTTGGCGAGCTCCGTCTTGAGGGCGTCCACGCTCTTTTTCATGCGTGTTTCCGCGTCTTTTTTGATGTCGTTGATCATGCGTTCCCTCCGGATTCGACCAGGGTACCTTCATCCGCACCGAACATGATGCCCTTCAGGGCGCCGGCCTTGTTCATATTGAACACGCGCAACGGCATGTCGTGATCGCGGCACAGCACGATAGCGGTGGCGTCCATCACGCCGAGCTTGCGCTCCAGCACCTCGTCGTAGGTGAGACGCGCATAACGCGTCGCTTGCGGATCCTTTACCGGATCGGCGGAGTAGACGCCGTCCACCTTGGTGGCCTTGAGCACCAGGTCGGCGTTGATCTCGATGCCGCGCAGGCTGGCCGCGGAGTCGGTGGTAAAGAACGGATTGCCGGTACCGGCCGCGAAGATCACCACTCGTCCCTTTTCCAGATGGCGGATGGCACGCAGGCGCACGTAGTTTTCGCACACTGCGGGAATCGGCAACGCCGACATCACCCGCACCTCCACGCCTGCGTGTTCCAGCGCATCCCGCATCGTCAGGGCGTTGATCACCGTCGCCAGCATACCGATCTGATCGGCAGCCGCACGGTCCATGCCCGACGAAGCCAGGCTGACGCCGCGAAAGATGTTGCCGCCGCCAATCACCAACCCGACTTCCACACCGGCCTTGACCACCTCGGCGATCTCCCCGGCGATGCGCTTGGCAACTTCGGGATCGATACCGAAACCCTGATTGCCCATCAGGGCCTCGCCGCTGAGCTTGAGCAGGATGCGGCGGTGAACCGGTTTGGCGGCGGCTCCCATGGCTTACTTACCCTGGGCAGCGGCCTGGGCGGCCACTTCTTCGGCGAAATTGACGGACTTCTTCTCGATGCCCTCGCCCACTTCGAAGCGCGAGAAGCCGACCACGGTGGCACCATTCTTCTTCAGCAGGGCGTCGACCAGAGTATCAGGGTCCTTGACGAAGGGCTGGCCCAGCAGCGTCACTTCCTTCAGGTACTTCTTGATGCGGCCGTCGACCATCTTGGCGACGATCTCCGCCGGCTTGCCGCTCTCGGCCGCCTGTGCGGTGTAGATCTCGCGCTCTTTCTCGATCAACTCGGCCGGCACTTGCTCTTCGGATACGCACTGCGGACGGCTGGCGGCCACGTGCATGGCGATGTCACGCGCCAGTTCGCTGCTGCCGCCGGCCATCTCCACCACCACGCCGATGCGGCTGCCGTGCAGGTAGCTCTCCAGCAGGTTGGCGCCCTTGTAGACCACCACCCGACGCACGTTCATGTTCTCGCCGATCTTGGCGATCATCTCCTTGGTGGCATCGGCCACGCTCATGCCGCCGGCCATCGGCGCGGCCAGCAGGGCGTCGATATCATCAGCGCCGGCATCCAGGGCCGCTTGGGCCACGCCGTCGGCGAAGTTGCGGAAATCGTCGCCCTTGGTGACGAAGTCGGTTTCGCAGTTCACTTCGACCATCACCATGCGCTTGCCGTCGGCGGCACCCTTGATGATGATCAGGCCTTCGGCGGCGGTACGGCCGGCCTTCTTGTCGGCCTTGGCCATACCGGCCTTGCGCATGTTCTCGATAGCCAGGTCGATGTCGCCGTTGGATTCCACCAGGGCCTTCTTGCACTCCATCATGCCGGCGCCGGTGCGCTCGCGCAGGTCCTTGACCAGTGCAGCGGTAATCTCTGCCATCTCGAATTCCTCTCAAAAGCTGTGGCAGCCCGTGCGGACTGCATAAATCGGCGATACATTCGAAAAAGGGGGCATGGCCCCCTTTTTCTTGTCTCTTCGTGCTCGGCAGCCCTACTCTGCCGCGGCCTCTTCGATCTCGACGAACTCGTCGGCCGGGCTGGTCCCGGCGGCGCTCTTGCCGGCCAGAACCGCATCGGCGGCGCCCTGCACGTACAGGGTGATGGCGCGAATGGCGTCGTCGTTGCCGGGGATGACATAGTCCACGCCGTCCGGGCTGTTGTTGGTGTCGACCACGCCGACCACCGGGATACCCAGGTTGCGGGCCTCGGCGATGGCGTTCTTCTCGTGGCCGACATCGATCACGAACAGGGCGTCCGGNNGGGGCCATCTTCGGGTTCCAGTAACGGGTCTGATGGCCGAAGTGTACGCCGGCCTCCAGCATTTGACGCATGGTAACGTTTGCCATTCTCTAACTCCTAGGGTTAAAACCTCCACGTACCCCGACGATCGACCCGTTTCCGGGCACCCCGACCGCCGTGCCGGTGCGTGTGTGGATTTGAATGTCCCCAAGGGGGACGGGTTTGCCTATTAAAGCCGCGCTTTATACCATAATCACCGTTCCACAACAATCTTGGCGGCGGCCTGGAGCCCGATCCCGACCGCCGCCGCGCGCCCCCCAAGGGCAGCCCCTACCCCAGGAAACGGTACATGAGCGTAACCATCAAAACCCCGTCAGAGATCGACAAGATGCGGGTCGCCGGCCGCCTCGCGGCGGAAGTGCTGGAGATGATCGCTCCGCACGTACAACCGGGGATCTCCACCGACGAACTGGACCGAATCTGCCACGACCACATCGTCAAGGTCCAGCAGGCGATCCCGGCGCCGCTCAACTACCACGGCTTCCCCAAATCCATCTGCACCTCCATCAACCACCAGGTGTGCCACGGGATACCGGGGGATCGGGCGCTGAAGGACGGCGACATCGTCAACCTGGACATCACCGTCATCAAGGACGGCTACCACGGCGACACCAGCATGATGTTCCTGGTAGGGGCGCCCTCGATCAAGGCGGAGCGGCTGGTACGTATCGCCCACGAGTGCCTGCAGGTCGGCATCCGCATGGTCCGCCCCGGCATCCGTCTCGGGGATATCGGCCACGCCATCCAGCACCACGCCGAGTCCAGCGGCTACTCCATCGTGCGTGAATACTGTGGCCACGGCATCGGCAAGGAGTTCCACGAGGAACCCCAGGTGCTGCACTATGGCGTGCCGGGCACCGGCCTGGAACTGACGGCGGGCATGGTCTTCACCATCGAGCCGATGGTCAACGCCGGCAAGCGTCAGATCAAACTGCTGCCCGACGGCTGGACCGTGGTGACCAAAGACCGTAGCCTGTCGGCCCAATGGGAGCACACCATCCTGGTCACCGACAGCGGCTACGAAGTGCTGACCCTGCGCCAGGGCGAAGTCATCTGACACAGCAGCGGCTCACCCCACACGGAAAAACCTCTCATGACGGAAAAAGACGTCCTATTCGACGGCGAGGCCTTCGACGCCACCCTCGCGGCCGGCGCCACCCCGCTGGCCCTGTTCCGCGACACCCTGCGCCGGGCGCACGAGGTGCTGAAGCAGCGCTTCCTCAGCGGCGCCCCGGTGGTGCAACTGGTGCGCGGCCGGGCCTGGGTGGTGGACCAACTGCTGGCACGGGCCTGGCGGCTGCAACTGGACGGCGCTGAGAGCGAGGCGGCGTTGGTGGCGGTCGGCGGTTACGGCCGGGGCGAACTCCATCCCCACTCCGACGTCGATCTGATGGTGCTGCTGCCCCTGGGCGAGCTGCCGGCGCTGCACCAGGCGCTGGAGAGTTTCCTGCTGTTTCTGTGGGACATCGGGCTGGAGGTGGGCCATAGCGTGCGCACCGTGGAAGAGTGCGAACGGGAGGGCCGGTCCGACATCACCGTGGCCACCAACCTGATGGAGTCGCGCCTGCTGGCCGGCGACGCCGGGCTCTACTACGCCATGCGCCAGGTGGTCGGCCCCGACCGCATCTGGCCCACCCGTGACTTCTTCGAGGCCAAGTGGCAGGAGCAGATCGCACGCCACCACAAGTTCCACGACACCGCCTACAATCTGGAACCCAACATCAAGGAGGGACCGGGCGGGCTGCGCGACATCCAGATGATCGGCTGGGTAGCCAAGCGTCACTTCGGCGGCCAGACCCTCGACGACCTGGTGGGCCACGGCTTCCTCACCCCAAGCGAATACAAGAGCCTGATCAACGGCCAGAACTTCCTGTGGCGGGTGCGCTTCGGCCTGCACATCCTGGCCAAGCGCCGTGAAGACCGGCTGCTGTTCGACCATCAACGCGCCCTGGCACAACTGTTCGGCTACAACGATGAAAACTCCACTCTGGCGGTGGAGCAATTCATGAAGCGCTACTACCGCACCGTGGCGGAGCTGCGCCAGCTCAACGAGATGCTGCTGCAACTGTTTCAGGAGAAGATCCTCTACGCCGACGAACCGGCGCGCATCGAACCGTTCAACCGCCGCTTTCAGGCGCGCAACGGCTTTCTCGAGGTGACCAACGAACTGGTCTTCCGCCATTACCCGTTCGCCCTGCTGGAGGTGTTCCTGCTGCTGGCGCAGCACGAGGGGCTGAAGGGGATCAGGGCCGAGACCATCCGCCTGATCCGCAGCCACCTGCACCTTATCGACGACACCTTCCGCCAGGACCTGCGCAGCCGCAGCCTGTTCATGGAGCTGCTGCGCCAGCCGCGCGGCATCTACCACGGTCTGCGCCGCATGAGCCGCTTCGGCGTGCTCGGCGCCTACCTGCCGGCGTTCGGCCGCATCGTCGGCCAGATGCAGCACGACCTGTTCCACGTCTACACCGTGGACGAGCACACCCTGTTCGTGTTGCGCAACGTACGCCGCTACATGCTGCCCGAGTACCGCGCCGAATTTCCCCTCTGTAGCGAACTGATGGAGCAGATCCCCAAGCGCGAAGTGCTCTATATCGCCGCCCTCTACCACGATGTTGCCAAAGGCCGCGGCGGCGACCATTCGGAGCTGGGGGCCAATGAGGTGCTGCGTTTCTGCCGCGAGCACGGCCTCTCCGACTACGACGGCCGGCTCACCGCCTGGCTGGTGCGCAATCACCTGCTGATGTCCGGTACCGCCCAGCGCAAGGATATCAGCGACCCCGAGGTGGTGAACGAATTCGCCGCCGCCATGGGCGACCGCATCCACCTCGACTATCTCTACCTGCTGACCATCGCCGACATTCGCGCCACCAGCCCGACGCTGTGGAATTCGTGGAAAGGAACGCTGCTCAACGAGCTCTATACCGCAACCCGCAACGCTTTGCGCCGCGGCCTGGCCAACCCGGTGGATGCCGACGAACTGATCGCCGAAACCAAGGACGAGGCGCGCGCCCGGCTGCGCGACCGGTCGGTGACGCCGGCGGCGGTGGACGCCTTCTGGGCACGGCTCGACGACGACTACTTCCTGCGCTACACCATCGACGAGATCGCCTGGCACACCCAGACCATCGCCACCGTCGCCGATCAGGCGGCGCCGCTGATCCTGATCCGCCAGCAGACCCAGCGCGGCGGCACCGAAATCTTCGTCTACACCCCGCGCCGCGACAATCTGTTCGCCCTGATCACCAGCACCCTCGACCAGATGGGCCTCGACATCACCGACGCCCGCATCCTGCCCTCGCGCGACGGCTACGCCCTGGACACCTACATCGTGCTGGACGAGGACGGCGCAGCGGTGCACGACGCCTACCGCATCCAGGAGCTGGAAGGCACCCTCTATGACCTGCTGGCCCACCCGGACACTGCACCGCCCCAGGTGCAGCGCCGCATCTCGCGCCAGGTGAGACACTTCCCGCTGCCGACCGAAGTGCTCTTTCAGCAGGACGAAAACAACAGCCGCACCATCATGGAGGTGACCACCTCGGATCGCCCCGGCCTGTTGTCGCAGATCGGCAAGGCGCTGATGGAGAGCAACGTGCGCTTGCTGAACGCCAAGATCGCCACCCTGGGCGCCCGCGTCGAAGACATCTTCTTCATCACCGACGCCGCCAACCAACCGCTGCACGACGAACAACAGATGCAACAGCTGGCCGGGCGCATCCGCGAGCTGCTGGCGACCTGACGACAGGGAAAAGTCTCTCCGCAGAGCAGAGGGAATACCGGGCGAAAGAGGACAAACCGGGTCGAGCAGACCCAAAACTCTCCAGGCACCCTCTCTCCCGCGCGGCAAATGCCCCTTTTTTCAACGCCGCCCCGCAGCGATCAATTCGATGGCGTTGCCGTCCGGGTCGCGGCAAAAGATCGCCGGGCGGCCGGAGCGGCTGCGGGTGTAGCGGATGCCGGCCGCCTCGAACCGCGCGATCAGCGCATCGAGGTCGTCGCAGACAAGGGCGAGATGACGGTCGCGTCCGCCATGCTCGGGCCGGCCGGTCACCGCATCGGGGTTGGGCAGTTCCAACAGGTGGATCTGCCGGTCGCCGACTGCGAGCCAGGCGCCGTGAAATCCGAGGTCGGGCCGCTCCGCCTGCGGCAACCCAAGCAGGTCGCGGTAAAAGGCCAATGCCCGCCCGGTATCGGCGACGATCAGACTGACGTGATGGATCTGCATGATGCCTCCGTGGCCGTCCGGCGGAACGCCAGCGCCGAGCAGCGCGTGATTCAGGGGAATTGTTGTGCATTCCGGTTGGACGCTTGCCCCCGCCTCCCATTATAATAACCAGCTGATTTTGACCATAAAACAACCCATCCAGCCCCCACAGGCCGAACCGTACCCGATGGCGATGAATCCGGACCTCGACAAGCTCCAGCCCTATCCGTTCGAAAAGCTCAACCGGCTCAAGGCCGGCGTCACGCCGCCGCTGGCGTTGCGTCCCATCGTCCTCTCCATCGGCGAGCCGAAACACCAGCCGGCGGCCTTCATCATGGAGGAACTGGTGGCGCAGCTGAAGGGACTGGCCAACTACCCGACCACCAAGGGGCGCCCCGAGCTGCGCCGCGCCATCGCCCAGTGGCTGACCGCACGCTTTCGTCTCGCCGCCGGCAGCGTCGACCCGGAGCGCCACGTGCTGCCGGTAGCCGGTACCCGCGAGGCGCTGTTCGCCTTCGCCCAGGCGGTGGTCGAGCGCAGCCGCGCCCCGCGGGTGCTGATGCCCAACCCGTTCTACCAGATCTACGAAGGCGCCGCGCTGCTGGCCGGGGCCGAGCCCTGGTTCCTCAACACCACGCCCGCCACCGGCTTCCTGCCCGACCTGGAGGCGGTACCGGCCGAGGTGTGGCAGCGCTGCCAGCTCATCTACCTCTGCTCGCCCGGCAATCCGACCGGCGCGGTGGCCCCGCTCGACTACCTGCAACGGTTGATCGCACTGGCCGACCGCCACGATTTCATCGTCGCCTCCGACGAGTGCTACTCGGAGCTCTACTTCGATGAGCGGAATCCGCCGCCCGGCCTGCTCCAGGCCTGTGCCGCGCTGGGCCGCGACGACTTCCGCCGCTGCGTGGTGTTCCACAGCCTCTCCAAGCGCTCCAATCTGCCGGGACTGCGCTCGGGCTTCGTCGCCGGCGACGCCGGGGTGTTGAATAAATTCCTGCTCTACCGCACCTATCAAGGCTGCGCCCTGCCGCCGCCGACCCAGGCCGCCAGCCTCGTCGCCTGGCAGGACGAGGCCCACGTGGTGCAGAATCGCGACGACTATCGGCGCAAATTCGACGCGGTGCTGGAGATCCTGCGCCCGGTGCTCAAGGTGGAGAAACCTGACGCCGGGTTTTATCTCTGGGTCGAGACGCCCGTCGACGACGAGACCTTCACCCGCGAGCTGTTCGCGCAACAGCACGTGACCGTGCTGCCCGGCAGCTACCTGTCGCGCGCGGCGCACGGCAGCAACCCGGGCGCCAACCGGGTGCGCATCGCCCTGGTGGCGGAACTGGAAGAGTGCGTGGAAGCGGCACAGCGCATCGCCGCCTTCGTGCGTGGATTGCAGCAATAGGGCCCGCGCCGCGGCGACACCGAATTCGAAATCAAAATACGTACAACGGAGCTAACCATGAACGACATCAAGAACGTCATCGAAGAGGCCTTCGAGCGCCGCGCCGAGATCACCCCGCGCAACGTGGAGACCCACGTCAAAGAGGCGGTGGCCGAGGTGATCCATCTGCTCGACAGCGGCAAGGCGCGCGTCGCCGAGCGTCACGGCGTCGGCAACTGGACCGTCAACCAGTGGCTGAAGAAGGCCGTGCTGCTCTCCTTCCGCATCAACGACAACGAGTTCATGAAGGGCGGTTTCACCAACTACTACGACAAGGTGCCCTCCAAATACGCCGACTACAATTCGCGCGACTTCCGCGAGGGCGGCGTGCGCGTGGTGCCGCCGGCCACCGCCCGCCGCGGCTCCTACATCGCCCCCGGCGCGGTGCTGATGCCCTCCTACGTCAACATCGGCGCCTACGTCGACTCCGGCACCATGGTCGATACCTGGGCCACCGTCGGCTCCTGTGCCCAGATCGGCAAGAACGTCCACCTCTCCGGCGGCGTCGGCATCGGCGGCGTGCTGGAGCCGCTGCAGGCCGGCCCGACCATCATCGAGGACAACTGCTTCATCGGCGCCCGCTCCGAGGTGGTCGAGGGGGTTATCGTCGAAGAAGGCGCGGTCATCTCCATGGGCGTCTACATCGGCCAGTCCACCAAGATCTACGACCGCGAGACCGGCGAGGTGATGTACGGCCGCGTACCTGCCGGTTCGGTGGTGGTCTCCGGCAACCTGCCCTCCAAGGACGGCAAGTACAGCCTCTACTGCGCGGTCATCGTCAAGAAGGTGGACGAAAAGACCCGCAGCAAGGTGGGCATCAACGAATTGCTGCGCGACATCTGAGCACGGGCGAGCGGCGACGCGCTCACAGGGATATGATGACGCTTTACGGCATTAAGAACTGCGACACAGTACGGCGGGCGCGGCAGTGGCTAAATGCGCACGCCGTGCCCTACGGGTTCCATGATCTGCGCGGCGACGGGCTCGACGCGGCGGAGTTGGAACGCTGGGCCGCCATCGTCGGCTGGGAGAGCCTGCTCAACCGCCGCGGCACCACCTGGCGCCGGCTCACGGATGAACAGCGCAGCGACATGGACTACGCCAAGGCCCTCGCCTTGATGCTCACGGAACCGACGCTCATCAAGCGCCCGGTTCTGGTACACGGCAAGACGATACATGTTGGTTTTTCCGAGTCCGATTACGCGAAACTGTGCAACACCTAGTGCGGTGGCAGACCAAGGATAGCGATATGGCCATTGATCTCAATAACCTTTCCTCGGAAGAGCTGTTCGAGCTGGCACGCCAGCGCAAACAGCAAGAGCAGGAACAGGCGCAACGTAGCGCGGCGGTGGAGCGCGCCGCCGAACTGAAAAAGATGCGTGCGCTCATCGTGAGCAAGCACAACGAAGCGCTGGCCGCCACCGACCAGGCACTCGCCGATCTGCAGAAAAAGCGCAGCAAACAGCTCGAGGAGTACGAAGTATCGCTCACGCCCATCGATCGTGAACTGCGCGAACTGGCCGAGAAGACCGAAAAGACCGAAAGGACCGCGGCGGTTGTCGAAAGCAAGACGTCAGAACCGAGTGCGCCCCCGCCCGCGCCGACGCCCCTGCCGGCGCCGACGCCGGTACCTGCTGCGGTGAAATCGTCGCCCGCGCATTCCGCTGAGTTGCTCAATTCGCCGGACGAGTTGTTCATCCACGTGCGCGAACTGATGCTCGGTCGAACCTATATCAGCGAAAGCCTGTTGAAAGAGCAGCTGCGCTCGCGCAGCGTTACCGTGAACAACCTGCACAAGCTGCTGGAACAGTTGGTGAAGGACGGCCGACTGACCAACAAGGGCGGCGGTAACTACGCCCTGGGCAGAAAAGCCTGATAGCGCCGCGCCAAACGCAACCGGATATACCTATGTCAGCCACTGTCGAACTCGCCCAGGCATTGATCGCATGCCGCTCGGTCACCCCTGACGACGCCGGTTGCCAGCCATTGCTCGCCGAACGGCTGCGCCCGCTCGGCTTTACCATCGAAGCGTTGCGTTTTGGCGCAGTCGACAATCTGTGGGCACGCCGCGGCAGCGGCGAACCGCTGTTCTGTTTCGCCGGCCATACCGACGTGGTGCCGAGCGGCCCCGAACAGCGCTGGACCTTTCCCCCGTTCCTGCCCACCGTGCGCGACGGCGTGCTGCACGGCCGCGGCGCAGCCGACATGAAGGGCTCCATCGCTGCCATGGTCACCGCCTGCGAGCGTTTCATCGGCGCCCATCCCGCGCATCGTGGCTCCATCGCCTTCCTGCTCACCAGCGACGAGGAGGGACCGGCGGTGGACGGGACCGTCAAGGTCATCGAAACGCTGGAACGGCGCGGCGAGAAAATCACCTGGTGCCTGGTGGGCGAACCGACCGCCACCGCGGCCGTCGGCGACGTGGTGAAGAACGGGCGGCGCGGTTCGCTCAACGGCACGCTCACCGTCAGGGGCAAGCAGGGGCACATCGCCTATCCTCACCTCGCCGCCAATCCGATCCACCTGTTCGCGCCGGCCATGGCCGCGCTGTGCGCCGAGCGTTGGGACGAGGGCAACGCCTTCTTTCCGCCGACGACGTTTCAGATATCCAACATCAACGGGGGCACCGGCGCCACCAACGTGATCCCCGGCGAGTTGGAGGTGATGTTCAATTTCCGTTTTTCCACCGAGGTCACCGAACAGCAACTGCGCCAACGCGTCGAGGCCATTCTCGGCCGCCACCCACTGAACTACGACATTGTCTGGTCGCTGTCGGGCAACCCGTTTCTCACCGCCGCCGGCGAACTGCTGGATGCGGCACGCAGCGCCATTCGCGAATGCGCGGACATCACGACCGACGTCAACACCGCCGGAGGCACCTCCGACGGCCGCTTCATCGCACCGACCGGCGCACAGGTGCTGGAGTTCGGTCCTCTCAATGCCACCATTCATCAGGTCGACGAACGCGTAGCGCTACGGGAGTTGGACGATCTGAGCGCCATGTACCAGCGCATCTTGGAAAAGCTGCTGTTGGCCTGACAAAGCGTCTCGACACGGCAAACCATCGCAACAGTCAAAACAGGAAATTCAACCACGTGACAGATGGCGGGAATCCATGCGGAGCAACCTGTGCGCCATTGTGACTTCCCGTATCCCGCGGTCAATCGATGAGACTTCAGATTTTCGATACTGCTGGTAACACGCTGTCCATGTCGCGCCCGTTCGCGCGCCTCTGTTGCGTCCTGCTCGCCGTCGCGGTCGCCGGCTGCGGCACACATGCACCGGTGTTGCCGCCGCTATCGCACGATGCCCTCATCGTCGCCTTCGGCGACAGCCTCACCTACGGCACCGGCGCACGCCCCGACCAGAGCTACCCGGCACAGCTGCAACGCATGATCGGCCGTACCGTCGTCAACGCCGGCGTTCCCGGCGAGGTGACCGCGGAAGGCCTGCGGCGACTGCCCGAGGTACTCGACGAATATCACCCGGATCTACTGATCCTCTGTCACGGCGGCAACGATCTTCTGCGCAAACTCGACCGGCGGCAGACCATCGCCAATCTGAAGGCCATGATCCAACTGGCGCGCAGCCGACACATTGCCGTGCTGCTGATCGGCGTACCGAGTCCGACGCTGTTTCGGGTGAGGGATGCGGGATTCTACCGCCAGATCGCCGACGAATTCGGGCTGCCGCTGGAAGACGAGGTACTGCCGCGCATCGAATCGGACCGCGCCTTGAAATCGGATGAGGTGCACCCCGACAAGGCGGGTTACCGACTGTTGGCCGCAGCCATCGCAAAACTGCTGCGCACCAGCGGCGCTATCTGATATTGCTGCGGCTTCCGTACCAGCGCTGCCATTGACGATAACTGGGGAAGCGCAGTATCAAAGCGAGCAGCGTCATCCCCGCCAATCCGTAAAAATCCCAGCGGCGGCCTGAACAGAGAAACAGCAACAGTCCCAGCAGCGCGGCCCCTTCGCACATGGCAAAACCGATGACCGCGGCGCGCATCATCGCCAGCGCGCGTTGTTGCGGCACCATCGCCTGGGTCACCATGACATCGAGCGCGTTGCCGATTCCCAACAGCCGCCCGCGCACCCACCCTGCGAGCAACAGCAACGTCACGGCAAGGGTAATAATCATCGGCCGGACGTAGCGCAACGCGGAGGGATGCACATAACCGCGAAACGCCGGCTGCGACCAGAGCCAGAATTCCACCACCATCCCATACAGCACGACGCTGACGCCTACCGCGCTCCCCAGCAGCTTTACGGTGCGATAGGAGTCAAGCAAACGCGGGTTGTCTCTCAATTCCATGGCAAGGCTTGTCCGGCGTGTTGGTGAGTCACCTGATCGCGCAGGTAGACCGGGATAGCGAGATCCGGTGCTGCCGTCTGCCCGGCGGCAAAGGCGGCGACGGCGAGACGGGCAACATCCTGAGCACGGGGTAAAGCACCGGCGGAGCGCCCGACGATACGGTCATGATGACGTTCATCGAGGGCGGGGCCATAGGCGTCCCAACCGCTGCCGACACCGTGATAGCCGGCTTCCGGCAACGCGGGGGTCGCGGCCGGCGCAAATACACCCTCCCCGATGACGGTCTCCATCACCGCGCCGGCGCCGAGTCGGCAGCACCCCCAATAGACCTCATGCATCCGCGCGTCGATCGCCGCGGCCACCCGCTCCCAGCCGAACTCGCGCCAGGCGCCCTGCGCCAGCGCCGCCAGGGTCGACACCCCGATCACCGGCAACTCCCCGGCAAACGCCAGTCCCTGGGCGACGCTGGCGGCGATGCGCACGCCGGTAAAACTGCCGGGACCGCGGCCGAAGGCGACCGCATCCAACGCCGACAGCGTCAAACCCGCCGCCGCGAGCAATTCATCCACCATCGGCAATACCAGCGCCGCATGCTCGCGCGGCGCCAGCCGATAACGCTCCTGCACNNGTCCCGGAGCTGGTGAACTTATATTGATTCATACCAAGACGCACGTTAAACGACGGTGAAATCGACTTGGTCAATTCCACTCCCGCCCCCAACGTCCCCGCCTTTACGCCGATCCCCAAACCCGCATCCGCGTAGGCAACGCCGGCACCGGCAAGCCCCGCCGCTAAAACACAACCTGCGATCACTTTTCTCATGACTACCCCCTACGTTGTACATTGTAATGGCTGCTGCCGTTGTCGAATCACGCCGGCAAATGGCGGGCCCGCGCAACTGCAGACATTTACCGAAACGCGCCCTCTATCCTAGCACCGGTTCCCGCGTGTCGTCCGCGGTCAATCCGAAAAACCGCTGCACCACTTCCAGCTTGCGCGTCTTCGACATCGGCGGCAGGCTGGCCAGAAATACCCTGCCGTAGCCCTTCGTCCCCAGGCGCGGATCGCACAGCACCAACACACCACGGTCGTTGACGTCGCGGATCAACCGCCCCACCCCCTGCTTCAACGTGATCACCGCCTGCGGCAGCTGATACTCCATGAACGGATTGCCNNTCCGCCGCTTCTTGCAGAGCGCGATGACTGGTAAACAACAGGAAGGCGCGGCCGCGGCTCGCCTCCAGTACCGGAAGCGCCGCCGCCACCACCGCCGCGGTGTAACCGGGACTGTTCGGCTCCGGCATCTCCGGCGGAACGAAGAGCAGCGCCTGATGCGCAAAGTCGAACGGGCTGTCCCAGCGCCGCGTACGCGCCTCGTTCAACCCGAGGCGATGGGTGAAATGCTCAAACTGCTCGCCCACGGCCAAGGTCGCCGAGGTAAACACCCAGGCGCAGGACTTGGCCTCCAGCTGTGCCCGAAACATGGGGGCCACATCGAGCGGCGTCAGATTGATGGTGAAGGCCCGGGTATGGGTCTCATACCAGTGCACGTAATCGTCGGCCGCCTCGGCGCCGACCCGTGCCAGCAGCGCGATCAGTTCGACGCAGCGCCGATGGCAGCTCTCCAGCCCCTTGCCGCGCCCGGCCAGCGGTTCAAGCCGCGCGCCCAGCTCCGCCA